>JACMOT010000165.1 GCA_014377915.1 Tardiphaga sp.
CTCTCGTCCGTGCGGCCATGTGTCAGATCGAGATACGCGGTTTCGATCCGTTTGCGCAGTGCTGCCGGCGTTGGCGGTCGAGCCTTGGTCGGCTTGGCCCGGGATTTGTCGCGCTTTTGCGCAGGCGGCGGAGCCAGGATCTCCTCGGGCGCGCTGCCAATGAAATCCGCCAGCGTCTCGCCGCTTTTTTCCAGGTATTCACCGAGACGGGCCAGCAGGCTGGATAGCGTCCGCTGCGCTGGCGGCAGCGCAGCGGAAAGGTTCGCCGCGGTCCAGGCCCAACCAGCGTCGGCCAGCGTCAGAGTATAGCCGTTGCCGACCTTGCCGGCCGTAATCAGTCTGTGGCTTGCAAGGGCTTCCCGGTCGGCCTTCTTCACTGCTGGCATCAGTTCGGCCTGCTTGCAGGTGCCATGGCACGCAAGAATCCCGAACAGCAAAAGCGCCTGGTTCGGTGTCGGATCGTAACTCAAGGCGATGTCCTCCTCAGATTGACGACGCGGCGCACCTTTTCTAATGAACGGTCGAGGTCCAGCTGCACCTCGGCATTGGTGAGCCGCAGAACGAAATAACCTGCCACGAGAAGTTCGTAATCCCGATGACGGTCGGCACCGTAATTGGGATCACGCTCGTGCTCGGCGCCATCAAGCTCGACGACAACCTTGCCGTCGCGCCACAGCAGGTCAACCCGCGGTGTCGGCCCGAGCGGGCCAAGCTGTAGTGTAACTTCGTCCTCGAAAAGGCCTGCAAGGTCGGGGGCGCCGCGCAGTGCTGCGCGCATGCGTCGCTCTGTCGCGCTTCCCGACGCGATCGCGGATAATGGGATGAGCCGCTGCACCGCGGGCTCGACAGGCGAAGCATCGACCGTGAAGGCATTATAGAGCAGGGCGTCCCATGGCGCGTCCTGCGCCGGCGCTTCGCTGAGTAGCGTCACCACAGCGGCGCCGTGGCGCCGACACCAGTCAAGTGCTGCGATGATAGGTGCCGCGCGGTCGCTGCGCGAAGGGCTGACGTCGGCGAGCAGTGTGAGATCCGGAAGGACCGACAGCAGATGCGCGAATTCTGTTTCAGGCGCAAGCTGTCGAAATCTGGGACGGCGGCCGGTCATGGCCAAGCGTAGCGCCGCGCGTCGCCACCCCGAGCGTAGGCGCGGGAAATCCTTCAGCACCGGATCGGGATCGTCCCAATCCGGTGCCCGCGCAACGACCAGATCAGCCAGATCGTTGAGAATTAGATCGATCGCAACGGCTATCGTTGCGGCATTATCGAATTCCAGTCGCAGCATGGGGCGCGTGGCAGCGGCCCTTGACAACATTTGGCCGAGCTCAGTCTGACCGATACCAATGACAGTTATGGCCTCGCCGGCACGCAACGTCTCCAGTCTGGCCACAAGGCCGCCTTTTGGTTCCGGAGTTGCTGAAATAGCTTGCTGCGTCACGATCGGCATTGCACGCTCTGGTTCAGCAAAATGCTATAGCACGCCATAGGTGAAGGTTGAAAGTGATCGACAAGTTCTCGATCGTCTTGTGCACTGACGTCGCGTGATGACTCCGGAACGGGCCGGGAAACGACGCTGTGCCGGGGATTTCGCCTGTTGATGCCATGGCGCCAGGGATCTGGCGCTGGTTTCGCTTGCCGCCACGGTGGCGAGCCGGGCAGTGTGCCTCTATGCATATTTTGTAAGGCCATTGATCATGAACATCGTTCGCATCGCCATCGCGGCTCTGCTGTCGCTCAGCGCAGCCGCATCGGCACAGGATGGAGGCAAGCCTATATCGATCCCCACCATCTCCCTCGGCACTGCGACGCCGGGCGGCGGCTTTCCGCTCTATGGCGGCGCCTATGCCGAAGTGATGAACAGGGCCGATCCGACGCTGTCGATCGTGCCGCGCGCCACCAAGGGCAGTTTCGAGAACATTCCGCTGCTGGAGGCCGGTCAGCTCGATATCGCGCTGGTGGCCGGCGAGCCGGCCTATGAGGCGTTCCAGGGCATTGGCCGGCCGCCGACGCGGCTGAAGATCATCAGCGCGCTGTATTCCAACCCCGGCATGTTCGTGGTCCGCGCCGACAGCCCGTACCGCACCATCCGTGATCTGGTCGGCAAACCGGTCGCCTTCGGTGCCAGGGGCTCCGGCCTTCCGGTGCTGGCGCGTTACGTGCTGGATGGCCTCGGCCTGAAACAGGAGGGCGATTTCGAGGCGGTCTATCTCGACCGCGCCGGCGACGGCCCGGCGATGGTGCTGGATGGCCGCGTCGCCGCTTTGTGGGGCGCCGGCCTCGGCTGGCCCGGCTTCAAGGCGATGGCCGACACCCCAGGCGGGGCGCGCTTCATCGTGCCGAGCGCGGAAGAGATCGCGCAGATCCGTGCCAGACACAGCTTCCTGAAACCGATGCAGGTCGCGCCCTACAGCTATTCGCGGCAGGACGTGGCGATCGACTCGGTGGGCTCGTGGAGCTATCTGCTGGCGCGCGAGACGCTGCCCGACGACATCGCCTATCGGCTGGCCAAGACGCTGCACGGCGCGGAAGCCGCCTTTGGTGCGCGGCTGACGCAGGCGAAAGAGAGCACGGCGACCAACACCGTGGCCTCGGCGCCGGACCAGTCGCGGATCCATCCCGGCGCATTGAAATATTTTCGCGAGATCGGGCTGGTAAAGTAGCGCAAGTAACAGAGCGGTGCTGATGCTCTGGCCTCGCCAATTCATTGCGAGGAGAGAAGCGACGCGGCAATCCAGAAGGCCGCAAGCTCAGGAAGACTGGATTGCTTCGTCGCAACGGCAAAGGGGAAAGCCAATTGGCTTTCCCTGACCTCGCAATGACGGCTGAGGAGGCGTACTACTTATTCCCCAACTTGCACGCAGGGTCCGGCGGGCCGAATGCATCTTCGCCGGAAATCTTTGCCAGGATTTTGTAGTAGTCCCACGGATATTTCGACGCATCCGGCGACTTCACCTGTACCAGCATCAGGTCGTGCACCATCAGTCCGTCCTCGCGCAGGTGGCCGTTGCGGGCGAAAAAATCCTCGATCGGTTTTTCCCGCATTTTCGCCGCGACCTTCAAGGGTTCGTCGGTGCCGGCGTCGCGGATGGCATTAAGATAGACCATCACCGATGAATAGACGCCGGCCTGCCACATCGTCGGCATTCGCTTCATCTTGGCAAAATAGCGCTTCGACCAGTCGCGGGTCTTGTCGTCCATGTCCCAATAGAACGCGGTGGTCAGCAGCAGGCCCTGCGCGCTCGGCAGCCCCAGCGAATCCACGTCGGTGATCAAAGCCAGCAATGCCGCCATCTGCTGGCCACCCTTGAACACGCCCAATTCGCCGGCGGTCTTGATCTCGTTGATGTTGTTCGGCGGCCCGCCGGCGATGCCGATGATCTTGGCCTTCGAGGCCTGCGCCTGCAGCACGAAGGACGACAGGTCGGAGGTGCCGAACGGCGGCCGGGCGGCGCCGAGAATTTTGGCGCCGGCCTTGTTGATCACCGCGGAGGCGTCGCGCTCCAGCGCGTGGCCGAACGCGATGTCGTCGGTGATGAAGAACCATGAATCGCCGCCGCGCTTCACCACCTCCTGCGCGGTGCCGACGGCGAGTGCGCGGGTGTCGAACACCCATTGCATCGTATAGGGCGAACAGAATTTGCCGTGGAAATCCGCGGCGCCAGTCGAGTGGGTGATGAACAGTCGCTTCTTGTCGTTGGCGACGTTCTGCACCGCGAGTCCGACCGCCGACACCGGGACGTCGACAATCAGGTCGACCTGATCGATATCGTACCAGCGCCGCGCCAGCGCGGCGCCGATATCCGGCTTGAGCTGGTGATCGCCGACGATGACGGCGATGGGCTTGCCGAGCACGCTGCCGCCAAAATCCTCCACCGCCATCTGCGCCGCGGTCACCGAGCCCTGGCCCGACGGCGTCGAGGCCGGGCCGTTCATGTCGGTGAGCACGCCGATCTTGACGACGTCGTCGGAGATTTGGGCAGAGGCAGGAGAGCCGAGCAGCGCAAGGGCGCCCAATGCGAGCGTGAGTCCGCGGAACATTCGACATCGCCTCCCGGTCAATCGCGGCGCATTGGCCGCTTGTTGTTGGGGACAGCGTAGCGCAATCGGTGCGCGGCTGGGAAGCCGCTCCGTTCGGCATTCCCAGCGCGCCAACCGGCGCGCTGGGAATGCCGACATGCGTCCTCTACTTGCCGTCGAGTGCCGCCAACCGCTGAGCCTCCGCGAGGTCCTCGGTGGTGTTGGTGTTGAAGAATGGATCGCGCGGCGTGGCCGGCCACTCCACGGTGGCGAGCCGGTAGCGCGCGGTCCAGCGCGCGACCTTGCGGATATCCTCCCGCACCAGGGCTTGGCGCAGCTCATGGCGCAGGCTCACATCCCACAACCCGATCACCGGATGCGACTGCCCGGCGGACGCCGCGACCGCGAGCTGCGCGTCCTCGGCGTGGCGCGCCTGCCGCAGCCGTTGCACCAGATCGCATGGCAGAAAGGGGCAGTCGCCGGCGACGCTGATCATCCAGCCCGCCTGCGGAAAATGCAAGGCGTACCAGTCCAGCGCGGCAACAATACCGGCCAGCGGGCCGGGATAGTCGGCGAGGTCGTCGGCCACCACCGGCAGGCCAAACGCCTTGAAACGGGCGGCATCCCCATTGGCGTTCAGGACCAGGCCGTCGCATTGCGGGGCGAGCCGGTCGATCACCCGTTGCAGCAACAGCCGGCCGCCGACCTCGCGCATCGGCTTGTCGCCGCCGCCCATTCTTCGTGCCAGACCGCCTGCCAAGATTACGCCCGGTGTTATAGGTATTTCGGCCATTTTTGCCCTGTCTGTCATGGCTGCTGCATAGGACATTCGGGACCCGCCGGATATAACGCCCGCGCACCGGATGGAGTTAGCTGCATGGCCCGAACCCTACTCGACCTCACCGGACTGAAGTGTCCGCTACCGGCGCTGATGACGGGCAAGGCACTGAAGGCGCTGGCCGTCGGCGAGCGGCTCGAAGTGTGCTGCACGGATCCACTCGCCATCATCGATATTCCCGTACTGATTCAACAGACCGGAAATACCATCGAAGCCACCGAACGTCGTGGTGATATCATTGTGTTTTTGATCGCAAAACGAAATGGAGCGATCGCGGATTCGGATTGATTTTGCTGCAGCGCAACGCGAAAGCTAGTAAAATTTTTGCATTTTCACCATTGGACTATCGACTCGCCGCGGCCATTCTGGCCCAGTAAATCGGGCGGCGCACAGATGCATATCGCGTGTCGCAGGGGAACTACACTTACCACACCAGACGGCAGACGATCCGCCACGGACGTCCGCAGGGGAGGCTTCCATGACCACGATCGGCAATGCGGGAACTCTATCCGGCACCAAGCCCGGGATTCTCGACCGCGAGCGCATCATCGCCACCGCCGGCTTCAACCGCTGGCTGGTGCCGCCCGCGGCGCTTTGCATCCATCTGTGCATCGGGATGGCCTATGGCTTCAGCGTGTTCTGGCTGCCGCTGTCGCAGGCGATCTCCAATCCCGCAGGCAAGCAAGTGTGCGATGGTATGAGCCTGGCGACCGAATTGTTTACCACCACCTGCAACTGGAAGGTCGCCAGCCTGGGCTGGATGTACACGCTGTTCTTCGTGCTGCTCGGCGTCTCCGCCGCGATCTGGGGCGGCTAGCTCGAGCGGGTCGGGCCGCGCAAGGCTGGCTTCGTCGCCGCCCTGTGCTGGTGCGGCGGCCTCGTGCTGGGCTCGATCGCGGTCTACACGCATCAGCTCTGGTTGTTATGGATCGGCTCCGGCGTGATCGGCGGCACCGGCCTCGGCCTGGGCTACATCTCGCCGGTGTCGACCCTGGTGAAATGGTTTCCAGACCGTCGCGGCATGGCGACCGGCATGGCGATCATGGGGTTTGGTGGCGGCGCGATGATCGGGTCGCCGCTCGCCAACCTGCTGATGAACTATTTCAAGACCCCGACCGATGTCGGCGTCTGGCAGACCTTCCTGGCGATGGGCGTGATCTACTTCGTGTTCATGACGATCGGTGCGTTCTCGTACCGCATCACCCCGCCAAACGGGCGTCCGGAAGGCTGGACTGCGCCGGTTACCGCCAATGCCATGATCACCACCGGCCATGTGCATCTCGACAATGCGCACAAGACCCCGCAGTTCTGGTTGATCTGGGGCGTGCTCTGCCTCAACGTCTCGGCGGGTATCGGTGTCATCGGCATGGCGTCGCCGATGTTGCAGGAGATTTTCGCGGGCAAGCTGATCGGGCTGCCCGACGTCTCCTTCAGCCAGCTTTCGGCCGCGCAGAAGACCACCATCGCCGGCATTGCCGCCGGTTTCGCGGGTCTGATCTCGCTGTTCAACATTGGCGGCCGCTTCGTCTGGGCGTCGCTGTCGGACAAGCTCGGTCGTAAGAACACCTACTACACCTTCTTCATTCTGGGCATCGTGCTTTACGCGATGGTGCCGACCTTCGCGGCGATGGGAAGCAAGGTGATGTTCGTGCTGGCCATCGGCATCATCCTGTCGATGTATGGCGGCGGCTTTGCCACGGTCCCGGCCTATCTCGCCGATATTTTCGGCACCCAGTTCGTCGGCGCCATCCACGGACGGTTGCTGACGGCGTGGGCCACGGCGGGCATTGTCGGCCCGGTGGTGGTGAACTACATCCGTGAATTCCAGATCAGCGCCGGCGTGCCGCGGGCCCAGGGCTATGACTTCACGATGTATATTCTCGCCGGCATGCTGGTGCTCGGTCTGATCTGCAACATGCTGGTCCGGCCGCTGGCTCCGCGCTGGTTCATGAAGACGGAGGAAGTCGCCGCGCTGCAGGCCAAGGGCGCTACCTCGAATACCGGCGGCGGCTCTTACGGCATCGGCAAGGGTGGCTTGGACGCCTCGACGGCGGCGTTCTGGGCCTTTGTCGGCGTGCCGCTGCTGTGGGGGGTCTGGCTGACGATGCAAAGCGCGGTCCGCATCTTCCAGTAAGCGCGACCACAATTAAACAAAGGCCGGCAGCCTCGCGTTGCCGTCCTTTTGCGTTCCTATGCCGTGCTTATGAATGAGCGCGGCCGGCCGTCTCGAATTCCTACTCCCTTGTCCGCATCTTGCCTTCAACGCCGCGCGCCCGCGTGGCGGATCTGGAAGACGGACATGATCATGTTGTACACTCGGGACAGCGCGCTTCACGACTTTGCCGGCGATGATGCCCATCGCTGTTACCTCATTCACCGTAACCAGCCGCCGATCGTGCATCATTCGGGCGCGATGCTGTGGAAACGGATCCGTGTGCTGGCGCGGCATGCAATCAGGCACATCAGGGGCATGCTGGCAGCGCTTCGCGTGGCGCTGGTCGCCGACAAGACGCGGCGGGCGCATCGTGAGTTGTCGCGCGTCGGCTTTCGTGACCCGGGCCTGAAGGCGCCGCATGCTGGGCATCGGAGGTGGTCATGACCAAGGACCGTTCGGCCGCGATGTACAGGCGGATCGGCAGCTACGGCAAGATTGCCGCGGCGCTGATCCGGCGGCGCTTTCGCGCCTTATTTTGGGACGCGCCGGTCGGTGATCGGCGCGAGGCGCACGACATGCGCGGGCCCGGGCCGAAATGGCGGGAAAAACGCGCCGCGAAGGATCTGCGCGGCTGATTTGGCGATTATTGCGCTACGGCCCGAACAGAACCGCTATCGCCGCCGCGATGGCGGTTTTTTCGCAACCCGCCAATCCGACGATCGGAAGCCGAACGTGCGCCGAAGCGAGGCCGAGCAGGTTCAGCGCATATTTTGTCGACGCCGGCGTGGCATCGCGGGCCAACGCATCGCTCAAAGGCGCCAGCCTGTCCATCAGCGCGGTAGCCTCGATGGCTTCACCCCGCCGGCATGCGCCGTACAATGCGCGCATCAGTTCCGGCGCGATATTGGCGACCGCGCAGACGCTGCCATCGCCCGCATAGAACAAGAACGCCGTGGCGGTCGATTCGTGGCCCGACAGCAGGCGGAAGTCCGGAGGCAGACGTCCGCGCAGCCGCAGCGGGCGGGTGATATCGCCGCTGCCGTCGCAAAGCCCGATGAATTGCGGCGACTCCGCCAGCTGCAGCACCGTCTCATCGAGCAGCGGACGCATGGTGCGGTACGGCGCGTCGTGCAGGATGACCGGCAGCGACGTGGCCGCGGCGATGGTCCGGAAATGCGCGGTGATGCCGGCCTGGGTCGGCTTGTTGTAATAGGGCACTACGGAAAGAATGGCGTCGGCCCCCGCGGCCTCGGCGCGTTGGGTCAGCGCGATCGCTCGCGCGGTGGCATTCGAACCAGCGCCGGCGATCACCTTGACGCGGCCTCGCGCCGTCGTCGCGGCGGTGCGAACGAGGCTGTCATGTTCGCCGATCGATAGCGTCGGCAACTCGCCCATGGTTTCGCCGACCAGCAGCGCGGTGGCGCCGGCATCGATCTGGCGCTGGCACAGCCGAGCAAAGGCTTCGAGGTCGAGGCCTTCATCGGCGTCGAACGGCGTCGGCAGGTCGGCGATGGCGCCGGCCAGCCAGGAATGATCTGAAGATGAGGTCATGGAGATAGGTTCAGGCTGCCCGAGAGCCGGCTTCGCCGAGGGCGGCATTCGCCGTCGGTTGCGACGCCATATCGAGCTCAAGGATGCAGCCGACGGCGATGATCGCTTCGGAATGATGCCCGTTCTCGAACAGCGCATAGCGCACGGCGTCGGCGCGGTTGACGAACAGGCCCCCATAGAGGCCGTTCTGGTGTTGCGCGACCCATTGGCCGCGCGCGTTCTTGCCAATCCATACGATGTGCGAGCCGGATGAGGGAGGTTCGACGGAATTCACGAGAAGTCTCCTGGTGAAGATCGGGGCAGGCGATGCGGGCGGCGTTGCGTTCAGGCAAAATTCTCGCAAAGCATCGGCTCAAAACTGTCGGCGGCCGAAGGAATGGCAGGCACGCTGCCGAGGCGCGAGGGATCGGCGTCGATCTCCTGGAAGGCACTGAGGATGGCCATCGCCATATGCGGATGGTGTGCCTCGGCGCTCTGGTCGAGCCATTCCGGCATCTCGCGCTGACGCGACAACGCGCAGTGCCATTCACCGCCGTCATAACGCAGGCTGCGCAATTTCCATTGCGGCGCCTTCAGCGCGATCAGCGCCAGCGCGGCGTCGGTCCAGGCCCGCGCCGCGATCAGTTGCCTCAGGCAGGCTATCGGTACAGCCTCTCGCATCGGCTCGCCTCGCCAAGCGGTGGCAAGGATCTCGTTGAACAAAGCGGTAGCCGGCGCCTCGCGCGGGTCAAAGTTGCTGGCGGCGATGGCGAAATCTTGCGATTCGGCGGTGCGGGACATGGCTTGATCTCGGTTGCGACGCGGTCCTGACCTGACCGCTGCCTGCAAGATGAGCCGCACCGCATTTGAAAACGAGACGGCCAGCGGCGCCAAGATATAGGCGCGGCATAAGCGTCGAGCGGAGTTTCCAGGCTGATCGGAACCATCGCTGGATCAATCAATAATTCGGCGCCACCAGGGCGGTCATTGATGGTCTGGGGAGATTCCAGATATCCTAACTGGCCTTGCGATGACGGGCTGTCGAGCGGGCCGCCTTCTTGGCCGGACGGGCGCGCGCGGCGGGAGCCGCGCGTTTGGCTGCTGCCGCCTTGGCCGTCTTGCCGCCCTTCAAACTCTGCTGAAGCGCGTCCATGAGGCTGATGACATTGTCGGACTGTTCTTTCTTCTCGATCCTGACTTCCTTGCCGCTGGCCTTGCTCCGCACCAGCGCCTTCAGCGCATCTTCATATTCGTCCTTGAATTTCGAGGCGTCGAAATGCGACGCCTTGCTGTCCAGGATGTGCACGGCGAGGTCGACCATGTCCTTGGAAATCTTCGGGC
>JACMOT010000166.1 GCA_014377915.1 Tardiphaga sp.
ACACCCCCAGCCTCCTCGATCCATCGGGCCCGCGCGAGAGCCCGACGGAAGGCTTTCGCAGCTTTGCAACGCCACTGGCAGGCAACAAGCAGCGCCACCGGTCGCCGAGTTTTGCCGATCATTACAGTCAGGCGCGGCAGTTTTTCCTCAGCCAGACCGAGCCTGAGCAGGACCATATCGTCGCCGCGTTGATATTCGAATTGTCCAAGGTCGAAGCCGATATCGTTCGCACAACGATACTCGGCCACCTCGTCGTCATCGATGATGATCTCGGCAACCGCGTCGCCGCCGGTCTGGGCCATGCCGAGGCCATCATCCCGGCAACACCCGCCGTCGAACCGCGCAGCGATCTCGGGCCGGCACCCAGCCTGAGCATGCTGGCGCGCGGGACTCCGCCGCTGACCGGCCGGCAATTCGGCGCACTGGTCAGCGAAGGCGCTGGCGCCGCGGTCGTCGCCGCGTTGAAGAAGTCGGTGAAAGCAGCCGGCGCGACGCTCAAGATCGTCTGCCCGACCATCGGCGGCGTCGTGCTTGATGACGGTAGCTTGCTCAAGGCCGATCACCAACTCGCCGGCGCGCCCTCGGTGCTTTTCGACGCCGTGGCGGTGATCGCATCCGAAGCCGGTGCGTCGGCGCTGCTGGCCCAATCGGCCGCGGTCGCATGGGTCCATGACGCCTTTGCGCACCTGAAGGTCATCGGCACCACTTCCGACGCCCGACTGCTGCTCGATGTCGCCGGGGTGGAAGCCGATGAAGGCATCACCGATCTTGATGCCGGCACCGAGCTGTTCGTCGAAACCGCGGCCGGCGGTCGGATCTGGGACCGCGAGCCCGACGTGCGCACGGTCTATTGAGGCAGCGGGCCTCGGCCCCATCCACAAAAAAACGGGCCACCCGTCACCGGGTGGCCCGCCTTTCCAGGGCTCGGTCGCGGCCGGCGGGTACAGCCGCCGGTCGCGCGGCTTTCTAGCGTTCGCCGCCGTGCATCGCGTGCTTCAGGTCCCGGATTTCGTCATGGCCATCCTTGACGACCTTGTAGCCGTCTTCGATCAACGTCCGGGTTGGCGCCGTCAATTCGATGTCCTGCATCGCGTCTTCGAACTTGGCCTTGATATGGTCTTCACCGGATTCGACTTCATCGATGACGGCCTGGTCACCACCGGCGACGGCGTGGCGCAGGTTGAGGAACATGCGGTGGGCCGATGCGAGCAGCGTACCATCGTCTTCGGGCGAACCGCCGAGCGCGCGTACCTGGGCCTGCATCTGCTCGGTCAGCAGCTGGCGTTCGGCACCGCGGCGCGCGAAAATGTCGCTAAAACGCGAGGCTTCGGTTTCCTTGATGGCTTGCTGGTAACCGTCGGCGCTGTCGATAACGGTTTCAATGAGGTTGTTCAGCACGTCGATGTCATGTTCGTTGCTGGTCATGGGAAGTCCTCTCGATTGGGGAAAACCTAAACGCCTCAATCCGGGCGTTGGTGGCATGACAGTTCGATGAAATGATCCGGTTTTTCAGGCAATTTGGCGCAGCTTTGGCCCGTTGACACAGCGCGGCAGAAAGACCTTGACGGCGGCGAGGCGCAAGAAGCCCGGGAATGACGCGGTGTTCGCGGGTTCTTCGATATGCCCACGGCCAGCGCGGTCATTGCGATGCGTCAAGCGCCTGGGCAAGATCGATAATGATGTCGTCGATATGCTCGATCCCCACCGAAAGCCGGACATAACCGTCGGACACACCCGTTGCCGCGCGATCGTCGCTCGATAGTTGCGAATGGGTCGTGCTGGCGGGATGAATCGCCAGGCTGCGCGCGTCTCCGATATTGGCGACGTGATAGAACAGCTTCAGCGCATCGATGAACGCCCTGCCCGCCGCCTGGCCGCCCGCCAGTTCGAACCCGACAAGGCCGCCAAAACCGCGGGTGAGATACTTGTCTGCGCGCCGCCTCGCTTCGCCAGTCTGCACCGATGGATGGATGACCCGGGTCACTTCGGGACGCGTTTGCAGCCAGGTCGCCACCGCCAGTGCATTGACGCAATGGCGTTCGATGCGCAGCGGCAGTGTTTCGAGCCCCTGGAGCAACTGGAAAGCGTTGAACGGCGACAACGCCGGGCCAAGGTCGCGCAGCAGGATGACCCTTGCTCGCAGTACATAGGCGATGGGGCCGAGCGGTTTGGCCGCCTCGGACCAGATGGCGCCGTGGTAGCTGGCATCGGGCGTGTTAAGCTGCGGCTGGCGATCCGGCTGGGCCTGCCAGTCGAAATTGCCGCCATCGATGATGACCCCGCCGATCGAGGTACCATGGCCACCGATGTATTTCGTCAGTGAACTCACGACGATGGCAGCGCCATGGTCGAACGGGCGCACGAGTAACGGCGCCGCGGTGTTGTCGACAATCAACGGGATACCGAGCGGCCGCCCGATCGCCGCCACTTCGGCGATGGGAAACACCGCCAGTTTGGGATTGGGCAGCGTTTCGGCATAATAGGCACGCGTCCGACTGTCGGTCGCCCGCGCGAAGGCTTGCGGCTCGGCCGGATCGACAAAGCGAACCTCGATACCCTGGTCCCGCAGCGTATTGGCGAACAGGTTCCAGGTGCCGCCGTAAAGGTCGGTCGAACTGACGATGTTGTCGCCGACGCGCGCCAGATTCTGCACGGCCAGCGCCGATGCCGCCTGTCCGGATGCGACGACCAACGCCGCCGCGCCGCCTTCGAGCGCCGTTAACCGCTGCTCCAGGATGTCCAGGGTCGGATTGCCGATCCGGGTGTAAATATTGCCAAGCTTTTGCAGCGCGAACAAGCTCGCTGCGTGCTCCGTGCTTTCGAACTGGAACGAAGTCGTCTGGTAAATCGGCGGCGCGACCGATCCGGTTGCCGGGTCGGCGCGCCAACCGGCGTGCAGCGCGAGCGTCTCGGGATTGCGTGAAGTCGTCATGGTTGCTCTCCGAAAATATGCGCCTCCAGTATACGGTGCCGCGGTGGTCGCTGTCAGCGCGCCAAAGCTTGGCGGGTGCCAAGTAGAGGTTTGCCATCAAGCCCGGCGACGGACAGACGGCGACCATTGGGTCAGGTGGACCCGCCTGTCTGAACCGTTTGGCGACGAAGTTGCGCTGATCCCCGGTGTGAATCACGCCGCCAGAGAGCTTGGTTGCACCAGCGGGGCTTGCCCCGACGCTATCAGCGCGAATTGCGAGGCCAGCGGGCAAGCATCCGGCAATGGCTGCGTTTCATGATCGGGTTTGCTGCAATTCAGCGAGATGTTCGCGGACCGAGGTCCAGGTGAGTTCGGGGTAGCGGTCGCTATCAAGCGGCGTCAGCCAGGCGCGACCGCTAAACTGGTCGCGCATGTACTGCATGCCCTGCCAAGGCGGGAAGGCTGCACCGGGATCTGGTGCGACCAGCTTGGCGATGCGGATCATGATACCCAGCATCCCGAGTGTACCGACCCATAGTGGGCGATAGCACTCGCCGGTGACCATGCTCATCGTCGCGGCGATGTCGCGAACCGTCACGCTGTCACCGGCGATGCGCATAATGCGCGGTGTGTCCGCATCCATTGCGACCGCCGCGGCATAGGCTGCGACATTGTCCTTGCTGGTGAAATCGAGCCGCTGGTTCGCGTCGTGCCAGTACAGAACACGGTGGATGGCAGGCTGGATGATCGGCATTTCCGCGCCCAGCATGTCGAGGAACGCGCCGTTGAGGATCGACGTCGCCCTGATCGGCGCCGTGTCGATACGCGCCATGAATTCGCGGCGCAGGTCGAAATTGCGGTTGTCGCCCGGCCGGGTCTTGGTGAAATCGGCCGCGAAATCTGATGGAATGAAGCGCGGCACCCCGGCCTTGACTGCTGCGTCGAGCAACACGCCCTGGCGGTCGATGATCACGTCGCGGAGCCCGTTGAGCGCGGAGACGACGCATGATGCGCCAGCGCACGCCTCGGCCATCGCCATGACATCGGCAGGATCGGCCTCGACAAGTGCAGCTCCCGTGGCCTCGATCCGGCGGCGTTCGTCGGGCTTCAGGCCCGGCCGCACCAGCGCCCGCAGCGAGGCACCTCGAGCGACGAGGGCCTTGGCGATCCGTTCGCCAAGGTCGCCGCCGGCGCCCGCGAGCGCGATGATCGGTGAACTGGCCATGCTCAAATACCCTTGTCCTTGCCGCGAACCGCTTCGCAGAAGCTGGCTACACCCTTAAGCAGCTGCGCCATGTCATCTCCCTACGGCGTCGACGTGCCCTAAATCGATGCACGCGATCGAGCGACCGGCAGCACGGCCTTGATCATGAAATCATTAAATGCATGCGGCTCCTCGAACTGCGGCGAGTGCGCCGATTGTTCGAACCATTTGAACTGCTTCAACGGCGCCTTGATCCTGGTGAAATAGTCGTGGGCAAGCGCGGCGTCGGTATTGTGGTCGAAACGTCCTGCCACGATGAAGATCGGTACATCGAAGTGCGTCGCCGTCCCGATCCAGTCGTACTGAGCGACTTGTGGGGCAAGCGCGCCGAGAGAGAAGTCGACGCCGGGCTTGAACAAGACGGCGTCATACCAGGTCATTTCGTCGGCCCTCCCCGAAACGAGCATCGTTGAAAGCATCGATGTCGGTTTGTGCCAGGCACCTCCGAACTTATCCAGCCATCCGCGCTGTCGCATGATCGCGTCGAGCCCATAGGGTGGAGGGCCGGATTTGCGCAAATCCGCCAGGGCATCTTTGTCATCCCGGCGTTCGGCCTCGGCAAGGGTAAACGCATAGGATCGCCGCTCACCCTCGGCCGAGTTGGCAATCTGCCCGATACCGATATACGCGGCGACATCCTCTGGATGCGCCTGCGCATAGGCAACGCCGATATTCGTCCCCCAGCTATGAGCGACAAGCGTGACCCGCTGTTGATAAAAACGTGACTGCAGGAAGCCGACCAGCTGGTGTAGATCGGCAACATACTGAGGGAGCGTCATCGACCCGGTCGGGATGCCAGGACGATAGGATCGTCCCGTCCCGCGCTGGGTCCAGTAGACGACAAGAAAATGATCCTCGAGTTCGGCATTATAGTGCCGCCACATGCCGGTCTCGTCAGTACCGGGGCCACCGTGAAGCCAGATGAGTATGGGCGCCTTGGCGCTGCGCCCTCTTATGGTGATTGACTGGGGCACCCCGCCAAGGTCGAAGCGGTGCATTTCTGCGATGCTGCCGGGTATGGCCCCACCCGAAGCATCGCGAAATGCCGGCGTGCTCCCAAAACGAGTGTGGAACAGTAGCGCTGCAATGGCCGCCACGATCGCTAAAGCTATGAGCACCTTTTTCATCCGCCGACCCTAACGTGACCGACTAGCGAGGCAAGGACAGAACCGTCGGGAAGTTTCCTACGTCAACGCTCAAGGCACACTGATGCGATGTCGCTGCACATCACACGACTAGCGCGCTGGACCGGAAGCGGCCGGGATGATGAGAGCCCGGCGCAGATAACAAGGCAGAAGCGGGTGGTTTTCCGACACACCTGGGCCAACTACTTCTCTGTTGGGACCACGAGCCAGGCGTATCGGGCGATCGACACTCACACGGCAGTGCGGCTGTGTCGGTAACGCCGACGCAAGCACGGGAAAGCCGGAC
>JACMOT010000010.1 GCA_014377915.1 Tardiphaga sp.
ACCGTGCTGATCGAACCCACTTCCGGCAACACCGGTGTCGCGCTGGCCGTTGTCGCAGCGTCACGCGGCTACCGGTTGAAACTGGTGATGCCGGATTCGATGTCGATCGAGCGCCGCAAGATGCTGGCGTTTCTCGGCGCCGAACTGGTGTTGACGCCGGCGGCGCAAGGCATGAAGGGGTCGATCGCGGTGGCCGAGGAACTGGTGCGAACCACACCCAACGCCGTCATGCCGCAGCAGTTCAAGAACCTCGCCAACCCCGAAATCCACCGCCACACCACCGCCGAAGAAATCTGGAACGACACCCGGGGTGAGATTGATTTCATCGTCGCGGGCGTCGGTACCGGTGGTACCATTACCGGCATCGGTCAGGTGCTGAAGGCGCGCAAGCCGTCGCTGCGGATCGTCGCGGTCGAGCCTGAGGAAAGTCCGGTGCTATCCGGCGGCCAGCATTCCCCGCACAAGATCCAGGGCATCGGCGCCGGTTTTGCGCCCGAGGTGCTGGACCGCGCGGTGATCGACGAGATCATCAAGATCAATAGTGCGACGGCGGTTGAAACGTCGCGGGCGCTGGCGCGCAATGAAGGTATCCCGGGCGGCATCTCGTCCGGCGCGGCGATCGCGGCGGCGCTGCAACTCGGACAACGGCCGGAGAATGCGGACAAGACCATCCTGGCGATTGTGCCGTCGTTCTCGGAGCGTTATCTTTCGACCGTATTGTTCGAAGGAATCTGATCATTATGGCCCAGACCCCGCGGCGCCCTCGCACGCTTCAGGATGCCCGCAGCGAGGCCGAGGCCGCATTCAAGCAGACCACCACGAAGGTGATGGAAGCCCCGGCCAGCAAACCCGTCGTCCCCGGGGTTCGCGAACTGGTGTCGCTGCGGATCGACCAGGAGGTGCTCGAGCACTTTCAGGAAGGCGGTCCGGGCTGGCAGGACCGCATCAACGATGCGCTGCGAAAGGCCGCGGGCAAGTAGCCGTGCCCCCCGCAAGATGGCTGCCCTCGCTCGGTCTTGGCCTGGCCATCACATTCCAGGCCGCGCGAGCTGCGCCGGTACCCTTCAGTTGCATCATCCTGCCAGGCGAGACGCAAGCCAGCGTGATGATGACCAACACGCTCGACGTCGATGCGTCATGCATCGTGACATGCAAATTCTCGACCACCAAATATGACAACAACCCGCAGATCACCTGCGGCAAGCCGGTGCCGGCCGGCAAGGAAGTCGAGATGTGCCAGATCGGCTCCGGCGGTAACAAGTTCGTCAAGCCGATCGACGGCAGCGCCGATTGCATCAAGCTGCCATGAAGCGGGTCCGGCGATACCGGACTGCGATGGTGCGCCTCAGCGTCCGAAAATACCGCCCACCATGCCGCCAATGAAGCGGCCAGGGCCCGCCATGTCGGGACCTCGGCCACCACCACCATTGCCGCCGCTCTGACGACGCTGGCGGCGCTCCGGCTTGGCGCGCTCTTCCGGCTCGTCGTTGCGGGCGACGATCTCGGTCAGCAGCGCACCGTGCTGCAGCCGGTTGAGATAGCCCGATTTCGGATAATTGCGGGCGGCCTGCCAGCGCATGATCACCGCGCGGGTCGATTCACTGAATGTGCCGCTGACCTTGGTGTCGAAGCCAAGCCCGGTGAGACGGCGCTGCACATCGCGGCGCAGGCCCTTGTCGAGGCCGATCTGGTCTTCCGTGATCTGGCTCGACGGTTCGGTGTAGACGGCCTTGTCGATCCCGGTGGTGAGGTTCCGCGTGGTGGTTGATGCGCCATCCTGCAGCGAGGCGATGCGCGCCAGCGCCAGCGGCTTGAACTGGCCGACCGGATACATGGTCAAATAGGCGTTCAGCTCTTCCGGCTTGTTGGAATCCTTGATTGAGCGCCAGAATTCCAGTTCGACATCGGAATTGGCGGTTGCTGCCGCGGCAGCCGGTCCGGCGACGGGAATTGCGGACGCGGCCGTGCCGCTGGTCGGATTGAGATAGACCGAGCCGATCAGGTTGGTGTGGCCCCAGGGCAGTTGCCCCTTGCTGGTTTCTTCATTGACCTGCGCGCGTACTCTGGTCATGGCCTGCTGGATCTCGACCCCGGGGCTGGCAATATTGGTTAGCAGCGCACGGGTGAACGGGCTGTTGCTGCCGGACTGGCCATCCAGCGCCGTCTGGCCGGGGCCGGTGGCGAAGGCGATCAGCGTGCCCTCGCTGGATTTCATTTCGGCGAGGCCGGTGGTGACCGAGACGCTGCGGGTGGTGGACGCCGAGCGGATCTTGGCGGCAAAGGGATTGTCACGACAGGCATCGAGGAACACCAGCTTGACCTTGGCATCGCCCATGGTCTGGTCGAGCGTGGTTTCGATGTTGATCGCGGCGCCGAGCTTGACGTCCATCTCCGACTTCAGATTGGCATCGATCGGCAGCAGGTAATTGATCCCGTTCACCGCGATGCCGTGACCGGCGTAGAAAAATAGCGCGATGTCGGCGCCCTGCGCCTTGCGGCCGAAATCGAGCAGCTTTTCGGTCATGGCGTCGCGGGTCAGGTTGGAGCCTTCGACAACGTCGAAGCCGACATTGCGCAAGGTCATAGCCATCGCCTTGGCATCGATGGTCGGGTTGGGCAGTGGTTCGACGTTCCGATAGGCGCCGTTACCCACCACAAAAGCCACGCGCTTGTCAGCGAGGGCGGCGTCGGCTGAAAACAGCACCGATAACATCGACAGCGCAAGGAAAGCGTAGCGCATCTGCAATCTCCCGACCGGTCCAGCAGGATCCGAAGTCTGCGACCATCGATAACACCGTTTCGCCACATTTGGAAATGGATTGAAATGGTCGGGAAGCTCTCGCAGAGCAGGGCGCGCTACCGTGCTGTTACGCCGTCGCGCGGGCCGGCGCCGCACCCGGACTGGGCAAATTGAGCATATTGCCGGCGAGAATCAGCACGGCACCCAGCACCGTGAAGATGTCGAGCCGTTCGGCATAGAGCAGCCAGCCGATGGCGGCGCTGAGCGGCACGCGCAGAAAATCCATCGGTACCACGACCGTGGCGTCGGCGTAGAGCATCGCCCGCGCCATGCAGAAATGAGAAAACGTACCGCAGAACGCGATCACCACCAGCCAGACCCAGACATAGGCCGAGGGCCACTGCCAGAAATACAGCGCCGGAATGAAACCGGCGACCGACTGCACGATGATCATCCAGAAGATAATCTTCAGCGCGCTCTCGGTGCGGGTCAGCGACTTGATCATGGTGATGGAAATGCCGAAGCCGAACGCGGCGCCAAGCGCCACCAACTGTCCGAGATTGACGGCGCCGGCGCTCGGCCGAACGATCACGACGACGCCGATCAGGCCGAGCACGATCGCCGTGATCTTCCACACCGTCATCTTTTCGCCGAGGAAAATCGCGGCCATGATCGCGATCCAGATCGGCATGGTGAATTCGATCGACACCAGCTGACTCAGCGGAATCAATGTGAGTGCGAAAAACCAGCCAATCTGCGAGATGTAATGCACCAAATTGCGCGCCAGGTGCGTCATCGGCCGCGCGGTCTTCATCGCGGTGAATCCGCCATTGAAATAAAGGATCGGCAGTAACCACAGGAAGCCAATCACCGAGCGCACTTCCATAACCTGGAACACGTTCAACTCGCGCAGCGTCTCACGCCCGGCAATGGCCACGAACAGCATCAGCAGCAGCCAGCCGGACATCCACAGCGCAGCGCGGGGTTTCGACGGCGTACGGTCCAACACGGGAGGATACCTGGTGGCGTTGCAAAGCTCGCGTAGCAACGGGCGCATGTAAGCGAAGGTTGTATCGGCGAGCTTGCCGAGCTTTGCAACGCGCGAATATGCCGGGCGTGCGATGCGCAGGTGACTGGCTCGGCACAAACGCAAATCCCCGGCCGCGAGCGACCGGGGATGCAAGGCTCAAGCGCTGGATAAATTAGCTGCGGTTCAGCGCGATGTTGGCGCCCTTGAAAGCGCCTTCCGAGGTGATGGCCACGTTCTGCTTGTTGCCCGTGGTCGTCATCGTCAGTTTCGCGGTAAAGGCCGGCGCGGACACGATGACGTTGAACTTTCCGTTGCCGGCATTGCCTTCGAGCGATCCGCTCACATTTCGGGTGGTCTCCGCCCATCGGCCGGTGAGGGTGCCGCCCTTGGCGAGCACGTCGCTCTTCAGCTCGAACTTGTAACTGTCACTGGCGCAGAGCAGGGCCTGATTGAGGCCGTTACCTTCGCTGCTGACGGCATAGGTCGCCTTGCAGCGAATGCGCTCCTGCGCGCCGCCGTCGAGCGAAATGGTTCCGGTCCCGGACCAGACTCCAGCCATGCCGGCAAACGGCGCCGACTGCGCGAACGCGGCCGATCCCGAAACCATCAAGGCCGCGCCGAACACGGTCGAGCCAACCAACTGCATAACCGCCGAACGAGAGTTCATAAATTCATTCCCAAGTTAATTATTGACGTGACGCTTCCCAGCGACCGCTGCACGGCACCCCGCCAGATGCCCCATTCCACTTGCCCGAACCGGTGTTCCCGCTCAGCTGACCGTTGGCAAAGGCGGCGCCGATCGAGACCCGGACCATGCCTTCGCGGCCAACCTTGCCGGACACATCAGCCCCAGGCGCCGTCACTCTACCGTCGGTTACGGTAAGTGGATAGCGCGCCGTCGGCTCGCAACTGCCAGTCTTGGTGACGATTGTGACATTCCATAGACCATCATAGGCGTTATCTGCCGCATGAGCCGGCGCCGCCGCGCCCATAATGAGCAAGCCGCAATAGAGTGTCGCGATGCGGTTGAAACGCATGAGGCATATCCCTGATGTTGTGATGCTGTCGTAATGGGCACGTAATGTGTCCAAACTTTGCTGCGATGCGGCAATTGCACGACAACTTTTCACGCGGGATTAATCAGGCAGGGCTGTTTTTGTTCCGCAGAGCAGTTTCTAGGCGGAAAACAGCGGCTCACGCGTGTTTCAGACCAGTTTGGGCGCCTTGGTCGCGAATTGCTCGTCCTGCGGGATGGCCGGCAGGCTGTGATTCTTCAAGGCGTAATCAACAATGTCACCGAGCAATTTCTGACCGAGCGGAGCCAGCGCTCGCTCCCATAATTCGCGGGCGGTCTCGCCCTTCTTCACGAAACACCATTCCTGCAGCGCGATGGCGCCGCCGTCCATGGTGTCCGCGAGATGATAGATGGTGCCGCCGGCGATCGGATCGCCTTCGCGAATCGTCCATTCGACCGCCGCGATGCCGCGGTGACGGGGCAACAGCGAGGGGTGATAGCCGATACCGCCCATTTTCGAGGCGGCGAGCGCGTCCCTGCCGATTCGCGCATGGCTGTGGGCGGTGATGATCAGGTCGGTGCCCTCGGCGATTTCCGACGCCACCACCATCTTCGGATTGGCCTGTACGGTGACCGGGATGCCCGCGGCGACGGCCGCGGCGGCGAGACGGTCCTCGGCTTCGGCGACCACCACCCGGGCGATTTCCACCTGATGGTTACGCAGCGTCTCGAGGGTGATGACGCCAAAATGGCGGGAGCCGACGAGCGTGATGCGCATGGTTCAGTTGTCCGCAGGTAGAAAGCCGGAGTGTGGCGATGGTCATGGTGGTGGGCGGGATGGGGCTCGAACCCATGACCATTCGATTAAAAGTCGAATGCTCTACCAACTGAGCTACCCGCCCCCGAGGGGGTGATAGAAGGCGCGTCCGCGCGGGTCAAGAGCGCGGTCCATAGTTGTGAGAATTGCCCCACCGCGACGCATGCGGATCGCTCAGCTCGCCTTGCGCTGGATCTCCGAAGCCACCGGCGGCGCAACCTGTATGGCATTGTGCATCGTTACCGGCCGTAGGCCGATCAGTTCGGCGGTTCGCACCGTGGTGTTGCGCCACCAGACAAAATCATTGGATCGCGAGTTTTCCAGAATCGCAATCGCCACGGCCGACAGGAACGGCAGGCTTTCCAGCACCAGCACGCCGGCGAAGATATAGATCTCGGTGACCTGCTTGAAGCTGTTGGACATGATCAGCACCCCGGCGCCGACCAGCAGCAGGGCTCCAATCACCGCCTCCCAGAACGCCTGGAACTCGATCGACATGTTCGACAGGCCCCCCTTCGAGGTGACGGTGAAGGGCAGGTGCTCGGTGATCAGGCCGTTGGCGACGGCGCGCGATACCGTCCACTGCACCGACATCGCGGCGACCATGGCCCCCAGCATCTGCCAGGTCTTCACGTGGACGCGCAGCCGATACAAAATGATGAAGTGCACCAGCGACACCACGAAGGCGGCGATGATCGGCAGCGTCAGGATCTTGTCGGGGATGGCGATGTCGGCGAAGGCCACGATCGGCACCCAGACCAGGTTCAGCAGGGCGACCAGCACGCCGAGACTCTCGGCGCCGAGCCAGTTCAGCCAGCCCAGCCCGAATTCGCGTTTCTGGTCCGCCGTCAGCCGGCTGGCGCCCGGCAGGAAGAACCGCCAGTGCTTCTTGATGATCTGGAAACCGCCATAGGCCCAGCGATGACGCTGCTTCTTGAACGCCTCATAGGTGTCCGGCAGCAGCCCGTAGCCGTAGCGCTTGCTGGTGTAATGCGTCAGCCAGCCATGTTCCATGATGGCCAGACCCAGATCGCTGTCCTCGCAGATGGTGTCGCCGGCCCAGCCGCCGGCCATGTCCATCGCCGCGCGCCGGATCAGGCACATGGTGCCGTGCACGATGATGGCGTTGAACTCGTTGCGCTGGACCATGCCGATGTCGAAGAAGCCGGCATATTCGCCGTTCATGATGTAGTGCATCAGCGAGGTATCGCCGTCGCGATGGTCCTGCGGAGCCTGCACCAGGCCGACATTGGGGTCGGCGAAGGCCGGCACCAGATCCTTCAGCCAGTTCGGCTCCACCATGTAGTCGGCGTCGATGATGCCGATGATTTCCGCGTCGACCGCGGTGCGCTCCATCGCAATGCGCAGCGCGCCGGCCTTGAAGCCTTCGACCTTGAGGGCGTTGATGAAGATGAAGCGTTCGCCGAGCGTCCGGCAATAATCCTGGATCGGCTGCGTGAAGGCGGGGTCCGGCGTGTTGTTGATGATCACCACGCATTCAAAATTCGGATAATCCAACCGCGCCACGGCATCGAGGGTCAGCTTCAGCATCTCCGGCGATTCGCGGTAGGCCGGGATATGGATCGAGACCTTGGGGAAATGGCCACCCGCCGGAATGGCCAGCGCCGAGGTCTGCGCTGGCGTCAGCAGCCGCATTGTCGGGCGGCCAAAGGCGATCGCGGCGATTTCCTCGATCCGTGCCATGGCGATCAGCACCAGCGGCACCAGCAAGGTGAGGCCGAGCGTCAGCGCGAACGCCGATCCCCAGACGAAATAATGGCCCTGCTGATAGGCGAAGATGGTCGCGGCCCAGGCACCGCCGCCATTGGCCGCGGCCGACAGCACCAGGGTCTGCATCGGCGTGGGCCGCACGAGTCGGAGAATCGGCAGCGACAGCAGCAC
>JACMOT010000167.1 GCA_014377915.1 Tardiphaga sp.
GAGCCGACTGAAAGGGTCGGGTCCAACTCGCTTCAGCGTCCCGAGCAAGGCATCAGGAACGCTGTTGTAGATTGCCCTGAGGACTTGAGCAGGCTTCAGCAGAACCAACGAGCGGGCCGATTGGGCGAGCGGATCGCGGCCCTGGACGCCAGAGGCCGCTCCGAGAGCCCCTGCGAGGGTCCGAGCGTTTTGCTCAATCTCTGCTAAGGCTGAAAAGCCGCACTGCCGCTTCAAATCGGATGCCGTCAGCACATGACCAACAAAGTGAGGCGAGGCCGTATCGAAGTCACAGAGCGCCCGGAGAGGCCATCCGGAGACGGGCCGAGGCTGAAGGGCGGTGAAATGGTTAGGTGCAGTGTCATCCATTGCACCGATTCTCTCACGAAACCCGGATTTGGCAAGCGTTTGGCAGGCGGGCTGAGATCAAGAGGCGAACAGATCAGCATCGAAAGTGTGGCGGTAACTGAGGCGGCTCGGTCTGACCGCTACACTTATGAGACAGAAACGCCTGAAACCATTGGTGGGCCCGGCAGGACTCGAACCTGCAACCAGACCGTTATGAGCGGTCGGCTCTAACCATTGAGCTACAGGCCCCGCCGGGCGTCGCGGGCGACGGCAGTGCCCGCACCCCTTACAATGCCGGCCGCGATCCGGCAATGCCGCGTTCCCCGTCATGGAACCTTGCCGGGAATATAGCGTTGCATCGCGGCATTCAACCGGGGGAAGTGCGATGTTTCGCTGGGCCGTGATCTGTCTCGTCATTTCGCTGATTGCCGGCGGCCTCGGGCTCACCGGACTGTCAGGCTTTGCCAGGCGGCTGGCGATGATCTTCTTCGCGCTGTTCTTCCTCGGCTTCCTGGCGCTGCTCGGCTTCGCCTATCTGGTCGCCGGCGCCGTCAGCAGCGGCGAGCTGCTGCCGGCGCTGGTCACGGTCAGCGTCTGATCCAATGCTGCCGGACTTGCACAGCGCCCTGCGTTGATCGTACAGCCATCCGACAATCATGCCGGAGGAAGCGCTGGTGGAAGACATCGCCTGGATCGCGGTGGATTGGGGCACGTCCAATCTCAGGACATGGGCGATGGACCGCGCCGGCGAGGTCGTCGCCGAGGCGTCGTCTTCGAGCGGCATGGCGACGCTCGATCGCCCCGGCTTCGAGCCGGCGCTGCTGGCGCTGATCGGCGACTGGCTGCCGGCGGATCGCCGCACGCCGGTGATCGCTTGCGGCATGGTCGGCGCCCGCCAGGGCTGGATCGAGGTGCCCTATCGCCAGGTGCCGTGCACGCCGGTGGCGCTGGCGCAAATCGGCCGCCCGGACACGCGCGATCCCCGCCTGCGGGTGATGATCGTCGGCGGCCTGATGCAGGCCAGGCCGGCCGATGTGATGCGCGGCGAGGAAACTCAGATCGCCGGCCTTTTGCTCGACAATCCCGGCTTTGACGGCGTGCTCTGCCTGCCGGGCACCCATACCAAATGGGTGCGGGTGCAAAGCGGCGAGATCGTCGCATTTCAGAGTGTCATGACCGGCGAGCTGTTTGCGCTGCTGGCCGGTCAATCGGTGCTGCGCCACAGCCTGGATGGCGAGGGCTGGGATGACGCCGAATTCGCCCGCGCTGTCAGCGCCACGCTCGCCGATCCCGGCGGTTTCGCCGGCCGGCTGTTCGCGGTCCGCGCCGAAGCGCTGCTGTCGGGCCTGCCGGCGGCGGCGGCGCGGGCGCGGCTGTCCGGGCTGTTGATCGGCGCCGAACTGGCGGCGACGCAGGCCTATTGGCGCGACGCCGATGCCACCATCGTCGGCAATGGCGCGCAGTCCGGCCATTATGCCGGCGCGCTGCGCGCGCAGGGCCGCTCGCCCGCGATCGCCGATACCACCCTCGTCACGTTGAGCGGCCTGCGCTCGGCCTGGCAGCAACTCGCAAAGGAGGCGTCATGACGCGCCACATCATCGGTATTCTGCGTGGTATTCGGCCGGAGGAGGCCGAGGCGATCTGCGCCGTACTGATCGAGGCGGGGCTGACCACGCTCGAGATCCCGCTCAACTCGCCGCAGCCGCTGCGCACCATCGAACAGCTCGCCAGGACGTTTGGCGACGTGGCGACGATCGGCGCCGGCACCGTGCTGACCGCGCAGCAGGTGCGCGACGTCGCCAGCGCCGGCGGCACCATCATCGTGTCGCCGAATTTCAACGCGGAGGTGGTGGCGGCGACCCAAGCGGCGAGACTGCGATCATGGCCCGGCGTGTTGACGCCGTCGGAATGCTTTGCCGCGCTTGCTGCCGGCGCCGACGGGTTGAAGATCTTTCCCTGCTCGGTGGTCGGTCCGGCCGGCATCAAGGCGATGCGCGCGGTGCTGCCGGCGGACACCGCGCTCTATGCGGTGGGCGGGGCAGGCCCATCGAACTTCGCCGAATGGCGCGCCGCCGGCATCACCGGCTTCGGCATCGGCACCGCGCTGTATCAGCCCGGCCAATCCGCCGACGCCGTAAGCCAGGCCGCGGCGGGTATCGTCGCGGCCTATGATGCGATGTGACGGTGGCCTGAAGCGGCGTCAGTCCACCGAGACGCCGGCCAGTTCCACCACCTTGCGCCACTTCTCGGTCTCCTCGGCGATCAGTTTGCCGAACGCTTCCGGTGTCATCGGCCGCGGCAGGCCGCCGACCTCGCTCAGCCGCGCCACCAGCTTCGGATCCTTCAGCGCGAGGTCGATCGCCTTGTTGAGGATCTCGACGATCTCCGGCGGCGTGCCCTTCGGCGCTGAAATGCCGTAGAAGCCAACCGACTCGAAGCCCGGCACGGTCTCGGCGATCGCCGGGATATCCGGCAGCGGCGGCCAGCGCTTCGGCGAGGTCACGCCGAGCGCGCGCACGGTGCCGCCGCGCGCCTGTTCCAGCGCGGTCGGCAAATTGTCGAAGATCAGTTGCACCTTGTTGGAGATGATGTCCGGGTAGGCGATCGCCGAGCCGCGATACGGCACATGGATCATGTCGCATTTGGTCAGCGCCTTGAACAATTCCGCCGACATGTGCACCGAGGTGCCGTTGCCCGACGAGGCATAGGAAATCTTGCCGGGGTTGGCGCGGCAATAGTCGATGAATTCCTGCATCGTCTTCGCCGGCACCGCATTGGCGACCACCAGCATATTGGCGAGCTGCATGATGCTGGCGACCGGCACGGTGTCGCGGATGAAATCATAGGGCAGCTTCTTGTACAGCGATGCCGAGATCGCATTGTTCGGCGCCACGAACAGCAGCGTGTAGCCATCCGGCGCGGAGGTCACCGCCGCGGCGGCGGCGAGGTTGCCGCCGGAGCCGGCGCGGTTTTCCACCACGAATTGCTGGCCGAAATGCTCCGACAGCCACTGGCTCATGATTCGCGCGACGATATCGACCGGGCCGCCGGCGGCAAAGCCGATCAGCCAGCGCACCGGGCGGTTCGGATAATCCGCGGCAGCAGCGGGCAGGGTGCCCAGGCAGAACACACAGAGCAGCGCAACGCGCCAGAAAGCGATCATGTTTCCTCCAGAAGGTGGCCGCGTCGTCGCTGTGCGACGGCGCGGGCTCCGGCTTGGCGCCGGTTACGGACATGCTTTCACAGAAAGCCGAAATTGCCTATGGCCCTTGGCTGCCGCCGCCTCCGCCGATTTTCCGAAGACCCGTTGGCGATGCCGATCGCATCTGTCAGATGCGTGCGGCCGACTTCTTCGCTCGCGCAACAACCTCCTCCGGCGTTGGTGGATTCGGCGGATGGAAGGAAAGGCAGATCGGCGTCATGAGCTTGAACGGTTTGCCGCTTTTTTCGGTCTTGAAGTAGAACTCGCCGGCTGCGAGCTTGCCCACGTCATCCGCCGTCCCCCCGGTGGCCGCAATCATGCTTTTAACGGACTGCTGATCGGTGGGCGAGTTTTGCTTGCCAAGAAACTGCGTTGTGCAGTTCGAGATCACCTTGTTGTCGATGCCCTTGGGCGCCTGGGTCACCACGATCATGCCGAGCCCGTATTTTCGCGCTTGCGCCACCAACTGGACGCCGCTGGTCTTCGACAATGCGCCGGCCCCCGACGGCACGAAGCTTTGCGCTTCGTCGATCACGTAGAGCAGCCCGCGCGGCGACGGGTTCTTCTTGATCCATCCGAACAGCGTCATCTGCAGCCGGTTGACAAAGTCCTGCTTGGCCTCGTCAGACGCCAGACCCGACAGGTTGATGACCGAAATGCGTGTCTTTGATGGGCTCGCGCCGAAGAACAACAGCTTTGGGTCGAGCACCGGTCCGCTTGCCTTCAGCAGCGGGTTGGTGGCAACGGCGGCTTTCAGTTCGTCGGCCATCTTGGCCGCCAGTTTGTCAGCCTGTCCAATCTCGCTAACGCCGTCGGGAAGATCGGCGAGCAGCGCTGTCATCGTCTTGAGGTCGCTGCCGCCCTGGATCGCAAACGCCCGCAGCGCGTCGTTGAGAACACCCTTTTGTAGATTGGTTTTGGCGCCTGCCAAAGGCCCCAGCGTGTCGGCAGCCATGGTCACCGCCTGGCTGAGCTCGTCGGGATCGTCGCCGATCGCGGTAAAATCGGGCAGCACGGATAGAAACAGCGGATTGCCGGCACTGATGCCAGGCGTCCAAACTACCACCTCGACGACTTGGGCATAGCGCTGGGCTTTAACTGCATCCTCATCGGTGAAATTGAGCGGCCGCTGGGGCCAGGCGTCACCCAGCCGCGCCAAATCGTTATTGGGGTCGATGACAATGGCCGGAATGCCGGCCGGCGCCGCTTCCTCGACAAGTCGCCGCAGCAGCACCGTCTTGCCAGATCCGGCACCGGCGATGATCGCGGTATGGCGCGGCAGGAGCGCTATCGCCAGCGCCACGTCATCGCCTCCCGCCGCGCGGCGGCCGATCGGGATTGTGCTTAGAGCGAGGGAATCGACGGCAATGCGCGCTGAAACCGGGGGCTTCGGCGTTGCTAGGCCTTGAATAAGCGCGGCCGGCGAAGAAGGTGATTCATTCATTGTTTCGGCCGAGGTGATTCCCCCTGTAGGTTCATCAACAGTCGGCAAAGGCGGCGGGCACAAACCCGCCGCTTTGAAAAAGGCTGTCTCGCAGAGCGGCTTGCGATCGATCAGCCAGCGTTGAAAGGCATCGAATGCGCCGCTGGCAATCGCGTCGTCGCGCATCTGGACCAAAGCGACGAAAGTGCGCAGGTCTGCATCACTCGGGTCAAGCTGTAATCCGCCGGCCGAACCGAAGGCTTCGAACAATTCGCCGGTCTTTTTGCCGCTGGGTGGCGGGCCCCGCCGCACTACGATGAGGTGACGGTGTGGGACATTCGCTGCTATACCGGACGCCGTCAACGCCGCCCTGAAGCGCGCACACAGCGCCACGGCGTTGCTGTGCTGCAGGGCCCTGAAGCAAAAATGCCGTTCGCTGTCATTGGCGCGATGGTCGATGAAGGTAAGCCGGCCGTGCAACGGTGGCGTCTTTTGTCCCGGGTCGGTCTTGGCAACGACATCATAGTCGTCGTGTGGCGGAATCTGCTTGACGTAAAGATCGAAGGCGTCGCGCAACAGCATGCCGAGCTTGCCGTCGTTCTTGTCGTCGAGAAGTTCGTCGATATCAGCCGCCGCCGCTGCATCGGAAAATGCAGCGCCGTAGCTATCTCCGGCCGCCGGCCTCGCAGGATGGACCCGCGTCGGATCTTCGCCAAGCGAATCGCACGGCACGACCCTGCCCAGTTCGAGGCATTGTTTGCGATGCGCGTCGCAGCGCATCAGGATCGTGCGGGGGGTCAAGCCAATGGCGGCGCTTCGGATCGCCGCATCGGAAAACGGCCAAGTCGCGCTGGACGGCTCGATGCCCGCTTCGGCATAGGCAGGCGCCAGGCGATCAACCAGCAATTTGCGAACGGCGACCTCCTGTTGCATCGGGCGCAACGCGGTTGGCGCCGAGAAGCTTTGGTGCAGGGGACCCGGACCGTCGCGCTTGATGATCTCCCAAGAACTTAACAGACAGGTGATGACCAGCATTCCCCTGTCGATGACTCTCGCCAAGTCGAGCAAGCCGCCTGTCAGTAGTTTGGTGAAATTCGGAGTGTCGCCGAGGTCTGACCCGCTTCCTCCCGCGCTCAGCACACCGTCGATCTGATCAACAGCGATCAGGGTTGGGCCGGCCAGCGCCATGATCCACATCAGCCCCCGCACGATCTCAACGGGCGATGGCGGCGGCTTCAGGAAACCGAGACTCTTTCGTATCGCCTCGTCGGCCTCGTAACCTTGCAGCCAGGCGTGAGCGATGCCGACCGAGGCAAGATCGTGCGAGCGCAACAACGCCAGCGCGCGGAATACGTCCTGGTGGTTCAAGGCGTTGGCGGGATCGCTCTTGAGCAGGCCCTTGACGAGCAGGTCGACAACCAGCTTCGGGTCAACGGTCTTGTTTTCGAAAACAAAGTTGACTTCCTTCTCGATCTTGAATCGACGGGCGACTCCGCTGATGACCGCTTCGTGCTGACGCTGCCCGTTCGGCATTTGCTGAAGCAGGGAAGTAAGAAAGCTGAGCGCGGCACTTTTCCAGAAATCATTGATCCCGACGACGTCGAGCATGATGAACCAGCCGTTTTCCTCCCAGGCCCGGTGGCGCAGCACGCTGACAAGGTGGGTCTTGCCGATACCCGCCTGGCCGAGGAAGGCGCGGCCTGGCGGGTTTGGTGATCGCGTCAGCCCGGCAAGTTCGGCGATAACGGCTTCGACCGCATGCTCGTTCGGACCGGCGTCGGTCGCCTCGTCGCTCCAGACGCTGTCGAGCGACCGCACCCAGCCGAAATCTGCCTTCTGCAAGGCCTGCAATTCCGAGGTCACGATGCAATCCAGATCACGTGGAAAGGCTCGCCTGCCGGGTTGAAAGCGGCGTCGTGGTCGGCTTGATCGAGCTGTTCCGGATCGTCATGGCGCAGCAGCGATGCCTTCTTGTCGCTTTTGAGAATGCGGCCGAGCGCAGCGTCCACCGTGGCGCGATCGAGGTCGGAGAGTTTAGCGCGCAAATGCGCCAGGCGGACGCTCTCGTCCTTGCGGCCATGTGTCAGATCGAGATACGCGGTTTCGATCCGTTTGCGCAGTGCTGC
>JACMOT010000011.1 GCA_014377915.1 Tardiphaga sp.
GCACTGATGACATCGGCACCACCGCCACCGTCGATGGTATCGTTACCGGCACCGCCGGCGATGACATTCGCGGCGACGGAGCCGGTAATGGAGGCGCCGACCGCGAGCGCGGTGGCATCGACATTCTGAAAGTTCGCGACGGTGGTGGCATCGCCAGCCGTCTGATCGGCCGCGGACAGATCGACGACGGCCGCGGCGCGCAACACCAGCGTGTTGACGCCGGCGCCGCCGTCGATCGAGACCTCCGAATTATAGTAGGAGACCGTATCGTTGCCGGCACCGGCCATGATCGTATCGGAGCCGCCATCGCCGTCGATCGTGTCATTGCCGCTGCCCGTCGTGATCACGTTGGCGGAGGAAGAACCGGTGACAGCGATCCCCGTCGTCAGGATACTGGCGTTGACGTTCTGGAAGTCGGCGACGTTGACGGTATCGCCCGTCGTCTGATCCGAGCCCGGCGCGACACTGAGATCAACCCGCGTCACGCCGCCGGGATTGTCGAGCAGCAGGGTGTTGGAACCGAAGCCACCGTCGATCAGGACCTCGCTGCCATAATAATGCACGCTGTCATTGCCCGCACCGGCATTGATGACGTCGGCGCCACCAGCGCCATCGATGATATCGTCGCCCGCGCCGCCCGCCAGCGTATTGGAGCCAGTCGAACCGGTGATCGTGACGCCCTGCGCCGGCCCCAGCGCGCTGGCATCCACATTGGCAAAGTTGATGGCATTGACGGCATCGCCGGTGGTTTGATCGGCATTGGCCAGATTGACGGTGGCGATGGCCTTGAGCTGCAACGTGTTGCCGCCACTACCGCCATCCAGCAGCGTTTCGGTGCCGCGATAGGCCACGATGTCGTCGCCGGCGCCGGCCTGGATGCTGTCGGCCCCACCAGCGCCATCGATCGTGTCGGCGCCCGCCCCGCCGATCACGATATTGGCGACGGAGCTGCCGATGATCTGAACGCCCTGCGCCGACCCCAGCGCGCTGGCGTCAACATTCTGGAAGTTCATCAGCGTGGTGGCGTCGCCAACGGATTGATCGACATGGCCGAGGTTGAGATCGATCATGGCCTGCAGCACCAGCGTGTTGCTGCCGGTCCCGGCGTCGATCACGGCTTCGGTGCCGTGATAGCTGACGGTGTCGTCGCCGGCCCCGGCCGCGATCACGTCGGCGCCGCCGCCGCCATCGATCACATCATTGCCAGCGCCCGCGGTGATGGTGTTGGCGACGGAGGATCCGGCGACTGTCAGCGCCGTGGTGACCGCCGAGGCATCGAGATTTTCGAAGTTACGTACGCTGACCGCGTCGCCCGCGGTCTGGTCCGCGCCTGCCACCGCAGCGAAGTTGATTCCGGTGACGGTGGTACCGGCGCTGATGACCAGGGTGTCGGAGCCTGCGCCGCCATCCACCGAGGCTTCGGTGCCACGGACCGTGACGGTATCGTTGCCGGCCCCCGCGCTGATCACATCGGCGCCGCCGCCGCCATCGATCGTGTCAGCCCCGCTGCCACCTGTAATCGTATTTGCCGCGGCGTTTCCGGAGACCGAAACGCCGGTAGCAATGTTACTGGCGTCGACATTGGTGAAATTGGAGACGGCCGTCGAATCATTGGTGGTCTGGTCGGTGGCCGACAGATCGATCGTCGCCGACCCGCGCATCACCAGCGTGTTGACGCCGCTGCCGCCATCGATCGAGACTTCGCTTCCCCAATAATCGACGGCATCGTTGCCGGCGCCGGCACCGACGATATCACCGCCGCCACCACCATGGATGATGTCGTTGCCCGATCCGGTGGCGATGGTGTTCGCCAGCAGCGACCCGGTCACGATCAGCGCCGCGGTCAGCGCGCTGGCATCGAGATTTTCGAAATTCATCACGGTGGCGGTGTCGCCCGACGTCTGGTCAAGGCCCGAGGCCGCGGCGAAATTGACCGCCGTGACGCTGCTCGACGTCGGCAACACCAGGGTGTCATTGCCGTCACCGCCGTCGATCGAGACTTCGCTGCCGTGAACAAAGACGATGTCATTGCTGGCGCCGGCGGCGATGGTATCGGCACCACCGCCGCCATCGATGGTGTCGTTGCCCGACCCGCCGGTGATGATATTGGTGGCCGACGATCCCGTGATGGTCGAGCCGGACGTCAGGATCGAGCCATCGACGTTCTGGAAATTCGAGACCGACGTGGAATCGCTTGTCGTCTGGTCGGGATTGGCCAGGTTCACCACCGCGGCCGCGCGCAGCAACAGCGTATTGTTGCCGCTGCCACCGTCGATCGAGACTTCCGATCCCCAATAGGACGCCGTGTCGTTGCCCGCGCCGGCGGCGACGACGTCAGCCCCGCCCCCGCCATTGATGATGTCGGCGCCGGCCCCGCCGGTCAGAATGTTGGCGCCCGCCGAGCCAATGATGGAAACGCCCAGCGCCGCGCCGAGCGCGCTGGCGTCGACGTTCTGGAAATTCGACACCGCGACCGAATCGCCCACCGACTGGTCGATACGCGTCAGGTTGATGTCCGTCGCGTCGAGCAGAGCAAGCGTATTGGATCCGGATCCGCCATCAATCGACGCTTCGGTACCGTGATAGATGACCGTATCGTTGCCCGCGCCGGCGCTGATCGTATCCACGCCGCCGCCGCCATCGATCGTGTCGGTGCCCGCGCCGGTGACGATCGTATTGGCGGCCGTCGATCCGGTGACATTGAGCGCGGTCGTCAACGCGCTCGCATCGAGATTTTCGAAGCGCGTGACATTGACGGTATCGCCAATGGTCTGATCCGTGCTCGCGGCACCGGCAAAATTGACCGCTGTGGTCCCGCCTGACACGGCGAGCACCAGCGTGTCGGATCCGCTGCCGCCGTCGATCGAGACTTCGGTGCCGCGGTATGTCACCGTGTCATTCCCGGCCCCAGCCGAGATGAGGTCCGCGCCGCCAGCACCGTCGATCGTGTCGTCCGCGGCGCTGCCAATCATCGTATTGGCAACGGCGGAGCCGGTGAGATCGACGCTGACGTTGAGGGCCGACGCATTGACATTGAGGAAATTTCGGACGGCGGTGCCGTCCACCGATGTCTGGTCGGCATTGCCGAGATTCACGATCGCGGCCGCATCCAGGATCAACGTATTCACGCCGGTGCCGCCATCGATGGCGTTTTCGGTTCCGCGATAGGCGATCAAATCATCGCCGGCGCCGCCTGAAATGATATCGGCGCCCCCGCCGCCATCGATCGTATCGTTGCCGGCGCCACCAGTCAGGATATTGACCCCGGCCGATCCGATGATCGAGGCCGATTGCGCGCTGCTGAGTTGCGACGCGTCGACATTCTGGAAGTTCGAAACAAGGGTGGTGTCGCCGCTGGTCTGGTCGGCATTCGCCAGGTTGACGGTGGCCTGTGCCAGCATCACGAGGGTGTTGACGTCGGCGCCGCCATCGATACTGGCCTCGGTGCCGTGATAGACGATCTGGTCGTTGCCAGCTGCGCCAAAAATGGTATCCGCGCCCCCGCCGCCATCGATCGAATCCGCGCCGGCACCGCCCTTGATGATATTCGCCGCGGCGGAGCCGGTTATCGTGACCGCGACGCCCAGCGCCGACGCATCGACATTCTGGAAATTCGTCACCGCGACCGCGTCGCCTGTGGTCTGATCGGCGTTGGCGAGGTCGACGACCACGGCCGTTGCCAATTGCAGCGTGTTGGTGCCGGTGCCGCCATCTATCGTGGATTCGGTGCCCCGATAGACCGCGATATCGTCCCCTGCCCCGGCGACGATGGTATCGGCGCCGCCAGCACCGTCGATGAAATCATTGCCGGAGCCGCCGGTGATCACATTGGCGGCGCTGCTGCCGACCAGCATGTTGGCCCCGGTCGCCGAACCGGTCAGGTTGCTGATCCCGACCAGCGTATCGCCGCTGGCTAGTCCCGCGGTACCGAGGCCTGTCGTCAGATTGGCACTGACACCATCGGCGGAGCCGCTGTAATCGACCGTGTCGATGCCGCCATTGCCGATGATGACATCGCCACCGCCGCTGCCAAGAAAGGTGTTGTTCGCGCTGGTGCCGGTCAAACGGTCGGAAAAATGGGACCCTTCGATATTTGTGAAATTCTGGATAACGTCGCCGGTGGCGTATCCACCGCTGCCGGTCCCTGCCGCCAGATCCACGGTAACGCCGGCATTCGAATATTTGTACGACAGCGTATTGTTGCCCACACCACCATCGATGGTATCGCGCCCGGCTCCGGCATAGACCAGATCGTCGCCACCGCCCGCGGAGATGATCGCGCCCGGAGGCGTCGCATTGAGCCCGTAGATTGTCGACTTTCCATCCGCCGACACGATCGCAACATCGGACGCGGTCGCAATGTCGCGGATGACGAACGTCTGGCTACCCGAATACAGATGGGCGGCGCCGGTCGCGTCGGTCGTACCGAACAGAATATTAAGATTGAAGCTTCCGAGAAAGCCGTTGGCATCGGGACGGGTGCCGTCGGTCGGCAACGTGTAGCGCAGCTCGAGCTGAAGATGGCTCGGATCGGCGACGTCGAGCTGTACCACCCAGTTCGCGCCGACCTGCGTGCCGTTGTTGATGGCGTAGCCGGTGGGAAGGTTGGTGACGGTCGCCGTCTTCGCCACCACGCCGGCATCCGGGAAGGTCACATGGACGTCGAGTAGACGCTCGGTCGTCCCCGAGGGCATCCGGTCCGGATTGGCCGCGTAGATAATATCGTTCTGTGCGGTACCGATGAAGGTGCGTGCCTGCTGCTGCACCGCGAAGGCCGGGTCGGTGGTCGCGGTGATGTCGGAGGCGGCACCCAGGATCTGCACGCCGCCCGAGGCGAGCGTGGTGGTCTGGTCGCCGGAAACTCCGAGCAGCACCACATCGAGGTGGGCCGCGCTGACGTTGCCAGTACCGCTGCCTCCCGCGGTCGCGTCCACAGTGGTGCCGGCCGCGGCCGCGACGTTATCCGCTGTGTGCCGCGAGCCCGGCGGTGAGCCGGACGAAGCCGGGATGGCGTCATCGGCCGGCTTCTTGATCGAACGATCGACCTGCGGCTCCGGCGGTTTGTCGAAATCAGCGACGCCTGTAAAACGCGAGGTCGGCGCCGCTGGCTGCGGTGGCGGTGACGGCGGGGTCTCGGACGCCGCCTGGTCCTTGGCGTCCCCCTGGTCCTTCGCAACATTGTCGCTTTGCTGCGCCTTAACGCCGGAGCCGATGATCGGTGAATTATTTTCATTGAGCAAATGCAGATCATCGACCAGTGACAGCATCTGCTGGGCGGAGACCGTCTTGTCGGAAAACGAAGCCTCCGAACTATCAGCGCCGACAAGGTTGAAGGCATAGCCGGGCAGGATAACCTTGGCGCCGTCCGGGAACAGCAAAACCAGGTCGACGTCCAGAATCGCGAACTTGGCCTCGCCGCTTGCGAAATCCAGCTTGAGCTGCGCGCCCGGAGGAACCTCGACGACGCTGATCGCGCCCGCGGCTGGGCGATGAACGGAAGTGACAATGGTTTCGCCAACGGCAGCGGACGCTATAGCGGTTGGCTTGTCGGCCGGCGCACGCGCCGAGGCATCGCCCTTGCTGCCACTCGAGGTGGTTTCAACAACATCCATGTAATGCAATCACCGGAACGAAATAAATATACGAATACAACGTCGACCAATATGTCGTGGGTATTATCATCGCGCTTTGCTAACCAATCATTAGCGTTTGATGGTCGGCGTCGCTTTCGCGAGGTCGACGGTAACTCGCGATGTGCCCTTTACCCGCCGTTAACCGCTCGCTTGTCGCGGAAGTAGCCAGGCTTGCACCACCACGACGTCAGTTCCGGATCGCCGTTTCAACCAGCCGGCCCATATTTCGCAAAATTCCGTAGCCGGCGCGCAATTGCTCGTACCGACTGTTGATGACGGTCTTCTGCATCGTGAAAACGACCATCCGGCTGTCCAGCACTTCGAACACGGTTCGCTTGCCAGCCTTGAATTGCTCCAGATAAAGCGTGTTGGCCCTGTTTGCCGTGCCGGTGCCCTGGATGGCCGCGGTCTCCTTGGTACGGTTGGCCGATAGCGACTGATAAAACCGGCGCAGGTTCAGCTCGATGCTTTCACGCTCATCCAGCGCCCTGAAATCATTTGCCTTACGATCTTCCCGGATGCGGTCCGACTGCGCGGCGACAATGCCACCGTCGAGTAATTTGTAGGACACCATCACCATCAGGCGGGAGTCGACGACCCCCTGGCTGGCGGGCGTGGTGCCTACATAATGCTTGACCAGTCCATCGCCCTGAAGATCGATCCGCGGCAATCCCTGCGCGCGCTGTGATGCCAATTGCTGATCCAGCGACGTTCCGACTGCGTTCAGCGCGAGAAGCAATGGATTCTGTTGCTGCGCGGTCCTGAGCGCGACTTCGAGCGATGGTGGCACCTCGGAAAGAATGGTCGTCGGCCGGCGAGTTGGATTCGATTCAAGCTTGGTCAGACGGAAGAATTCGTCCTGCGCGGTCTTGTACGCCGTCGAGATATCCGTCCGGAGCGCTTCCACTTCGATCACCTTGGACCTAATTCGATTGACGTCGGCCGCGGTTCCGTTGCCCTGGTTTTCATTCAGCTTCACCAGATTGGCAAAGTTGTTCTCATCGACGACCACCTTGTCGATTATCGCGATCAGTTCATTCTGCTCGAGCAGATTGAGGTAGGCATTGACAGTGCGCAGCGCGATGTCCTCGGCCTGATCCGCGAGACGTAGCCGCTCGGCCGAAACCACCGACTTGCTGCGGGTGATGTCGGCCTTCGCCGCGCCGAAATCATAGACGAGCTGTCGCAATGTGAAGCCGGCGTCCGAACGCGAGCTGCCTGGAATGGCTATTGAGCCAAACAAGTCCGGCGCATTGGCATAGGAGCCAAGATAGGAGCCGCCCGATCCCGCGAATACCTGCAATTGCGGTTTGGTCGCCCCTTGCGCGGTCCTGACGTCCGCCAGTGAACCGGTCACCCGGGCCGCCTGGGCTCCCATCAGCGGATGGCTGAGCACGGCGGCGCTGACGGCATCGCGCAACGATACTGTTTTGCCCTGAGAGCGGAGCGCGGTCGACGTGGCATTGCCATCACCGGATGGCGGCGCCGGGATCCTTGCCGCGGCGAACAGGCCAACCATGCTCGACGACGCGCCTGCGATCTGCGGATAGACCGCCTTGCGGTCCGCTTCGGGCTTCGCTGCTCCGCTGCTCACCGACCGGACCGTGCCGCGCAAGGCAAGCGTATCCAGACTAGCTGCGTCAGCCGCATCCGGCGTCACGATCGCGGCGGTCGTGATCTGGTCGGTCATCGCCGCCTGCGCGTTCATGACCCGCGGCGACGCACTGGCCAGCGTGGTTGCGGGATCAGAGGCAAGACCGGCGACGGCCGTCAGAAACGGGCTGTTCGGGACGCGCGCGGCGGTCACACAACCCGCCAGGCCAACCGCCGGCAGCATAGCGATCAGAACTCGAACGACAACACGACTGATTTTTTTTTGGCGAAATACAATCTGAAAGGCGGCTCGTTCACGCTGCCGAATGGAACCCAATGCACCGCTCTTTTGCGAGCTGCGGGCGACTTCAAAAGAAGTTGATGCAATTACTCTCATGCAAACAGCACTTACAAAATGAATTACAGCACTAAAAAACGCGAAATTCAAAAACCGGAAAATGGTCTTCGTGGTAACCTCACTGTTAGTATTTCATTAGCGTTAATTGCGAGTTAAGCGGGCGTGATCACCACATCAAAAGCAATGAGACGATCAAAACAGGATCAATCGGATGATTTTGGCGGGCTGCGCCGGATGTATCGAATGCCCGATCCCGGTCAGCGGCGGCCGACCCGACCGGCGCAACGGATAGTCTCGCCAGCGCGTACACGATAGCTACCGGCCACGCATGCCGAATAGCGTCGACAGCAGACCTCTGCGTGCTGCATGGATGCTGGTGGCAGGCCGCCTTGAATGTGTCGGCATGGCAATACGGCCGCGGCTAATTCCGCTTGGCCAGGAATGAGTCCGAGACCTTGAAGCCGTATTCCTGAACGATGCGATCCACCACGCCCTCATCGACCTCGTTGAAAAACTGCACGCCATAGCCGTCTTCGCGGACGGCGCGGATGCGCCCCTCCGCCTCAAAGAATTCCGTATGCACCAGCACCGTCTCACCAAGACGGTCGAGAACAAACATGCTGGCCTGCCGGAAGGTACATCCACCCTGCGACACCTCGGTCAAGGCCCCATCGAATTCAGCGCCGATGTCGATGACTTTCATGGTGCCTATCACCACGCAATCGTGGCGGCTGTGACGCCGGGAAAAGGTCTTCTTGTTCAGCTTCGCCGATTGTGGAAGCGCAGGAGTGGTCGGTGTGATTGCAACAGCGCTCTTCATCAAAAAAACTCCTTTGTCTAAAATGGCTCTGGCCGACGCGAGCTAGGCCATCGCCCGGTTCGTGTCTGGTGATGCGATCTCCGGCGGATGAGCCACTCGGTGGTCGGTTGCTCCTTCGGCTTTTTCCAGCGCGGAGACGGCGAGTTTCAGCACGCCGGTATAGGCCGAAAAGGCTGTGCCGATATTCGCGTTGAGCCGGTCAAAGCCTTCGAAAATCCGGCCTTCAAGTCCGCTTTCCGCGCCATTGGGCGATGATATCGAGCCATCCGCAGGCCGCCGCGTGGCAAGCTTCGTGACCGAATCCTCCAGCCGGTGAAATTGACTGGTGATAGACACCGCCAACGGCTTCATTGCTTCCTTGAGCGCGCCATCGATCCGGGACTCGATGTTGTCACTGACCTGCAGCGGCATGCGCTCGGCGACGAACGCGTTCTTTTCAATCGCCGCGGCGATCTGCACAGCGGTCTGGGCGTGATTATTGGCGAGGTGACGGATGTTCGTCGAGTGCGATTGCTCCATCTCCTTGATCAGCAGTCGGGTGGCTTCCAGTTCCGTAGTCATCACGACGGACATGCCTTCAGAAAATGTTTCCAGCCCCGCGCCAAATTTCGACAGGCTGCCGGCGATCGTGTCGATCCGCGCCGCCTGCTGTTGCTGGCTCATCTGAATGTCGCCAAGCAACCGCACCGCATGGTCGAAATTTCCGGCCACGCGCGAATAGTCGGCAAGAATGCTGCCCACGGTCTGGACCAGGGAATGATCGGACGATGATCGGGCGCCGCTGACGCGCTCCGGCGATCGGTCGTTGGCGTTTTCCTCGTCGCCGATCTGGACGACGCCGGCCAGCCATGATTCAAATTCGTGCCTCAATACGCCGGCGGCCTGGCCCGCCATGCGGGCCAGCAGGCCGACGACCAGCGAACTGAACAGGCCAAACAGCGACGCGGCGAACCCAGACGCCATGCCCTTCAGCGGCTCCTGCAACGCGCCGAGCAGCTTCTGGAAAGCGTCCGGCGACGCGGACCCTCCCGCCGAACTCGCGAGTTCGCCAATGATGCCGCCCATCGAGCCGACCATATGGAGCAGGCCGATAAACGTTCCGATCAGGCCCATGAAGACCAGAAGCCCGGACATGTAGCCGAGCAAGGACTTCTCGTCGTCGATGGTCTCGCCGATCTTGTGGACCAGCGTGTTCATCGTCTCGACCGAGAGGCGGATCTTCTTGGTTCGCGCCAGCTCGTCGGTGACGAGATCATAGGCATGGCCCAGCAGACGCGGCCGCTTGAACAGGCGCCCCGGCCGGGAACAGCGATAGTGCCGCCATAGCGGGTCCCTCGACTGCTCGCTCGGGCCTATCCGGATGTCATCCCACATCTCCTTCAATGCATTGAAGGCAACGACTTCGTTTCTCAGCTTGAACACGAACACGAAGGCCATGACGATGGCGAAGCCGAAGGCACTGAGGATCGATCCCGTCGTATAGACGTGAGCCATCACGCCCTCGGCAATGAAGTCCCATTGCCAGGCACTTCCGAGAGCGATCAAGACGATCAACCCGATCATCTTGTAGAGAACGTGCGCAATCCGCTTTTCCATCGCAATACCCTTTGGCAGAGGCTTTTGGCCTCCCCACGCCTGTTAATTGGCGCTCTTGTCCGCAATAACCATTTCGACCGTCAGACCCTTTTCGCGGTCCGCGGTGTCGTTGACGTTGACGCGAATGCTGTCAGGCCGAACCCTAGAATCGACCAGCTGCTTGCGCGCCATCATGGCCCGGTAATAGGCCAGACGCCTCGCCTCGGAGAGCGCCCCGTCGCCAGAATAGGCATAGGCGGTGATCATGATCACCTGTCCGCGCTCGAGGACCTTGTTGTCGTCGACCAGACGCGCGATCGACTGGGCAGCGTCCTGCTGCACCTTGAAGCTTCGTTCCTCGAATCCCAGGGACAGCCGTGGTGATTCCGGCGAAACCTGAATCCGCGCCGGCTCCTGGCGAGACCGCGCATTGCTCACCCGCGCTCCGACGAGTTTTTCGGAGTCAATACTAGCAGCGGCAGCGCTCGCCGAACTGTCGACTGCCTTCTCAGGCTTGCGCGGCTCGCTCGCCGAATTGGCCGACTGCAGCTGCCGCACCTTCTCCATCACGGCCTGCGTCATCTTCTTGACGTCATCCGTGGGGTTAACCTCCGCATTGACGACCTTGGCAATGGCCTCGACAGCATGTTTCGCCACGCTCTGCGACAATACGAACACCGCCATGGCCAACATCATCATGACGAAGGCCAGCACCTGCACCATCGATGTCAACGCATCGACATAACCCGGCCAATAATTATCACTGTCGTCTGATCCGTGTGACATGCGATGGCCGCGGGCTTCCCTCACGATGCCATCAAGAAATTCACGCACCGCTCCCAACAAGTTAAATGAAATTGATTACCAAAATCTGCGGCGCCAGATACCTACCCGACAATCACCTCGAGTGTTGACGTGCGAGATCGCAAGGATTGCAAATTCCTTCGATCGCAACTCTTTTTAGCGCAGCCTGCCGCGACAACTTTCAGACAGAGCCGACCAAAGGTTGCGAAATTAATCCATTGCTATCCCGCGGGTAGATGCGGGACCCGGGGGATGAATCATGGTGCCGGCGTCATGGGCGCTCGACGGGCCACGGTCAGGTTGATAAGCCCCCATCTCAGGGAGCGTTTGAGTCGATATGACCGTTGCGATCGAGATGGGACGAACGACGGCAGGCGCCCCGGCGACGCTCGACCTGGAAGAATTGCTGGCGACCCGACTGCTGGTGCAGGGCAATTCGGGCTCCGGAAAATCCCATCTGCTGCGTCGGCTGCTGGAACAAAGTGCGCCGTGGGTACAGCAGACCATCATTGATCCCGAAGGCGACTTCGTGGCGCTGGCTGACCGTTTCGGCCATCTGGTGATCGATGCCGAGGAACATACCGAGCGCGGCCTCCAGGTCGCCGGCGAGCGCGCGCGCATCCACCGCGTCTCCACGGTGCTCAATCTCGAAGGGCTCGACGCCGAAAACCAGATGCGGCGCGCCGCTGCGTTCCTCGGTGGGCTTTTCGACGTGGCCCGCGATCACTGGTACCCGATGCTCGTGGTGGTGGACGAGGCGCAGCTGTTCGCGCCGGCCGTCGCCGGCGAGGTTTCGGACGAAGCGCGTAAATTGTCGCTCAGCGCGATGACCAACTTGATGTGCCGTGGCCGCAAACGCGGACTTGCCGGCGTCATTGCCACCCAGCGACTGGCGAAGCTCGCCAAAAACGTCGCGGCCGAGGCTTCCAATTTCCTGATGGGCCGCACCTTTCTCGACATCGACATGGCGCGCGCCGCCGATCTGCTGGGCATGGAGCGGCGCCAGGCAGAGGCGTTCCGGGATCTCGAACGCGGGCAGTTCATGGCGCTCGGCCCCGCGCTGTCGCGCCGCCCGCTGGGGCTGCGCATTGGACCCACCGACACCCAGCCGCGCAATGCGACGCCGCGGCTTCTGGCGTTGCCGGAAGCGACCGGGGACGCCCATGCGATGATCCTGGCCGCGCCGCCGCCGGAACATGTTCGGCCGCAGCGCCGGTTATCCCCAGACCTGCTCGGCCAGTTGATGGCGGCGAAGTCCGCGGCGCTTGAAATCCGTCCTGAACCTGTGGAGCAGCCGCTCAGCGCGGAGCAACTTGCCGAGCGGCGCGACCGCGTCGATCGTATTCTGCGCGCCGTGATGGCGGAACCTGACGCCGGCTTTCGCGCCGTCGGCGTGCTTTATCAGGAATTCGTGGTCCGCTGCCGCATCGGCGGCCTCGGTGCGGCGGTACCTGACCTCAGCGACTTCCGGCACATGCTGACACGCGCCCGTGCCGGACTGGGCTCTGATATGGCCGAAGATGACGGCTGGCAGGATGTCTCCAACCGCGCTTCGATCCTGCCCGAGGATATGCAGGGGGTGTTTATGATGATCGCCCGCGCCGCCAAGGAGGGCTGGCCCTGCCCGAGCGATGCCACCATCGCCCGAGCCTATGGATCGCACTCGTTGCGCCGCGCCCGGCGTTTGCTGAGCTATATCGAGGAACGGGGCCTGATCGTCTGCCAGCTCGATGGGGTCGGCCGGCGGACCGTCACCCTCGTGGAACTCGCCTGGGCCACCGCGCCCGGTGATCCCAACGCCGAAGAGCTACCGGCGGAGCTGGCAGCCACCGATTCATTGGCGGATGGTATAGTCAAATAATATGACTAGTCAGCACAATCTGACCGTGCAATAAATTCTCCCGCATCCAGACGCTCGAAGAAGCGTCGGCACATCTGGGAGAACGCTCATGATCCGCATGACCCTCACGGCCCTGCTCACTGCAACCGCTTTGACCGGCCCGGCATGCAACGCTTCCGCTGCTCAGCTCACTATCGGGTTTTCACAAATCGGCTCCGAATCCGGCTGGCGTGCGGCCGAAACCTCTGTCTCCAAGTCAGAGGCCAAGAAGCGTAACGTCAATTTCAAGATCGCCGACGCCAATCAGAAACAGGAAAACCAGATCAAGGCGATCCGCTCATTCATCGCTCAGAAGGTGGACGCCATCTTTCTGGCGCCGGTGGTTGCGACCGGCTGGGACGCGGTACTAAAGTAAGCCTGGGACGCCAAGATTCCCGTGGTGCTGCTCGACCGCGATATCGATCCGTCCGGCAAGGACCTGTATCTCACCGCCGTGACCTCCGACAGTGTACATGAAGGCGAAGTCGCCGGCGAGTGGCTGGCCAAAGCGGCGGGTAACAAGGCCTGCAACGTCGTCGAGCTGCAGGGCACGGTGGGCGCCAGCGTCGCCGCCAACCGCAAGAAGGGGTTTGATACGGCCGTCGCCAAACACTCCAACCTGAAGGTGGTGCGCAGCCAGACCGGCGACTTCACCCGCGCCAAGGGCAAGGAAGTGATGGAAAGCTTCATCAAGGCCGAAGGCGGCGGCAAGAACATTTGCGCGGTCTACGCGCATAATGACGACATGATGGTTGGCGCCATCCAGGCGATGAAGGAAGCCGGTCTGAAGCCGGGCAAGGACATTCTCACGGTCTCGATCGACGCGGTGCCGGACATCTTCAAGGCGATCGCTGCCGGCGAAGCCAATGCGACCGTGGAATTGACGCCGGACATGGCCGGTCCTGCCTTCGATGCGATCATCGCCTGGAAGGAAAAGGGCACCACGCCGCCGAAGTGGATCCAGACTGAGTCAAAGCTTTATACGGCAGCCGACAACCCGCAGAAGATCTACGACAGCAAGAAGGGGCTCGGCTACTAGGCCGGACGGTGACGCCGCTTCTTGAAACGCGCGGGCTGACAAAAAGCTTCGCCGGCGTCTGCGTGCTCGACCAGGTCGATTTCGCGCTATGCGCCGGCGAGATTCATGCGCTGCTAGGCGAGAACGGCGCCGGCAAGTCGACCTTGATCAAGCTGATCACCGGCGTGGTCGCGCGCGACGCCGGTGTGGTGCGGCTCGACGGCGTCGATATCGAGCTACGCACCGCTGACGCGGCGTTGAAGGCGGGCATCGCCACGGTCTATCAGGAAGTGAACATGCTGCCGAACCTGTCGGTAGCCCAGAATCTGTTTCTCGGCCGGCAGCCGACGCGGTTTGAATTCGTGGATCATGCCGAGATGCGCCGCCGCGCATCGCAGCTGTTGAAGGGCTTCGGGCTTGACCTCGATGTCGCCGCCCCGCTCGGTGATTATTCGGTCGCCATCCAGCAGATCACCGCCATCGCGCGCGCCGTCGACATGTCGGCGCGGGTACTGATCCTCGACGAGCCGACGGCGAGCCTCGACAGTCACGAGGTCGAAATCCTGTTCGCGATCATGCGCCAGCTCGCCCGGCGCGGCATCGGCATCATGTTCGTCACGCATTTCCTCGATCAGGTCTATGCCATCAGCGACCGCATCACCGTGCTGCGCAACGGCCGGCTGGTCGGCGAACGCGAGACGGCCCGGCTGCCACGCATCGAGCTGGTCCGGATGATGCTGGGCCGCGAACTCAGCGAAGTCGCCGCCACGCGCATGCATCGTGCCGATACTGCCCCGCCTCCGCCGTTGGCGAGTTTCCGCCAATTCGGCAAGGATGGCAGCATCACGCCGTTCGACCTCGACCTGTACGCCGGCAAGGTGATCGGTCTCGCCGGTCTGCTCGGCTCCGGCCGAACCGAAACCGCGCGGCTGGTGTTCGGCGTCGACCGCGCCGATAGCGGCGCGGCCACCATCGGCGGCCGCGTCGCACGGCTGCATTCCCCACGTGACGCGGTACGGCTCGGCTTCGGTTACTGCCCTGAAGAACGCAAGACCGACGGCATCGTCGCGGAGTTGACGGTGCGCGAAAACATTGTGCTGGCGCTGCAGGCGCATCGCGGGCTGCTGAAGCCGCTGTCGCGGCGCGAGCAGGACGATATTGCAAGGCGTTTCATCAGGCTGCTCGACATCCGTCCCGCCGACCCGGAACGTCCGATCGGTCTGCTCTCCGGCGGCAACCAACAGAAGGCCCTGCTGGCGCGCTGGCTGGCGATCTCGCCCCGACTGCTGATCCTCGACGAGCCAACCCGCGGCATCGATGTCGGGGCGCATGCTGAAATCATCCGCCTGATCCAGCAACTCTGCGCCGACGGGCTGGCCCTGCTGGTGATTTCCTCGGAGCTGGAGGAGATCGTCAGCTATGCCGATCAGGTCATCGTGCTGCGCGAACGGGCGCATGTGGCACGGCTCGCTGGCGAGGCGATCGACGTGCCGACGATCCTGGCGGCGATCGCCGGCGACCAGCCGCGCGCGGCGTGAGGGACCGATGATGGCGCTGCGCCTGCCCCGCTCCGGCCTGCCGCAAGTGCTCGCCTTCCTGGCGATCCTGGCAATCAACTGGTCCGTATCGCCGCAGTTCTTCGACCTGCGGCTGCAGGACGGCAGGCTGTTCGGCAGTCTGATCGACGTCTTCAACCGCGGCGCGCCAGTCGCCCTGCTGGCGCCCGGCATGGTCCTGGTAATCGCGACCCGCGGCATCGATCTCTCGGTCGGCGCCGTGATGGCAATCTCCGGCGCCATTGCCGCCAGCTTCGCCGACACCCAACCATGGCCGGTCGTGCTGGCCGCCGCGCTCGGCGCGGGCTTCGTCTGCGGGGTATGGAACGGGCTGCTGGTAGCGGTGCTCGGCATCCAGCCGATCGTCGCCACGCTGATCCTGATGGTCGCGGGCCGCGGCATCGCGCAGCTGATCACCGAAGGGCGCATCGTCACGTTCTCCTCACCGGAGCTGGTGTGGTTTGGCGGCGGCGCAGTGTTGGGGGTGCCCGTGCCGGTGGCAATTACACTCGGCATGCTGCTTCTCACTGTGGTGCTGATCCGCGGCACGGCGCTTGGGCTGATGATCGAGGCTACCGGTGGCAATGCAAGGGCCAGCGCGCTGGCCGGCGTCGGCACGACCACCATGACTATCGCCGTCTATGTCTGGTGCAGCCTGTGCGCGTCGCTCGCCGGCGTCATTGCCGCGGCCGACATTATGGGCGCCGACGCCAACAATGCCGGGCTGTGGCTTGAGCTCGACGCCATCCTCGCGGTGGTGATCGGCGGCACCTCGCTGTTCGGCGGACGTTTCAGCCTGGCCTTCGCGGTGCTCGGCGCACTGATCATCCAGGCCATGAATACCGGCATTTTGTTGTCCGGCTTCAAGCCGGAATTCAACCTGGTGGTCAAGGCGCTCGTGGTGCTGGCAGTGCTGTTGATGCAATCGCCACGGCTTGCCGGCCTCGGCCTGCTGCTGTCGAGGGCGCGGAAATGAACCGGCTGTTTCCCGTCCTCGTCACTTCGGCCGTCTTCGTCGTCGGCTTCATCATCTGCTCGGCGCAGTTCCCCAATTTTGCCTCGACGCGCGTGGTCGCCGATTTGCTGACCGACAATGCCTTCCTCGGCATCGTCGCCACCGGCATGACATTTGTCATCATTTCCGGTGGCATCGACCTCTCGGTCGGGGCGGTGATCGGCTTCACGACGGTCTTCCTGGCCATCGCGATCCAGCGGCTCGGCATGTCCCCCTGGCTGGCTTTCGCCACGATCCTCGCGATCTGCGCAACCTTTGGAGCGGCGATGGGCGCGATCATTCAGGTTTTCGACCTGCCGCCCTTCATCGTCACGCTGGCCGGCATGTTTCTCGCCCGCGGCACCAGCTTCCTGATGTCCACGGATTCGATCCCGATCAACGCGCCGCTATATTCGGAGCTCGCCGATTACGCGATCAAACTACCCGGCGACGGCCAGTTGACGGTGATCGCGATGATCATGCTCGCGGTGTTCGCGGTGGGCATCGGACTGCTGCACTTCACCCGCTTTGGCGCCGATGTCTTCGCACTGGGCGGCAGCCGCGGCACGGCGGCGCTGATGGGGGTACGTGTCGGACCGACGACCATCCGCATCTACATGCTGTCCTGCATGCTGGCCGGCCTGTCCGGCATCGTGTTTTCGTTCTACACTTCCTCCGGTTACTCGCTCTCGGCGGTCGGCGTCGAGCTCGACAGCATTGCCGCGGTCGTGATCGGCGGAACGCTGCTGACCGGCGGCTATGGTTTTGTGGTCGGTACCTTTGTCGGCGTGTTGGTCCAGGGCCTGGTCCAGAGCTACATCAATTTCGACGGCACGCTGTCGAGCTGGTGGACCAAGATCGCCACCGGCATTCTGCTGTTTGCCTTCATCGTGCTGCAACAGGCGATCATCGGCTTCGCCCGCCGATCCGGCCGCCGCGCCGCGGGGGTGCCGGCGTCGTGAGCCCGCAGCTCGTCAGCATCCCGACGCGGCGCGCGCATTCCAACCACGCCGCGGTGGCGCGCAGCCTCGGCATCGACATCATCGCCGGCCGTTATGCCGAAGGCGCCAAGCTGCCGGGCGATCCCGAGCTGATCCTGATGTTCGGCGTGTCGCGTCCGGTGCTGCGCGAAAGCGTCAAGACGCTGGTTGCCAAGGGGCTGCTCAGCACCAAGGCCCGGGTCGGCACCGTGGTGCGCGAACGTGCCGCCTGGAACATGTTCGACAGCGACGTTTTGGCCTGGCATCTCGACGCCGGAATCAACACGCGCTTTCTGCGCGATCTGGCCGACATCCGGCTGGCAGTGGAACCCCGCGCCGCCGCGCTGGCCGCCGAACGGCGCTCGGACCACGACCTCGCCGAACTGCGCCGCGCCATTGCCACCATGCGCCGGGAGCCCTCCGATTCGACCGGTTTTGCCGATGGCGACCTCAGCCTGCACCTTACGGTCGCCAACGCTTCCGGCAACCCGTTCATGCGCTCGATCGGCGGTGTGATCGAGGCGGCGTTGCGCGCTTCCTTCCTGCTCAGCGCGCCGGTAGCGGATGCGGAGCGCGAAATCGTTCTAGTCTCGCATCAACACATTATCGAAGCGGTCGAGAACCGAGATAGCGATGCCGCGGCGGCCCTGATGACCATCGTGATCCTCAACGGGTTGCGCCGCCACGGCGCGGCCGGCTGATTGCAGAGGCGGTAACGGATGCGCTATCAAAACCAAACGACCGGCGACGGAGGACAGCGCCCTTGAACCCGATCCGGATTGCCATCGTCGGCCTCGGCAAGATTGCGCGGGACCAGCATGTCCCGGCGATCACCGCGACGGCTTGCATCGAACTCGCTGCCATCGCCAGCCGCAACGCGACGCTCGACGGGGTGGCGAATTTCGCCACGCTCGAAGAGTTGCTGGCGCAGGCGCCCGACATCGATGCCGTAGTGCTGTGTACACCTCCACAGGTGCGGCGCGCGCAGGCCGCGGCGGCGCTGGCGGCTGGAAAACATGTCTTGCTGGAGAAACCCCCGGGCGCCACCATTGCCGAACTCGGGCCCCTGATCACGACTGCCGGGGAGCGAGGTAAAACGCTGTTTGCCAGCTGGCATTCCCGCTTCGCGCCCGCGGTCGAACCGGCACGGGTGTTTCTGGCCAATCGCGAGATCCGCTCGGTCGCGATCATCTGGAAGGAGGATGTTCGCATATGGCACCCCGGCCAGCGCTGGATCTTCGAGCCGGGCGGGCTCGGCGTATTCGACCCCGGAATCAATGCGCTGTCGATCCTGACCCGCATCCTGCCAAAGCCATTCTTCCTGACCCGGGCCGAACTATCCTTTCCGGAGAACCGCGCGGCCCCGATCGCGGCGACTCTCGATTTCTCCGACGCTTCGGACCTTCCGATCCGAGTCGAGCTGGATTTCCTGCAGACCGGGCCGCAGATTTGGGAAATCCGCGTCGAGACCAGTGACGGCGTGCTGACGCTGTCCGAAGGCGGCGCCAGGCTAACCTATGCCGGCGTCGCCCTGGTCGACGAGAAGCAGGCCGAGTACCCGGCGCTCTACGCGCATTTCGTCGATCTGATCCAGCGTGGCGCGTCGGATGTCGATCTCAGCCCACTGGTCCATGTCGCCGATGCCTTCATGCTGGGCCGCCGGGTCACCGTCGGCCGGTTCGAGGAGTGACCATGCCCCAGTCGGTCATCCGGGAGACCTTCGGTCACCTGCCCGACGGCACGGCGGTGGAACGCGTGCGGCTGCGCACCTCTGGAGGTTTCGAGGCGCGCATCATTACCTACGGCGCCGCGCTGCAGTCACTACTGGTGCCGGACAGAAGCGGCGAGCTTGCCGACGTCGTGCTCGGCTTCGACAATCTCGAAGCCTATACCGTGCCTCGGCGCTATTACGGCATGACGGTCGGCCGCTACGCCAACCGTATCGCCGGCGCCGGTTTCGAACTGGACGGGGTGCACGTCGCGCTGGCGGCCAATGAACCGCCCAATGCGCTGCACGGCGGCAGCGAAGGATTCAGCCGCAAGGTCTGGACCATCGCTGCCACCGAGGATGGCGAGACCCCCGCGGTGACGCTGGCACTGCACAGCCCCGACGGCGACGAGAATTATCCCGGTGCGCTCGACGTCCGCGCCACCTACCGCATCTCGGCCCCGCGCGAGTTGACCATCGACTACATCGCAAACAGCTCAAGACCGACGGTGATCAGCCTGACCAACCACAGTTTTTTCAATCTCGACGGTGTGGCAACAGGCGCGGACATTCTCGGCCATCGCCTGCGCATCGCCGCCGATGCCTTTCTGGCGATTGACGAAAACCGTATCCCGCAGCCAGGCCCGCCGCGAGACGTCACCGGCACCCCGTTTGATTTTCGCGAAGCGCAGGGCATTGGTGCCCGCATCAACGACCCCGACGAGCAACTGCGGCGCGGTCGCGGCTATGACCATAATTTCTGCCTGCGCGAAGCCTCCGGCCTGCGCCTCGCCGCGCGGGTCGAAGCGCCCCGTTTTGGCAGGACGATGGAGGTTCATACCAACCAGCCCGGACTGCAGGTCTATTCCGGCAACTATCTCGATGGCAGCGTGATCGGAAAATATGGCCGGCGGTACCAGCAATATGATGCGCTCTGTCTCGAGCCGCAGAACTGGCCCGATGCGCCGAACCGTCCGGATTTCCCGTCGTCGCGGCTCGACCCCGGCGACAGCTATCGCAACCACTCCGTCTATCGATTTTTCGCTCGTTGAAAGAACAACATGCGCGGACTTCGCAACAGTATGGCCGAGCCGGGCATCGAGATCGTGCCGACCACAACGCTGTCGGAGCATCGCTGCCATCTTGGCGAAGGCGCAAATTACGACGCGGCAAGCAACACGGCCTGGTGGTTCGACATTGTTGAAAGGCAATTGTTCGAGGCCCATCTTGGAACCGGCGCCGTCGAATGCCACGGACTGCCGGTGATGGGCAGTGCGCTGGCCATAATTGACGATCGGCACCAGTTGATCGTGACAGAAGACGGGCTCTACATTCGCGACATCGGCGACGGACGGCTGACGCCGCATGTCGTCATCGAGGCCGACAATCCCGCCAACCGCTCCAACGATGCACGGGTACATCCCAGCGGCACGCTATGGACCAGCACCATGGGGCGCAACGCCGAACCCGGCGGCGGCGCCATCTATGCGCTGCACAAAGGCGAGTTGACGCGGCTGTTTGCCGGGATCAGCATCCCGAATGCCATCTGCTTTTCGCCGGACGGCACCACGGGCTATTTTGCTGACTCCCGAGAGAATATCCTGTGCCGGGTCGGACTCGATTCCGCCACCGGACTGCCAACCAGCACGGCTTCATCGCTTTACGTGAACCGCAGCAAAGGCGTTCTCGACGGCGCCGTGGTCGATACCGACGGCCTGATATGGTGCGCGCGCTGGGGCGGCGACTGCGTCGACGCCTACACGGCCGAAGGCGACCGGGTACGGACGCTGCGCGTGCCGGCGCAGCAGCCAAGTTGCCCCGTTTTCGTCGGCGCCGACTTCCGCCTTTTGCTGGTGACCTCCGCCTCGCAAGGAATGGACGCGGCCGCCCGCGCCGCCGACCCGGGCCATGGCCACACGTTTTTGCTGGCTGCGGGAACGCAGGGACGGCCGGAACCGCGCGTGAAGATGGGGGCCGGATAGTGCCAGCGAGCATCGAACAACGCGACTTCCGCAAACCGATCCGCTATGCTGCGCGCCTGCGGGCGCGGCCAATACTACGCGCGGCAGCGCGTAAAACGATCCGCACAAGCGGTCACTGACGTCAACGACGTCCAACGTAATGGGAGTGAAACATGATTTTTCTCAGGACGACTCTGGCTGCCGTGGCTTTGGCGGTGTTCGCATTCTCCGGAATAGCAGTCGCGCAGAACAAACCGACCGTCGGTGTAGCGATGCCGACAAAAGCTTCGGCGCGCTGGATCGCCGACGGCGAAAACATGGTCAAGGTACTGAAACAGCGCGGCTACAGCACCGACCTGCAATATGCCGAAGACGACATCCCGAACCAGCTTTCGCAGATCGAGAACATGGTGACCAAGGGCGCCAAGGTACTGGTAGTCGCCTCGATCGACGGCACCACTTTGTCCGACGTTCTGGCCCAGGCCAAAGCCAAGGGCATCACCATCATCGCCTATGACCGGTTGATCCGCGACACGCCGAATGTCGACTACTACGCGACCTTTGACAATTTCCAGGTCGGCGTCCTGCAGGCGCAGTCAATCGAGGCCGCGCTGAAGCTGAAGGAAAGCAAGGGCCCTTTCAACATCGAGCTGTTCGGCGGCTCGCCCGACGACAACAACGCCTACTTCTTCTACGATGGCGCGATGTCGGTGCTAAAACCGTATATCGACAGCGGCAAACTCATCGTTGCCAGCGGCCAGATGGGCATGAACAAGGTATCGACACTGCGCTGGGACGGCGCCACCGCGCAGGCGCGGATGGATAATCTGCTGTCCGCCTTTTACACCAACAAGAAGCTGTCGGCGGTGCTGTCGCCCTATGACGGGCTATCGATCGGCATCCTGTCGTCGCTGAAGGGCGTCGGCTATGGCAGCGGCGACATGCCGATGCCGATCGTCAGCGGCCAGGACGCCGAAGTGCCATCGATCAAGTCGATGTTGCGCGGCGAACAATATTCCACCATCTTCAAGGACACCCGCGACCTCGCGAAAGTCACGGCCGATATGGTGGACGCCGCGCTCAGCGGCAAGGAAGTCCAAGTCAACGACACTACGACCTATAATAACGGCCGCAAGGTAGTGCCGTCGTTCTTGCTGAAACCGGTGGCGGTCGACAAGAGCAACTGGGAGCATCTGCTGATCGACAGTGGTTACTACAAGAAGTCGCAGTTTAACTAGGCTGTCATTGCGAGGAGCACTTGCGACGAAGCAATCCAGCCTTTCTTTCGGAGCTTGCGGTCTTCTGGATTGCCACGTCGCATCGCTCCTCGCAATGACGAGGCTACTGCGGCGCGCCACCGCGCAAACGTAGAATTCGCGGAGCCATCAATGAACGCCATTCTGGAAATGCGCGGCATCAGCAAAAGCTTCACCGGGGTGAAGGCGCTGAGCGATGTCAACTTCACCGTCGAGCCTGGCGAGATCCATGCGCTGGTCGGCGAGAACGGCGCCGGCAAATCGACGTTGATGGAGGTATTGAGCGGAGTCTATCCGCACGGCAGCTATGACGGCGCCATCATGTTCGACGGCGAGGAACGGAGATTTCGTAATATCAACGATTCCGAGGCGCTCGGCATCATCATCATCCATCAGGAGCTGGCGCTGATTCCGCTGCTGTCGATCGCCGAAAACATTTTCCTCGCCAATCCGCCATCGCGCTTCGGTGTGATCGACCGCGACGCCGTGAGCCGTCGATCCCGCGAATTGCTCACCACCGTCGGGCTCGACGAGTCGCCGGAGACGCTGATCACCGATCTCGGCGTCGGCAAGCAGCAACTGGTGGAGATCGCCAAGGCACTTTCCAAGAAGGTGCGGCTGTTGATTCTCGACGAGCCCACCGCCAGCCTCAACGAGACCGACAGCGCGGCGCTGCTCGACCTGCTGATCGAATTCCGCGACCAGGGCATGTCGGCGATCCTGATTTCGCACAAGCTGAATGAGGTGTCACGTGTCGCCGATCGCATCACCGTGCTGCGCGACGGGCGCACCGTCGATACGCTGGACTGCCGCGCTGGGCCAGTGGATGAGGACCGCATCATCCGCAAGATGGTCGACCGCGACCTCGCCCACCGCTATCCGAGGCGCGAACCAAAAATCGGCGAGCCCGTCTTCGCTGTGCAGAACTGGTCGGTGTACCACCCGCTGCACGCTGAACGGCAGGTCATCAAGAATGTCGACTTTCACGTCCGTCGCGGCGAGATCGTCGGCATCGCCGGGCTGATGGGCGCCGGCCGCACCGAATTCGCCATGAGCCTGTTCGGCCGCTCCTGGGGCCGCGAGATCACCGGCCGCGCCACGCTGCACGGCCACGACGTTGATCTCTCCACCATCGAGCGCGCCATCGCGGCCGGGCTGGCCTATGTCACCGAGGACCGCAAACAGTTCGGCTTGCTGCTCGCCTCCGACGTGCGCAAGAATATCACGCTGGCCAATCTCGACGGCGTCGCCCACAACAACATCATCGACGACATGTCCGAGCTTCGCGTGGCCAACGATTATCGGAGCCGGATGCGGATCCGCTGCAACGACGTCTATCAGGAGGCGGGCAAGTTGTCCGGCGGCAACCAGCAGAAGGTAATGCTGTCGAAATGGCTGTTTACCGATCCAAATGTGCTGATCCTCGATGAACCGACGCGCGGCATCGATGTCGGCGCCAAATACGAGATCTACTGTATCATCAACGAACTCGCCGACGCCGGCAAAAGCGTGATCGTGATCTCGTCCGAAATGCCGGAACTGCTCGGCATCTGCGACCGTATCTGCGTGATGAATGAAGGCGCCTTTGTCGGCGAATTTCCCGCTACGGATGCGACGCAGGAAAGGATCATGCGCGCGATTATGCGCAAGGGAGAGAAAAGCTCATGAGCGACAAGACCGTGGCGGCCGCCGAGCCGCGCAAACATGCCGGCTTTCTCAAGAATAATTTGCGCGAATACGGCATGCTGCTGTCGTTGTTCGCCATCATGCTGTTTTTCCAGGTCGTCACCGAAGGGACGCTGCTGCGACCGCTGAACCTCACCAATCTGGTGCTGCAAAACAGCTACATCGTCATTATGGCGCTCGGCATGTTGCTGGTCATCGTAACCGGGCACATCGACCTTTCGGTCGGCTCGGTGGCCGGTTTTGTCGGTGCGGTCGCCGCCGTTCTGATGGTGCAGTACGGCGTCCATTTCATCATCGCCACCCTGATATGTCTGGTGCTCGGCGGGCTGATCGGCGCGGCGCAGGGTTACTGGGTGGCCTATTTCAAGATTCCCTCCTTTATCGTCACGCTGGCGGGCATGCTGGTGTTCAAGGGGCTGGCGCTGGCAATTCTGGCAGGCCAGTCGGTCGGCCCGTTCGCGCCGACCTTTCAGAAATTGTCATCCGGCTTCATCCCCGAGCTGATACCGGATGCCGGTACGCTGTATCCAACCTCGCTTTTGATTGGCGCGGCGCTCGCCATGGCGCTGGTGATGATGAACCTCAGGGCCCGCGCGCGGCAGCAGAGCCATGGCATGGAGGCCGATCCATTTGGATTTTTCGTGTTCAAGAACGCGCTGCTATTCACCGCGATCGTTTACTTCACCTATCTGATCGCCTCGCATCGCGGCCTGCCCAACGTGCTGGTGATCATAATGGCCCTGATCGGGATCTATGCCTTTGTCACCACGCGCACCACGGTGGGCCGACAGATCTACGCTGTCGGCGGGAACGCCAAGGCGGCAAAACTGTCCGGCATCAAGACCGAGCGGCTGACGTTCCTGACCTTTGTCAATATGGGCGTGCTGGCGGCGTTGGCTGGCCTGGTGTTCGCCGCCCGACTTAACACCGCGACGCCGAAGGCCGGCCTCGGCTTCGAACTCGACGTCATTGCCGCCTGCTTCATTGGCGGCGCATCTGCCTATGGCGGCGTCGGCCGCGTCGGCGGCGCGGTCATCGGCGCATTGATCATGGGCGTCATGAACAACGGCATGTCGATCCTCGGCATCGGGATCGACTACCAGCAGGTGATCAAGGGGTTGGTACTACTCGGCGCGGTGTGCCTCGACGTCTACAACCAGAAGCGCTGAGCGTCCGCCGCGGACTTATCAGCCAGAACAACGGGACGTCCACGCTGGTCGGCACTGTGTTGCAAAAGCCCGCACCCGGAATAATTAGCAGTTCCGGCCCCGGGGGAGGGAACTCTGATCGAAGGAGCGGGTTGCCGGCATTGAAATGGGGCGACCAATGACAAATCCGACACCGAAATGTCCGCGATGCCAGGGGCAAATGGAGTTCCAGCGGATCGATCCCGGAATCCGGGGGTTCGATAACCACGTCTATGAGTGCGGCCGTTGCTACACTATGAAGACCTCCGCTGTGAGCCGTTCGCGTCTGGACATCGCGTCGGCCAAATAGATGGCGGGCAGAGCTGATCCCGCATGGCGTGTCGCCTAGGCGCCTCGGTTCTGATGACCGGAGACACCGCTGTCAGCCATCTTGGCCTTGATGGCGGCCCTGATCGCCCGGACACCTGGAAACGGCATGCCTAGTTTGCGGGCCTGGGCCTGAACCGAGGCCTGCGGCCTTTTCATGATGACGGCCGCGCGAGCCAACGAAACCCGTGCTGCGATCAACTCTTTAAGTTTATCGATCTGCTGGCCGTCCCACGGCGTATAGTTCTTCATTCGACACCTCGCTTCGCCAGTTACTACGACCA
>JACMOT010000012.1 GCA_014377915.1 Tardiphaga sp.
AAGGACTTTGGGGGCGGGCATGGGGATGATCCTGCAATGAAGGGATGTCAGTGCCACGAGCGCGGAAGGCCCCCTCTCCCGTTGGGGAGAGGGTTGGGGTGAGGGGCACCGGCCTATCGATGGCACCAAACCCCTCCCCCCCCCGCCTCCCGGGCGGCCTCCCCCCCCCCCGGGGGGGGGGAGAAAGCGCCCGCGCCGCCCCCCCCCGGCGGGGCGGCGTCCCGGGCCCTCTCTTTCCCCCTCCCCGGGGGGGGGGGTGTTCGCCCGGGAGGCGGTCGGGGGAGGGGTTTGGTGCCATCGATTGGCCGGTGCCCTCACCCCAGCCCTCTCCCCAACGGGAGAGGGGGCCTTCCGCGCTCGTGGCACTGACATCCCTTCATTGCAGGATCATCCCCATGCCCGCCCCCAAAGTCCTTATCTCCGACGCTTTGTCCCCCGCCGCCGTCCAGATCTTCAAGGATCGCGGCATCGACGTCGACTTCCAGCCCAATCTCGGCAAGGACAAGGAAAAGTTGCTCGAGATCATCGGAAATTATGACGGCCTCGCCATTCGCTCCGCCACCAAGGCGACCGCGAAAATCATCGCGCAGGCGACACGGCTCAAGGTGATCGGCCGTGCCGGCATCGGCGTCGATAATGTCGACATTGCCGCGGCGACCGCCAAGGGCGTCATCGTGATGAACACGCCATTCGGCAATTCGATTACTACCGCCGAGCACGCCATCACGCTGATGATGGCGCTGGCGCGTGAAATTCCGCAGGCGGACGCGTCCACGCAAGCGGGCAAGTGGGAGAAGAACCGCTTCATGGGCGTCGAGATTACCGCCAAGGTGCTGGGCGTGATCGGTTGCGGCAATATCGGCGCCATCGTCGCCGATCGCGCGCTCGGCCTGAAGATGAAGGTCATCGCCTTCGACCCGTTCCTGTCGCCGGAGCGCGCCCGCGACCTTGGCGTCGAAAAGGTCGAGCTCGACGATCTGTTCAAGCGCGCTGATTTCATCACCTTGCACACACCGCTCACCGACAAGACGCGCAACATCATCGATGCCGCCGCCCTGGCCAAGATGAAGGCCGGCGTTCGCATCATCAATTGCGCCCGTGGCGGCCTGGTCGACGAGCAGGAGCTGGCCGACGCGTTGAACGCGAAACATGTGGCTGGCGCGGCGTTCGACGTATTCGTCGAGGAGCCCGCCACCGCCAACGTGCTGTTCGGCCATCCCAATGTGATCTGCACCCCGCATCTCGGCGCCGCCACCACCGAGGCGCAGGAGAATGTCGCGCTGCAGGTCGCCGAACAGATGTCGGACTATCTGTTGACCGGCGCGATTTCCAATGCCGTGAATTTCCCCTCCATCACCGCCGAAGAAGCCCCGAAGCTGAAGCCGTTCATCGAATTGGCGGAAAAGCTCGGCTCGTTCGCGGGTCAGCTTACCGACACCAATATCGCCAAGGTCACCATCACCTATGAGGGCGCGGTGGGCGAGATGAAGATCAAGGCGTTGACCTCGGCGGCGCTGACCGGGCTGTTGCGTCCGATGCTGGGCGATATCAACGTGGTTTCCGCGCCGGTGGTTGCCAAGGAGCGCGGCATGGTGGTGGACGAGGTGGTACGCGCCGCGCAAAGCGATTATGAGAGCCTGATCACGGTGACGGTCGCGACCGACACCCAGCAGCGTTCGGTGTCCGGTACGGTCTATGCCGACGGCCAGCCGCGTTTGGTCGATATCAAGGGTATCCGCGTCGATGCCGAATTCGGCAAGTCGATGATCTATGTCACCAACGAGGACAAGCCGGGCTTCATCGGCCGCTTCGCTTCATTGCTGGGCGACGCGAAGATCAACATCGCCACCTTCCACCTCGGCCGCGATGCCAAGGGCGGCGACGCCATCGCGCTGGTCGAGGTCGACGGCGCGGTGCCGGCCGAGGTGCTGGCACAGGTGCAGGAGCTGCCGCAGGTCAAGCAGGCCAAGGCGCTGAGGTTTTAACCGGCGAGTTGCCCGCGCGGAAGCGGGCTACTCGGTCTGCTCGCCCGGTCGGTATTGTCGTCCTGGTGGTAGCTTCGTAAGCAATCCGAAACGAGTGTGGCGTAGCTTCGCAATATATTATTGCGACTGCGCCATATTTCGGAGCCCGATTGTGAATTTCAGCGATGTGCGGATTGCCCCCAAGCTCGGCATTCTGGTTATCTTGACCTTGCTCGGACTGGGCGCTGCCGGCGTGCTGGCCGGGCTGATGATGCAGCGCGCGATGTACAATGCGCGGGTCGATCAGATCCGCGTGGTTGCCGACATCGCCCGTAACATCGCGCTGTCACTGCAGAAGCAGGTCGACGCCGGGCAAATCACCCGGGAGGCGGCGCGCGCCGAATTCATTCAACGCGCCACCAGCTTGAGCTACGACAATGGCAATGGCTATCTGTTCGGCTACGACATGGAGGGGACGACGATCATCGGCAAGGATCCGAAGCTGATTGGCATCAATCGGCTGGATTCCAAGGTCAACGGCACGATGATGGTCCGCCAGCTGCGCGACGGCGTGGTGAGCAACGGGGAAGCGATCGTGCTGTACGACAGCAAGCGCCCCGGTGAAGAGAATTTTGTCCGCAAGGTGTCGCTGGCCGTCGGAATTCCCGGCTGGAACATGTATGTCGGAAGCGGGGCCTATCTTGACGATCTGGACTCCAGGCTGACGCCGATCCTGTGGGCGCTCGGTGCCGCGATCCTGTCGATCGGCGTGATCGCCCGGCTGATCGCATGGCTGGTCGGTCGCAGCATCACCGCTCCGCTGGCGCGGCTGGGGGGCCGCATGCGCGGGCTCGCCGATGGCGAACTGGACGCGCCGATCCCGGAAATCCAGCGTGGCGACGAGATCGGGGCGATGGCGGCGACCGTGCAGGTGTTCAAGGATAACGCCGTCCGCATCCGCGGGCTCGACAAGATCGAGATGGAGACCCATGCCAGGGCGGCGGCCGAGCGTCGCGCCACCATGGAAAGTCTCGCCGACGATTTCGAGCGCAGCGTCAACAGCATTGTCCGGTCGGTATCTTCCGCCGCGGCGGGCATGCAGGGCACCGCGCAGTCGATGACCGCGACGGCGAGCGATGCCAGTTCGCGCGCCGCCACCGTGCAAGCGGCATCGGCGCGGTCGTCGGCCAATGTCGGAGCGGTCGCCTCCGCGGCCGAACAACTGTCGGCCTCGGTCGGTGAGGTGCTGCGTCAGGTGTCGCAGGCGAGCACCATCGCCGGCAAGGCGGATGGCGATGCCGAGCGCACCAACGCCAATGTCCAATTATTGTCGAGCGGCGCCGAAAAGATCGGCGAAGTGGTGCAGCTGATTCACAACATCGCCTCGCAGACCAACCTGCTCGCGCTCAACGCCACCATCGAGGCCGCGCGCGCCGGCGAGTCCGGCCGCGGCTTTGCCGTGGTGGCGTCGGAGGTCAAGGCGCTGGCCAGCCAGACCGCGAAGGCGACCGAGGAAATCTCCGCCCAGGTGGCGGCGATGCAGGCCTCGACCAGCGACGCCGTGATCTCGATCGGCGCCATCACCGCCACCATCGGCGAGATGAGCGAGATTACCGGCCGGATCGCCGGCGCCATTCAGCAGCAGGGCGGCGCGACGCGGGAGATCGCCAGCAGCATCCAGTCGGTAGCGGCCGGCTCCAGCGACGTCAGCGAACACATCGGCGGCGTCAGCGCCGCCGCCGAAGCGACCGGCGCCGCCGCCTCGCACGTGCTCTCGAACGCCCGCGACCTGGAGAGCCAGTCCGCGCTGCTGCGATCGGCGGTCGATGGTTTCCTGATCAAGATCCGCGCGGCGTAAATGTAACAAGCGACTGGTGTTGGCAAGATCCAGAGCGCGTAACCGATATTTCCGAAATTCAGGAAAATGATCCAATCGCGTGCGAGCGTTCCGGTCGTTGGTCCATTTCATCCGCGTATCGGCCGCCAGGCGCTAGATTTTTTATGATACCATTTGGAGTGTGACCATGAATTTCAGTAACCTCAGGATTACCCCGAAGCTCTGTATCCTGCTTGCCATGACACTGCTGGGTCTGTGCGTCGCCGGCGTATTGGCCGGATATATGATGCAGCGGGAAATGCTCTCCGCGCGCATCGAACAGACCAAGGCCATTGTTGAAACCACGCGCACCATGGCGCTTGCGCTGCAGAAGAAGGTTGATGCCGGCGCGCTGACCAAGGACGCCGCGATCGCGGAGTTCGCCAGCCGCGTCAACACCATGAGATATGACAATGGTAACGGCTATTTCTTCGGTGGCACCATGGAAGGCGTTACCCTGATGGGCCCCGACCCGAAACTCTGGGGCGTCAATCGTCTCGACGTCAAGACCAACGGCCGAGCAATGACCCGGGAATGGCGCGATGGCGTCGCCGCCACCGGCGAGGCGCTGGTGTATTTTGATTATATGAAGCCAGGCGAAACCACACCGATCCGCAAGGTTGGCTACGCGGTCGCCATTCCCGGCTGGAATATGTATGTCGGCACTGGCGCCTATCTCGATGACCTTGATACCAAGTTGAAGCCCATTTTATGGGCGCTCGGTACGGCGATCGTCGTGATCGGAATCATCGCGGGTATGATCGCATGGTTGATCGGACGCAGCATCACCGGTCCGCTCGCGCGACTTGGTCGCCGCATGCGCGGCCTCGCCGACGGCCAGATTGACGAGGCAATTCCGGAGACCCATCGCGGTGATGAGATCGGCGCGATGGCGGCGACCGTACAGGTGTTCAAGGACAACGCCGTCCGCATTCGCGGACTCGACAGGATCGAAGCCGACGCGCAGGTCCGGATCGCGGCGGAGCGTCGCGCGATGATGGACAGTCTCGCCAGCGATTTTGAACGCAGCGTCAACGGCATCGTGCGCTCGGTTTCGGCGGCGGCCTCGGGCATGCAGGGCACCGCGCAGTCGATGGCGGCGACGGCCCGCGACACCAGTTCACGGGCATCAACGGTCGGCGCGGCTTCGGCGCGATCGTCGGACAATGTCGGTACGGTGGCCTCGGCGGCGGAAGAATTGTCGGCCTCGGTCAGCGAGGTGCTGCGGCAGGTCTCGGAATCCAGCCAGATTGCCAGCAAGGCGGTCGAGGATGCCGAGCGTACCAATGCCACCGTCTTGCTATTGTCGAGCGGCGCCGAGAAAATCGGCGAAGTGGTGCAGTTGATCCACAACATCGCCTCGCAGACCAACCTTCTCGCGCTCAACGCCACCATCGAGGCGGCGCGCGCCGGCGAGTCCGGCCGCGGCTTCGCCGTCGTGGCGTCGGAGGTCAAGGCGCTGGCCAGCCAGACCGCGAAGGCGACCGAGGAAATTTCCGCCCAGGTGGCGGCGATGCAGGCCTCGACCGGCGACGCGGTCATCTCGATCGGCGCCATCACCGCGACCATTGGCGAGATGAGCGAGATCACCAGCCGGATTTCCGGCGCGGTGCAGGAGCAGGGTGGCGCGACGCGCGAGATCGCCAGCAGCATCCAGTCGGTGGCAGCGGGGGCCAGCGAGGTCAGCGACAACATCGCCGGTGTCACCGCGGCGGCTGATGCGACGGGCGCGGCCGCCGCGCAGGTGCTGTCGAACGCCGGCGACCTGGAAAGCCAGTCCGCGCTGCTGCGATCGGCCGTCGACGGCTTCCTGGTCAAGATCCGCGCGGCGTAGCAAGACGCGTTGTTCTTTCCCCTCTACCCCGGCGCCGCGCAGCGGCGTTGGTGGGAGAGGGTGCCTTCGCGCAGCGAAGGCGGGAGAGGGGGTGTCGTGGCATTCTCCGGCTTCAGCGTTCTGCGGCGCCCCCCTCTCCCGTCTCGAATGCGCTCGGCGCATTCGATCCACCCTCTCCCGCCCAGCGAAGCTTCGCTTCGCCGGTGGGAGAGGGGAAAGCCCGCTTCGACTAGATTAGTCCACGCGACTTCAGCGTCACCTCGATCTCGGAGAACACCCGCGCCAGTCGCTCCGCCCATCGCGTCTCGCCGGCGGCATCGGAGATCAGATCCTGCCGGATTTCGATGCCGGTGTTCAGCAGCCCGCGCCGTTCGCCGTGCATCGGGATCGTGTAGTCGGTGTCGTCGCTCACGGCATAGGGCTGGTTGTCGCCGACCACCAGCCCCGGCTCGGCGCGCAAACCCTGCAGCACCAGCGGCGGCAGCACCCGGTCGTGTTGATACAGCGTGCCGATGTGCCATGGCCGGGCGATCCCGGCATAGGAAGGCGTGAAGCTGTGC
>JACMOT010000002.1 GCA_014377915.1 Tardiphaga sp.
GGCAAGGCGATCATGCGGATGCTGCTGGATGGCGAGCTCGACGCCGTGCTCGGTGAGAAGAGCGATGACGCGCGGCTGCGGCGGTTGTTTCCCGATGTAGCAGCCGAGGAGCAGGCGTGGTTCGTCCGGCACGGCGTGGTGCCGGTCAACCATGTGACGGTCGTCAGCAAGGATCTGTCCGACAATCATCCGGACATCGTGCGGGAAGTGCACCGCATGCTGCATGAGAGCAGGGCGGCGGCCGTGGGTCAGTCGCCGTCGTTCACCGACGACGAACTGACGCGCTCGCTGGAGACGATCATCAAGTATTCGGCGCAGCAGTGCCTGATCCCGCGCGTCTACACGGTCGATGAATTGTATGACGACGTGACGCTTGCTCTGAGATAACGCCGACCTCTCGGCCGTCATTGCGAGGAGCCCTTGCGACGAAGCAATCCAGCCTTCGCTGGCGGCCCGCTGGATTGCCGCGTCGCTTCGCTAAGAGGAAAGCCGCAGGCTTTCCTTGACCTCGCAATGACGGCCTTTGGCATTGGAGATAATCATGACCCCCGAACCGATCTACGACCTCGCCCATCTCGGCCATATGGAGATGCTGACGCCGAAGCCGGATGAGAGCCTGAAATTCTTTGTCGACGTGATGGGCATGACCGTCAGCGGCCAGAAGGGCGACTCCGTCTATCTGCGCGGTTGGGACGATTATGAGCGCTATTCCCTGAAGCTGACGGCGTCGCACACCTCGGGCATGGAGCACATGGCGCTGCGGGCGCGCAGCCCGCAGGCGCTGGAGCGTCGGGTAGCCGCGCTGCGGGGCAGCGAGTTTGCGATCGGCTGGACCGATGGCGACCTCGGCCACGGCCCGGCCTATCGCTGCCGCGATCCCGATGGCCATATCGTCGAACTCTATTACGAGACCGAATGGTATGAGGCCCCGCCGGAGCTGAAGCCGGCCTTGAAAAACCAGGCACAGCGCTTTCCGGCCCGCGGCTGCAATGTGCGGCGGCTCGATCACCTCAATTGCCTGGCGGTTGACATCAAGGCCAACCGGATCTTCTTCGAGGATTATCTCGGCTGCCGCCTGACCGAGCAGATCGTCCTTAATGACGGCTCCGAGGCGGCGATGTGGATGAGCATGTCGAACAAGAGCTATGACTTCGCCTATTCACGCGACCATTCCGGCACCAAAGGCCGTTTTCACCATGTCACTTACGCGCTGGACAGCCGCGAAGACGTATTGCGCGCCGCCGACATCTTTCTCGAGGCCGGCGTGCATATCGAGACCGGACCGCACAAGCACGCCATCCAGCAGACCTTCTTCCTCTATGTCTACGAGCCCGGCGGCAACCGTGTCGAGGTCGCCAATGCCGGCGCGCGACTGATCCTGGCCCCGGACTGGAAGCCGATCGTGTGGAGCGAGGAAGAGCGCAAGAAGGGGCAGGCGTGGGGATTGAAGACCATCGAATCCTTCCACACCCACGGCACGCCACCGGTGAGGTAACCGCGTCGATTACTCTGGTACGCGTCTTGCTCAGCCCCTGTCAGGTTGATTTTGACGCGGGGGGCGAGCATGACCAATTCCGAGTTGCGGGCCGACATTCACAGCATCGAGCCCATTCCCGATGCCGACCGGGATTCCACCGGGCCGCAGCAGATGTGGATCTGGGCCGGGGCCAATATCGCGCCGGTCAACTGGGCGCTTGGCGCGCTCGGCATCATCCTCAAGCTCGGCCTGATCGAAACCATCGCCGTCATCGTGATCGGCAATCTGTTCGGCTGTGCGATCTTCGGCGCCTTCACGGTGATGGGCCACAAGACCGGCGTCAACCAGATGGTGCTGAGCCGCTCCGCATTTGGCCGTCGCGGGGCCTATTTGCCGAGCTTCCTGATGTTCGTGATGACGCTGGGATGGATCGGCGTGAACACCTATTTCCCGGTCAAGATCTCGATGGCGATCCTCGCCCAGTTCGGCATCGCCGACAGCTGGACCGCGAACTTCATCGTCATCACGCTGGTGATGGTGTTGCAGGTGGTGATCGGCATCTACGGCTTCTATGCGATCCGCACCTTCGAGAAATATACCGTGCCGGCGACGGTCGCCATCATGGTGCTGATGAGCGTGCTGGCCTGGAGCCAGGCCGGGGTCGTCAATTGGAGCCTGACCAGCACGCTGCCGCCGGGCGCCCATCTGGCGATGCTGACTCTGCTGATGACCGCGGTCGGCGTCGGCTGGGGCATTTCCTGGGTGACCTGGGCGTCGGACTATTCGCGCTTCGTGCCGCGCAGCGTCTCTTCGAAACAAGTGTTCTGGTACAGCTATATCGGCATGTTCGTGCCGTCGGTGTGGCTCGCCGTGCTCGGCGCCACCATCGCCTCGGTGACGCTCGATGCCGATCCCGCCAAGATGGTCAGCGCGGTGTTCGGCGGCGTCGCCAGCCTGCTGGTGCTGTTGATGGTGCTGCACGGCCCGATCGCCAGCAACATTCTCAACGTCTATTCGGCGGCGCTGGCCGCGCTCAGCATGGGGCTGAAACTGTCGCGCACCGCGCTGGCCTTGATCGTCGGCGTCGCCGGCTATGCGGTGACGATCTACTTCATCTCCGCGCCATCCTTCGCCAAGGCGTTCGACAACTGGCTGATCAGCCTGCTGCTGTGGATGAGTCCCTATGCCGGCGTCATCCTGGCCGACTTCTTCATCAAGCGGAAAGGCGTGATCGACGTCGCCGAACTCTACAAGTCGCCGGAGACCAGCGCCTATGGCGACATCAACTGGGCCGGCATGATCGCCTTCCTGGTCGGCCTGGTCGCCGGCTGGTCGGTGCAGGACGGCCTGGTGCCGGCATTGCAAGGGCCGATCTCGATCAACCTGCTGGGTGGCGCGGATCTGAGCTGGCTGGCCGGCATCGTGGTGGCCGGCGGGCTCTATCTGGTGCTCGACAAGTTCTCCGCCATCGCGCCCGCCGCGCAGCCCGCCGAATAGGCTTCTCCCGGCGCACGAGGCGGCACCGCCTGCCGTCTCGTGCCCTGTCGACACAATCGCAATATATTGCGGCGCGGGCCAAGTGACGCTTGCGCGAGGTGCGGCGGTCGGGCTAGAACGCGACCGAACGGATCGCACGGTCCGTTTCAGATGATTCCTTCGAGACTTCGGTTAAGTCCTTGAATCATTTGGGGAATGGTGTAACGGTAGCACAACAGACTCTGACTCTGTTTGTCTAGGTTCAAATCCTAGTTCCCCAGCCA
>JACMOT010000168.1 GCA_014377915.1 Tardiphaga sp.
GTCTTGCCGTGGTCAACGTGGGCGATGATAGCAATGTTGCGAAGGTTCATAGGTCTTCTTCTGGTTTTACGGTCTGGGTGCCCGGAGCGGTTCAACAAGACAGGTTCGACAAAAGGCTTGTAGCCTCACGCTCCAGCGCCGTCGGTTCTGCATCGTCTGAAAACGCGCTGGGGCAATCCCTCCAAAAGCAAACCCGGCCAGAAGGGGCCGGGTACTCGGACGCGTTGCGGCGCAATATAGCCAGAAATCGCCGAAAAACAAGCAAATCTGCCGTTTGATCAGGCGATTTTCGGGTCCAAAACGGTCGCCCACAGCGCCGTATCGTCCCGATCCCGCAGAGTCACGGTCATTTGCCCGCTTTGGCCGTCGATTTTGACGTGACCGAAGAACTGCATACCGGCCGAGGGCGGCAGGTTCTGACGGTCCGGACCGGGCGCCTTGATGAATTTGACCTCGGGACCGAAGGTATTGTCGAGCGGATTGGGCCCGAAGGTGCCGGCGTGGAACGGGCCGGAGACGAACTCCCAGAACGGCTCGAAATCCTGAAACTGCGCCTTGCTCGGGTTGTAGTAATGCGCGGCGGTGTAGTGCACGTCGGCGGTCAGCCACACCGTGTTGACGATGCCCGAGCTCTTGATGAAGCGCAGGATGTCGGCGATCTCCAGTTCACGGCCGCGCGCCGGGCCGTCGCCCTGCGCGATCGCCTCGGAGCCGGTGTGATTCACCGCGTCGTTTTCGACGATGATGCTGATCGGCATGTCGGAGGCGATCACCTTCCAGGTCGCCTTCGAGGCCAGCAGTGCCCGCTTCAGCCACGCCATCTGGTCCGGACCGATGAAATAGGCATCGGGGCCGTAGTTCTCCTGCAGGTTCGCGCCGTTGGGGCCGCGATAGCTGCGCTCGTCGAGCATGAAGACGTCGAGATGCGGGCCGTAATTCAGCGTGCGATAAACCCGGCCGGGCTCATTCGCATTGGGCCGGATCGGATACATTTCGCGGTACGCCTGCGCGCCACGCGCCGCCAGCAGCGTGATGTCGCGCTCCTTGTAGGTCGCCGGCAGCTGTTTCGACAGCGACCAGTTGTTGGTGACTTCGTGATCGTCCCACTGGCCAAACACCGGTACCGCGGCATTGAAGGCACGGACATGCTCATCCAGCATGTTGTATTTGTGCGCGGCGCGGAATTCTTCCAGCGTCTCGGCGACCTTGGCCTTTTCCGGCACCAAAGTGGTGTTCTTCCAGATCTTGCCGTCGGACTGTTTGGTTTCCGCGACGATGATCCCGTCGGCATAGATGGTATCGCCGGAATGGATCAGGAAATCCGGATTGTGCTTGCGCATGGTGGCGAAGGTCTTCATGCCGCCATCCTCGGCATTGATGCCATAGCCCTGGCCGGCGACATCGCCGCCCCAGACGAAGCTGACGTCGCGCCGGTCGGCCGGCGCGGTGCGGAAGCGGCCGACCACGGGCTCGCCGACGATGTCGGGATGCGACAGGTCGCGGAATTTGGCGCGATAGAAAATGTCCTGCCCGGCGGGCAGATCGCCGACCAGCAGCTTCGCCGTGAAATCGCTTTCCGGCAGCGCGTAGATCGGCGGCAGCGCGCGCGCATTCTTGAAGGATTCGGTGGTGGCCACTTCGACCATCATCTGCGCCGGGCGATCGGCGCGCGACCAGATCATGCCGCCATCGACGCCGATGTCGCCGGACTGCACGCCGTGCGAAACCATCGGCCGGTCGGCGGCGCGGCTGAGATAGGGCATCGCCAGCACACCGGCCCCGGTGAGCGCGGCGGTGGACAAAAAGCGGCGGCGGGAGAAGTGGATAGCCATGGCGCATTCCTCAGAGATGTCTGACGGGAATGGATCTAGGCGGTTTGTTTAACGCGGCTGTGACAGGACGTCGCAGCTGCGAAGCGGTCAGGCGACCTGCGCGCGCGCTGAGCGAAGCGGCGGCATCGGCACCGCTTCCATCAACGCCTTGCGATCCGCCACCGCATTGTGGAACTGCTCGAGCGCGATGTTGAAGGTGGTCAGCGTGCCCTGCTCGATGGCGCCATGCTCGAAGCAATTCAGCGTATCGCGCAGGATCGCATCAGCCTCGGCCTGCATCCGGTCGAGTTCCTCAGGCGAGTCACTTTTGCGGGCCACCGCCAGCATGTCGAGCAGGCGGTCGCGCTGCGAGGTGTTGTTGTTGCGCTCGTCGCGCCGCATCATGCTGGCGAACCAGGCGCCCGCCGAGCCCATCGCGGAGAGGCCCATCAGGCTCCACCAGATGTAGTCGCTGTAGCGATCGAGAAAGGTTTTTTCCTCGCCATCGACATAGGCGGCGGCGCCCGGATGCACCGGGATGACCGCGTCCTTGTCGGTATCCGGCGTCTCGATCTTCGCCGCCAGCGGGAAGTCGGTGATGATCTGCTGGCGCACCGCGAACAATTGCCGGGTGAAGGCGGCGACAATGGCGTCCGACAGCCCATGCCGGGCGACAATGTGGTGCGAAAAACTGATGGTCTTGATGTCATCATCCGGCCGCGCCGGCGAACCGCCAAACGCGCCGGCGGGAATTTCCGCGGCCTCGTAGATCGGATAGTTCTGCGCGATCGCCGCCGCCGAATCGATCGCTAGAAAGGTCGGGGTGCCGCCCTCGCGCGTCGTGGCCGCAATGGCGTCGACGGTGATCCGGCTATTGACGGGACCAGCCGCGAGGAAGGCATCGACCTTCTGGTCCTTCACCACTTCCCCGATTTCCGTGGTCGAGAACTGCACGACGGTCACCTTGGCGGGATCGACGCCATATTGCCGCAGCACAATATTCAGCAGGTTCACATTGGCCTGGGTTTTCCCGATCACACCGATGCGGCGCCCCGCCAGCTGAGAAAATTTGGTGATCTTAGGGCCCGATTTTTTGCCCTTGGCGGCCGACGGCACCCAGATCACGGCGACATTCTTGCGCAGCGTCGCCACCGCGCGGGCATTTTTGGGCACTTCAAGATCGCCGCGAACAATCGCGAGATCGGCCTTGCCCTCGGCCAGGACCCTGGCGCTGGCAGCGGCGCCGTCGGTCGGCACCAGACGCAGCCGCACTGAACTGTGATCGCGCGAAAACTGCTGCACCAGCGCCTGCACTACTTTCGCATCGTCGCTATTGGGCGGTCCGACCGCGATCCGGAGCGGCACCGGCTTCATCGCAAAGTAATACGCGCCTGCGACCGCGGCGACGACGGCAAGCGCGCCGGCCACGGCGACCAGCGTCATCTTGTGTCGCACCGAGCGCGGCGACGGCGGTCCGGCGGGCCCAATCACCCCCGGGCCGTCGACGATCGATCGGGAAAACAATCGCTTCAAATCCAAGGCCATTTACCGATGCGGTTCGATCGACATTGTAGCAAAGTCGGATGGCTTCGCGCGGTTCCCTCGCCGGGATGGTTACCGATCGCGGAACCATCCCTGCGCCATATTTGCTGCTCTATTGTGGCATGGATCCGAACGGTGCGCCGGCGTGTTAGGGTAAAGTTCAGGTGATGTGGGAGAACAGAATGACAGAACGTTTATCGGCGGAAGCGCGCAAGGCGGCGTTGCGGGAACTGGCCGGATGGGGTGAGGTCGATGGTCGCGATGCCATCGCCAGGACCTTCGTCTTCAAGGATTTCAATGAAGCCTTCGGCTTCATGGCCCGGGTCGCGCTGGTCGCCGAGAAAAACGACCATCACCCCGAATGGCGCAATGTTTACAAGACGGTGGAGGTAGAGCTCAGCACCCACGACGCGGCGGGCGTGACCGAACTCGACGTCGCGCTGGCAAAAGCGATGAACGCCATTGCCGCGCAGTTGGGCGTCGCCTGAACCGCCGCGGACTTGCCGTGCCGGGACGGCAATACCAGTTTCATATCACGCAAGACGCGTGGCGAATGACGAACAGGAGGGCCTCAGTGGCATCCGAGCACAGCGTGGGTTTCGAGCCGGCAGATCGTCTGGCTGAGGACCCCGAGGGCGTTCGCAAGCAGTTCTGGCGCAAGCTGAAGCGGTTGGCGGTGAAACTGCCGTTCGCCGAGGATCTTCTGGCCGCGTATTATTGCGCCTTTGACCGCCAGACGCCGCGCCATGTCCAGGCGGCGCTGCTCGGCGCCATCGCCTATTTCGTGCTGCCGTTCGATTTCGTCCCGGACATGCTGCCGATCCTCGGCTTCAGCGACGACGCCGCGATCCTGGCCACCGCCTTGCGCATGGTGGCGAGCCATATCACACCGGAACATCATGAGGCGGCGCGGGCCGCGCTGGCGCGCGGGCTGGACAACACCGACGCTCCGGCTTGATCTGCCGCAACGCGGGCGGCGGAACTTCGGAGTAGCTGATCCATTGGTGCATCGAGCCGTTTGAGCGATCTCGCTCCGGCAGTTCTCACCTCATGGAGACTTCAATGATCCTTCCAACGGATACAATCGTGGCTGTCGCCGACGGCGAGAAGCTGAGCCTGTTCCGCAATACCGGTACCGAAATCTCGATGAACCTCACCGCGGCGCCGGAGCCCGAGGTCGAAGCCGCCACGGCTTCCGCCAGCGGCCATCACAGCAGCGCCGCCAACCCGGACGACAAGCAGGTCGCGGAAGACGGCTTTGCGAAAAGCATCACCGAAATGCTGAACCAGCAGGTCCTCACCCACGGCGTCACCAATGTCGTCGTGATCGCGGCGCCGCGCACCCTCGGCGAAATGCGCAAGCACTATCACAAGAAGCTCGAGGACGTGCTGCTGCGCGAGATCTCCAAGGACCTGACGGGCCATTCCGTCGCCGATATCGAGAAGACGATTCTTGCGGCGTAAGCCGTCGACGGTCCCAGGACGCGGTGCACGACGCCGCGGCTTCGCGGCGTTGTACGCCGCGGAGCCGGGGCTCCGATTGCTACATCAACCGGGGCCCCGGCTCCGCGCGGCAGCGTGAAGAACGCCGCGGCGCGTCCGGGAAACGGCTTTACGGATGCAGGATTACCTTGCCCATCGCCTTGCGGCCACCGAGCACCTTGAGCGCCTCGGCGGTCTGCGCCAGGGGGAAGGTACTGTCGACATGCGATGAGATCTTGCCTTCCGCGGCCCAGCTCACCAGCTTCTCGAGATTGGCGCGGTTCTTCTGCGGGTTCTTCTTTACCCAGGCGCCCCAGAATACGCCGCGGATGTCGCAGCCCTTCAGCAGCGCCAGATTGAGCGGCATTTTGGGAATGTCGCCCGCCGCAAAACCGATCACCAGGAAGCGGCCTTCCCAGGCGATCGCGCGCAACGCGGCCTCGGCATATTTGCCGCCGACCGGATCGAAGATGATGTTGGCGCCTTCGCCAGCCGTAATGCGCTTCAGGCCTTCCTTGAGATCCTCGGTCGCGTAGTTCAGGCCAAGCTCGGCGCCATGCTGCTTGGCGAATTCGATCTTTTCATCGGAAGACGCACAGGCGATCACCTTGAGGCCCATCAGGTGACCGAGTTCGCAGGCCGCGAGCCCGGTGCCGCCGGCGGCGCCGGGCACCGCGAGGGTCTCTCCCGGCTTCGGGCTGGCGCGGTCTTCCAGCGCATGCAGCGCGGTA
>JACMOT010000169.1 GCA_014377915.1 Tardiphaga sp.
CCCTGCCCGGCCGCGATTATTGCGGCAGCCCGCCGACCACCAGCACGATGCACGGCGTGCCCAGCGCCACGGCCTCGTCAACGCAGCGGCGGTTGTCGTCGCGAATCTCGGAATGGCGCGAACTGTCCCCGACAAACATGCCGCCGCGGCAATAGCCGGACAGTTCGAGGTCGTTGTCGCGCACCGCCTTCACGGCATTGTCGAGCCCGACGGTCGCGACCTGGTCGCGCCACGGGCTGACGCCGCGGATGCCATGCTTGGCGCAGGCTTGCGCGATCGCCACAAAGTCGCCCTGCTTCCTGACCGTCGCTGTATTCAGCGACAACCAGCGATGATCCCCCGAAAAGTCGCGCATCAGGCCTCGATCCCGCGAACCGCGAGGATCGCCTTCATGCGCTGCGTCGCGAGTTCGGGACTGACCAGCAAGCCCGCCTGATCCGCGAGACGGAACAGTTCCGCGAGATGCAGGGTCGAGCGCGTACTCTCCTGGCCGCCGACCATGGTGAAGTGATCCTGGTGACCGTTGAGATAGGCCATGAACACGATGCCGGTCTTGTAGAACCGCGTCGGCGCCTTGAAGATGTGCCGCGACAGCGGCACCGTCGGGGCGAGCACGTCGTGAAAGCCCTTGTCGTCGCCGGCCGCGAGGCGCGACAGCGCGTAGGACGCCGCTGGCGCGATCGCGTCAAAGATGCCGAGCAGCGCGTGGGAAAAACCCTTGTCGTCGCCGGCGATCAGCTCCGCGTAGTTGAAGTCGTCGCCGGTGTACATTTTCACGTCAGGCTTCAGCCGGCGGCGCATGTCGATCTCACGCTGCGCGTCGAGCAGCGAGACTTTCACGCCATCGACCTTGGCGGCATTGCGGTTGATGACGTCGACCGCGATGTCCATCGCCGTATCGAGACTCGGCGTGCCCCAATAGTTCGCCAGCCCCGGATCGAACATGTCGCCGAGCCAGTGGATGATCACCGGCTGCGCCGACTGCGACAGGATGCGATCATAGACGCGGCCGTAATCCTCGGCATTCTTGCCGAGCTTGGCCAGCGCGCGCGACGCCATCAGGATGATGCGGCCACCAACCTTCTCGATGGCTTCGAACTGCTCCTCATAGGCCTTGATCACGTCGTCGATGGATTTAGCGTCCTCCACCGCGAGGTGGTCCGTACCGGCACCGGAGAACACCAGCCCGCCGCGCGGCTTCGCCGCCGCGACGGATCGCTGGATCAGCTCGAGAGAGGTGGGCCAGTCCATGCCCATGCCGCGCTGCGCGGTGTCCATTGCCTCGGCGACGCCGAGGCCCAGGTCCCAGACGTGCTCGCGAAACGCGATGGTGCGATCCCAGTCGATCTTGCTGGTGAGCCACGGATCGCACTCCGCGAGCGGGTCGGCCACGACATGGGCCGCCGAGAAGGCAACGCGGTTCAGCGTGCCCTCGAGCCTGGAGGGAAACGTGCGCGACGCTGCCAGCCAGTAGGTTTCGATCGAACGATCGGCCTTCGGCAGTTTCAGCGACAGCGATGATGTCTGTAGATTTTCTTTGGGTTGGACTGGCTTGTTCATGGCGTGACCTCAGATCGAGAGCCTGGGCACATCGACCCAGCGGCGTTCTTTCCAGCTTTCCAGCGCGCATTCGACGAGCTGCACGCCCTTGGCGCCTTCCAGCAACGTGTATTTGTACGGCGCGTCCTCGCAGACGTGGCGGATGAACATCTCCCACTGTTCCTTGAAGCCGTTGTCGTACACGACATTGTCCGGCACCTTCTGCCAGTCGGCATAGAAGTCGTGGGTGCGCTTCTCGTCGGGATTCCACACCGGCCGCGGCGTCGCCTGGCGCGCCTGGATCATACATTCGGTAAGGCCGGCAACGGCCGAACCATGGGTACCATCGACCTGGAAGGTGACGAGGTCGTCGCGATAGACCCGCGTCGCCCACGACATGTTCATGTGGGCGATGACGCCGTCCTTCAGCTTGAAGGTGGCGTAGGCGGAATCGTCGGCCGTGGCTTTGTACTTCTTGCCTTGCTCGTCCCAGCGCGCCGGGATGTCAGTGGTGCCGAGACAGGTCAGGCTTTCAACTTCGCCGAACAAATTGTCGAGCACATAGCGCCAGTGACAGACCATATCCAGGATCATGCCGCCGCCGTCCCCGGCACGGTAATTCCATGACGGCCGCTGCGCCTCCTGCCAGTCGCCCTCGAACACCCAGTAGCCGAACTCACCGCGCACCGACAGCATCTTGCCGAAGAAGCCGCTGTCACGCAGCATCGCCAGCTTCTTCAGGCCGGGGAGAAACAGCTTGTCCTGCACGGTGCCGTGCTTGAGGCCCTTGGCATCGGCCTTCCGGATCACGTCGAGCGCCGCGGCCAGATTGGTCGCGATCGGCTTCTCGCAATAGATGTGCTTGCCGGCGGCGATCGCCTTGTTGAGCAGGCCGGGACGCGCCTGCGTCGTCGCCGCGTCAAAGAAGATGGAGTCGTTCTGGTCCTGAAGCGCCTTGTCGAGGTCGGTGGTCCAGCGTTCGATCCCGTATTTCCTGGCAAGGCCTTCGATCTTTTCGGCATTGCGGCCGACCAGGATCGGATCCGGCATCATGCGGTCGCCATTCTTCATCACGACGCCGCCCTGGGCGCGAATCGCGACGATCGAGCGCACCAAATGCTGGTTGAGACCCATGCGCCCGGTGACGCCGTTCATGATGATGCCGAGACGGTGGACAGCCATAGTCAGTGCTCCTGCAGGATTCTTGTTCTGGGGCGCTGGAGCGGCGCCAGCGCCGTCCAGTCCGGATGGGCGCCGGACGCGAATCCGGCAGAGGTCAGCGAGCCCGTCAGGAGATCGCCGTCGTGGATCTTCAGCCGGATGACGTCGCCATCGCGGCCATAGAGATCGGGATGCGCCGTGAGGAAGGCTTCCGCTTCAACGGCAGGCGACGCGCCAAAGCCATCGACATAATGGTGGCCGTTGCGCTCGGCGTGCGTCACACCAATCAGGGCGCCGAGCGCCAGGTCCTGCTGCACGCCGAGCCCGGCCTGACAGGTCAGGTCCTCGCCGGTGATGAACCAGGCCTCGCCGCCAGTGCTCCACTTGGCGGCGCGCGTGGCGTTGACGATCGACTTGTAAATTCCCTTGCAGGATTTCGACGAGATGCCGCGATAGCCGAGCGCCTTGGCCGCGGGAAACGCGTCCCAGGAATCGTCGGCCTCATCGATGATGAAGTTTCGCGATGATAGCGGACCGAGCGGCGACTGCCGCGTCGCGTCGCGCGGCATCGGCTGCTCGATGTACAGCAATTTCGATGCGATTGGCGCAAGCGCCACGTCGTGGTCGAGGCGATCGACCAACGTGCCGAGCGCCTCGAGGTCGGCATATTGTTCATTGGCGTCGAGCGTCACCTTGTACTCGTAAGGCAACGTGCCGAGCGCCCGACCGATCCGGGTGAGGCGCGCCGCATCCGCGTGGGGGTCGCCGTTCATCTTCAGCTTGAAATAGCGGGCACCGCTGTTCTCGCGGATATCAGCGACACCGCCCGGCCCTTCGATGACATCGTCGAGGCCCACGGTGTGGCGCAACGCGACGCGTTCCAGTCGCTCGCGGCTGGCGAGAAATGCCGAGACGTCATCACCGGAAATATCCGGCGCCAGCCGGGCATCAAGGCCGGCGATATTGGCCACCATGCCGTCGAAGAAATTCAGATCGAGCGCGCGCAACAGCGCGTCACAGATTGCCTTGTCGATTTCCGCAGGTCCGAAGGCCGCGGCGAGCGGCGGGATGTCGGCTTCGGCGCAAGCCTTTATTTGATCCGCGATGCAGGCGACATGGAAATCGAAGGCGCTATGATAGCCCGTATGAGCCAGATAGAGACCGCGCGCGATTCCCAGCGACTGCCTGAGTTCATCGACCGTCTCGGCAATCTCTAGATGCGGTCGCTTGTCGAACCATTTTGGCACCATCAACTCGGCGCTGGCGCCGGTGAACACGCCCCGCCCTTCCACGTCCAGCTCGACCCGGATGAAGACCTGCGGCGCAGCAATGACGGTAACCGCGCCAAAGCGGAACGGCCGGACAAATGCCACGGGACGCTCAAACAGCGTGATCTCGCGCAAAGCGATGCGGGGAGCGGTCATCATGAACTACGGCCTCTCAGCCGTCATTGCGAGGAGCGAAGCGACGCGGCAATCCAGAAAGCCGCACGCGCGAAAAGAGCTGGATTGCTTCGTCGCAAGAGCTCCTCGCAATGACGTGGATCGGTTCGTGCGCATGACGATTAGTCCAGCGTGCTTTGGGTGAAAAAATGCTTTCGCACCCTCGCCACCAGTTC
>JACMOT010000170.1 GCA_014377915.1 Tardiphaga sp.
CTTCTTCCCCACAAACTCCGTCGCAAAGATCCCCGGCGCCAGCAGCGCGAACCCGATTCCGATATTGCTGATCGACGTGGTGCCGCCATGCGACGCAGCAAAGCCTGAGATCGCCGAACCCAGCGCGCCGCCGAAGAACGCCGAGCCGAGATACAGCGCGTTGAGACGGCTGCGGATGTCGGCCGGCAGGGCATAGATCGCGCGCTGGCCGGCCACCACATTGCCCTGGGTGCCTGCGTCGATCAGGATGCCGGCGATCACGAACAACGCGATGCTGGCAGGGCCGTTGCCCTCGGTGCGGATCAGCACGAAACTCAATAGCACCGCGAGCATCGCCACCAGCGTGACGGTGCCGCCGCCGCCGCGATCGGCCATCCGCCCGGCCAGCGGCGCCAGCAGCGCGCCGCCGGCGCCAGACAGCAGGAAGGCCGACAGCGCGATGTGGCCGAACGCAAAGGGCGGCGCTTCCAGCACCAGGGGCATTGCGGTCCAGAACATGCTGAAGGCACCGTATAGCAGGCACTGATAGGCCGAGCGGCGCTGCAGCACGCGGGTGTCGCGCATCAATTGCCACAGCGAGCCCAGCAGCCTGCCATAGGTCAGGCTGTGCTCCGGCAGCCGTCGCGGCAGCGCGAAGGCCATCAGCACGATCACGCCGCACATCAGCGCCGCCGACATCACGAACACCGCGCGCCAGCCGAACGAGCCGGCGACCATGGTCGCCAGCGGCCGCGACAGCAAAATGCCGAATAACAATCCGCTCATCACGGTGCCGACGACCTGGCCGCGGATACGCTCGGGCGCCAGATGGGCGACGATCGGCAGGAGCATCTGGGTGCCGGGCGCGGTGAGGCCGAGCAGCAGCGTGGCGGCGATGAACACGCGGGCGCTCGGCGCCGCGGCTGCGATCAGCAGGCTGACGACCAGCCCGGACAGCGTCACCAGCACCAGCGTCTTGTTCTCGACGAGATCACCGAGCGGCGCGAGAAACACCAGGCCCAGCACATAGCCGAGCATCACCATGGTCAGCACCAGGCCGGCGGTCGATGGATCCAACCCGAACGAGGCGCTGATCGGCCCGACCAGCGGCTGCGCATAATAGACATTGGCCACGGTGACGCCGCAGGCCACGGCAAAGGCAAAGATCAACCAGCCGCTCGGGCCGGAATCCCGGGCGGACGTCTCGTGTGAAGGCGGCATGGATACTTTCTGAGGCGGGAATTTTCCAAGATATGGAAGGAAACCGCCGCGAGCGGAAGGGCAGGGCCGGGGATGGGTGCCATGCAGGGGGCATCCACCGGAGGCTTGCCGGCTTATCGCAAGCTCACGCCCGCTCCAGCCGCACATCGACCTCGCGTTCCACAAAGCGCCATTCCTCGGTGCGGCGCAGGGTTGCCACCAATTCCTCGAACGTCGCCGCGTGCTCAGGCGCAAATTCGAACCAGGTCAGGAAGTCGAACGGTTCGCCGAGGTCGCGGGAATGATACAGCTGCCGCGCGATCGCCGGCAGGTACTTCATGCTGTCGGCGATATGGCGCGACTTGTCCTCGAAGATGCGGCGGCGCTCTTCCTGGGTAAGGTCCCACCACGCGGCATTCTTGCGGATCGGGATCAGCGCCGCGCGCGTCGCTTCAGGCCGGCCGAGCCCGGCCTGCACCGACACCAGCGCGGTTTTTTCGGAGCGCTCGACATAGCGGACATGGCTGGCCCTGCCGGCCAGATGCCACGCGGTCGGCGGCAGCGGCAATGCGATCGCAGCGCCGTGCGTCACCGATATCGATGACACCGGCGGCAACGTGTCGCCGATCACCGGCGACAGTGACGTCACCCGCCACGCGCCGTCGTTGCCGCCTTTGAAGATGGTGAACATGCGCCAGCAGAGCGAGGAACCGGACGGGGTTCAAGCCCAAACTATGGTCATTCCCACGCGCAAAGGGCGCCAGTCACGCGAGCTTGAGCTGCGGCAACGACTGTTCCCAGACGGCCACGCGCCCTGTGAATAGCGGGCGCAACCTTGTGTCTCTCGTTTTTCCCGCCGCAAACCCTATATCGATGGTCGGCTGGTCACATGCCGTTCACCAAGACTCGCAGCCCCGACTCACCGCATAAGCACCCATGCGCTTCACGCCCCAGTTCCTCGACGATTTGCGCGCCCGGCTTCCCGTCTCGGAGGTCGTGAGCAAGCGCGTCAAATTGAAGAAGGCCGGCCGCGAATGGAAGGGTCTGTCGCCTTTCCAGCAGGAGA
>JACMOT010000171.1 GCA_014377915.1 Tardiphaga sp.
AGTCCGGGAAACACCAGCTTGCATCCCACGAGCGCCGCCGTGTAGGGAATGCCCCAGGCGTTGACGTGGAACATCGGCACCTCCGGCAGCACCGGGTCGCGCGCCGGGGCGCCCATGACGTCGGGCAACGCTGCCGCATAGGCATGCAGCGTGGTGGAGCGATGGCTGTAAAGGGCCGCCTTCGGATTACCGGTGGTGCCGCTCGTGTAGCACATGCTGGAAGCCGAGTTTTCGTCGAACGTCGGCCAGTCGTAGGCATCGGACTGTGTCCCCATCCACGCCTCGTAGCTGACCAGATTCGGAATGCCGGTGTCGGCCGGAAGCTTGTCGGCGTCGCACAGCGCGATCCACTTCCTGACCGTGCCGCAACGGGTATGAACCGCTTGCACCAGCGGCAGGAAGCTCAGGTCGAAGCACAGGATCTGGTCTTCCGCATGGTTGACGATCCAGGCGATCTGGTCGGGGTGCAGGCGCGGATTGACGGTGTGCAGCACCTTGCCGGAACCGCTCACGCCGTAATACAGTTCCAGATGGCGGTAGCCATTCCAGGCTAGCGTCGCGATCCGATCGCTGAACAGCAGATCCTCAGTTTCAAGGGCGTTGGCAACTTGCCGCGAGCGCGCCGCGATCTGGCGCCACGTCGTACGGTGCAAATCGCCCTCGACCCGGCGCGAAACGATCTCGCCGTCGCCATGGTGGCGATCGGCAAATTCGATCAACGACGAAATCAGCAACGGTTGGTCTTGCATCAAACCCAGCATCGGAAAGACTCCTTTTATTACTCTGTCTGCATCATCAAAAGCGATGTCGGAAGTATTGCGCAGTGCAGCAGCGCATCTCTACGGGAATGCCCGTAGCTGTGTCACCTGAGCGCGCGTTGATTCCGCACGCACACTCCCGCACCTCCGACCCAAAAAACTCCAGGCACGGCTTCTTTATTCACCGCTATCGCAAGCACGTCAAACCAATGACTTCAGCAACATGTGCGCCGCGCGCCAGTTCCGCCGCCTGGCTCGAAGGCGTTCTGGCCGTGTTCGAAACCGAAGGGCTCGACGTGCCGCTGCTGCTGCGCGACGCCGGGATCGACAAGGCCGAACTGATTCGCCAGGACGCCCGGTTTCCGGTCGACCAGATCACCCATCTGTGGTGACTCGCCGTGGCCCGCGTAGAGAAACCGACGCTCGGCCTGGAGCGCGGCCTGGCGGCGACGTACAGCAGCACCGGCGCGGTCGGCCACACGTCGAGTTCAGCTATTCGCCACCCGCCAACGATGCGCTGCACCGCAAAGCTTTCGGTCGCCCGATGCGCTTCAATACACCTACGAACCCCGCCGGCAGGACGTTGCCGCGTGCCTCGGGCTGGCAGAGCGCACCTTGCAACGCCGCCTGCAGGAAGAGTCCGCGGCGTACCAGACCTTGCTCGACAGCACGCGCCACGAGCTGGCCCGCCAATACTTGGCGGAGGATCGCCACACGCTGACCGATGTGGCGGATCTGCTGGGTTACGTCGACCGCAGCAATTTCTTTCGTGCCTGCAAACGCCGGTTCGGCGTGCCGCCGGCGCAGTACCGGGCGAGCCTCACTTAATTTCGCGACGGCTTGCGCGTTGACGCGGCGCTAATCCGGGACACCATCCTGTCAATCAACGCACCCGTCCCGGCGATCTGAGGGTGCCCACCGGCCTGTCGCCGAGCGAGACACCGAGCCGATCAATGTGTTCAGCGCTCAATTTTTTCACCCGTCGGTTTGTCCGTCCGCCTCTTTCCTGCATCGGACCGTTTCCCATATTTTCGGGGCTTGCGCAACACGTCTTCCGTTGTTTTCGGCGGCGGCTTCTGGAACAGCGCCTCGACCTGATCAGTCAACCCCAAAGCCCCGAGCACCATGATCAGGGCCGAGGTGCCGATTTCGCCCGTGTTCTCGAACCGGCGGATGGTTGAATCTGCAACCCCACTGCGCTCACTCAATTCACGGCGACTCATGCTGTGTTCGAGTCGGCTGATCTTGGCGCG
>JACMOT010000172.1 GCA_014377915.1 Tardiphaga sp.
AGGCCTTTCGCAAGGTCGACTACGTCTATCCGCTGGCGGTGGCGAAAATCGCGCGGCGCCATGGCGCTCAGCGTATTGCGCTGAATTCCTCGCTCGGCGCCGATGCAAAGTCGCGGCTGCTCTATCCGCGCACCAAGGGCGAGGTGGAGCGCGACCTGCAGGCGCTGGGCTTTCCGTCGCTGACCATCGTGCGGCCCGGTCTGATCGGCGGCGCCCGCGCCGAATTTCGCGCCGGCGAGCGCATCGCCTCTGCCATTCTCGGCATGTTGGGACCGCTGCTGCCGCGACGTTATCGGATCAGCCCGGCCGCGATCATTGCCGAGGCGCTGATCGATGCCGCGGCGAAGGGCGGTCCCGGCGTCCATATCATTGAATCGGATCGCCTCTCCGGCGGTTGAGCGTTGCCTGTCGACGTCGTCACCGGTTAGGTTCCTGCGCTGCGGCCTTGCCCCGGACAGCAGCGCCCCATGGGGACAGGGTGTAGAGCCACGCATGATCGATAATCGTTTTGCCTTCGGCGTGGTCGGCGGCCTCGGGGCGCTGGCCGGGGCTGACCTGCTGCAGCACCTGATCCGCGCCACCGCCGCGGACCATGAGCGTTATGCCATCGTCTTTGAACAACAGAGTTTTCCGGGCGACCGGATGCGGGCCGACGCGCAATACGACCCGATCGGCCGCAAGCTGCATGCCTTCAGCCTGATCCGCCGGCTCGAAACGCGCGGCACCGATGCGATCCTGCTGCCCTGTTTCGTTAGCCAGACCTTTCTGCACGAGATCGAGCCCAATATCAGCACCCCGGTGGTCGGCCTGATGGCGGCGTTGCGGGCTAAAGTGACCGCCGCCTATCCGCGGGCGCGGCGGATCGGCATGCTGACCTCGGATTATGTCCGCGACAGCAATCTGTTCGGCCAGGCCTTCAACGGCACGCATGAACTGCTCTATCCCGACGTGGAAGCGCAGCGCGATCTGATGGATCTGGTCTATTCGACGGGCGGGATCAGGTCGGGGCAGCAATCCCCGGCGGTCTGCGATCGGTTGCGAATGATCTGCGAGGCGCTGGCTGCGCAGGGCTGTGACATCCTGCTGCCGGGCTTCACCGAATTGTCGCTGGTGCACGCGGCGCTCGAGGCGGTGCTGTCGATCCCGATCCTGAACGCCAACCAGTGCTATGCGGCCTATGCGCTGGCGCAGCCAATGCTGCGCCCGCGCCAGCCGTTCAAGATCGGCGTGGTCGGCGGCGTCGGGCCACTGGCGACGGTCGATTTCATGGAGAAGGTGGTCAGGCTGACGGAGGCGCGGCGCGACCAGGACCATATCAAGATGATCGTCGAACAGAATCCGCAGATTCCGGATCGCACCGAGCATCTTTTGCACCACGGCACCGACCCGACCATCGCGCTGTTTGCCACCTGCAAGAAGCTCGAGGCGGCGGAAGCCGATCTGATCGCGATCCCCTGCAACACCGCGCATGCCTTCGTCGATCGCATGCAGGCGCATCTGCGGATTCCCGTGCTCAACATGCTGGACGAAACCATGGCGCAGATCGCCGGGCGCTATGCCGGGCAGTTGGTCGGCCTTCTGGCGACGTCGGGCACGGTGGACAGTGGCGTCTATGCGGAGGCCGCGGCCCGCGCCGGCGTCCGCCTGCTGCTGCCCGATGCCGCCCATCAGGCCGACGTGATGGACGCCATCTACGGCGCTGACGGCGTCAAGGCGGGATTTACCGAGGGCCGTTGTCGCGAGGCGCTGCGCCGTGCCATCGATCATCTCGCGCATAATGGCGCCGGCGTGGTCGTGCTCGGCTGCACCGAATTGCCGCTGCTGTTTCCACAGACCGAAGAATTCGAAGCAGACGGCAAGATGGTCGTGTTGCTCGATCCGACCCTGCTGCTGGCCTCGGCGTGTGTGCGCCATGCGCAGGCGGCGCAGAGATAGCTCCGTCTTCGCGGCACGACGGGGAGCGCTCTGTGGACTTCACATCACCGATGTCAGCGACCTATGTGAGTGGCACGGCCGGCACCGCGGTGCTATTTGGCGCCTGCGCATCTTTCCGTGCTGCCACCGCTTGCGTCTGCCAGCCCGCCATCATCATCGCTGCGCACAGCACATAGAAGCAGACGCCCAGTCCGAACGTCCGGGCGATGCCGAATTCGATGGACAGCGCGACGCCCAGCGCCGAGGCCAGCATCGAGGTGATGCCGTTGGCGCTCCAGAAAAACGGCAGCAGGTTTTCGTGGCGGCGCCACAGGCTGAGGCCGAGCGGGAACATCATGCCCATGAAGAAGGCCGGCGGCGCCAGCAGCAGCACTGAAATCAAGATGCGCATCTCGGTGGCTTGGCTGCGCGCCCAAATGGTGACGATGGGCGTCAGCAGCCCGGCGGCCACCAGGGTGGCGAGCAAGGCGACGATCCGCGCGATGACCGCGCCCGGCCGCGGCGGCTTTGCCCCGACGGTAATGCTGCCGAGGCCGCTGAAGATCAGGATGCTGACGAGCACCACGCCGAGCCCGTAGACGGGGTGGCCGAGGAACACCATCAACCGCTGCATCTGCGAGATTTCGATCAGCATGAAGCCCATGCCGATGCCGCTGAAATAGATCACGGGCGGCGTCAGCGTTGCCAGTGGCATGCCGCGGGCAAGGCGGGTGAAGGGAATGGCGATATAGCAGACGCAGGCCAGCAGCGAAAACAGCACCAGCCCCAGTGTGATGCTGACCGCCGAATTGTTGTTGGAAAGCACCGATGACGGCTTGCCGAAAAACTGGCCGAGCCGCGCGGTGTAGAAGAAGAACGGGCTGTCATCGGTGGACGGCGCAATATTCTCGACCAGACTGTTGAAATAGGCCGCGTCGGCCTTGCCGCTCATGATGGTCGTCGTGACGGCGTCGAAGGCGACATCCGGACCTATCAGGATCTTGAAACCCTGCGCCAGCAGCCGGGCCTTGGCGGTCTGCCAGTCAGCGGCAGAGAAGGCGTCGGGCCGGCTGATCACGGTGACGATGTTGTCGACGTTCAGTGCCACCACGTGCTGCGCCAGTTCGCTGGCGGGCACGCCCGTGTTCCTCAGGGCGGCGGCGGCGATCGACAGCAGCCGATAGAACTCGCCGCGGTGATTGTCCGGATCGTACCAGCGCGAAACCGACAGCAAGCCGCCGGGATTGAGCGCGCGGTAGAAATCGCCCCACGCTTCGGTGGTGTACAGCCGGTTTTCCGTCAGGGTCAGGCCGCCGGCGGCGGTGGCGGCCCAGGTGTCGATCAGCGAGATCTGCACCAGATCGAAACGCTCCGGCGAATGGTTGATGTAGCTGCGCGCTTCCGCATTGACCAGCGAGACGCCGGGAGTGCGATCGAGATGGCCGGAGAACTCAGCGAACTTGTCGGTCAGTACCTCGAAGATCGCCGGGTTGATCTCGATGCCGCGAATGGTCTTCGCGCCAAAATACAGGCCTGACAGGATATCGCGGCCGCCACCGACGCCGACCACGGCGACGTTCTTCGGCTTCCGCACCAGATAGGCGGAGTTGATGACGTCGTCCTCGAGGTAGGTCAGCTTGCTGAGGTCGCCGTCGAATTTGGTGATCACCGTGGCCGCGTCGGCATCGATATCGAGGCGCTTCTGGTCGATGGTCGTCTGCGGCGGGTGGGCGTAGCCCCAGCCGATCGGCGGGCCTTCGCCCAGCGCCGTGACCCGCACGCGCGAATAGGTGTTCCAGCGTTCGAACAGGGTGCCGGTCTGTGGCACGCCCTTGGCCCAGACCACGCCGAGATGGTTGTTGCCGGAGATGGCCAGCGCGGTGTGGCCGGAGGCCACGACCGCCAGCACCAGCGCCACCGTGCC
>JACMOT010000173.1 GCA_014377915.1 Tardiphaga sp.
CCCGCAACCTCACAATTTCACTCCGCGCAGAATCTCTGCCACCTGGGGGATATCCTTGTCGCCGCGGCCGGACAGGTTAACGACCATCAGATGATCCTTCGGCAGCTTCGGGGCCAGTTCCATCACCTTGGCGATGGCATGCGCCGGTTCCAGCGCCGGGATGATGCCTTCGAGTCGCGACAGCAATTGAAACGCCGCCAGCGCTTCATCGTCGGTGGCGCTGAGGTAGGTGACGCGGCCGCTTTCGTGCAGCCAGGAATGCTCGGGGCCGATGCCGGGATAGTCCAGCCCGGCCGAGATCGAATGGCCTTCCTGGATCTGGCCGTCCTCGTCCATCAGCAGATAGGTGCGGTTGCCATGCAGCACGCCGGGACGACCGCCGGCGATCGAGGCGGCGTGCAGCTTGGTGAGGCCGTGGCCGGCGGCTTCAACGCCAAAGATCTGTACGCTGGGATCATCCAGGAAGGGGTGGAACAGGCCCATCGCATTGGAGCCGCCACCGATGCAGGCGATCAGCGAATCCGGCAGCCGGCCCTCGGCTTCCTGCATCTGCGCCCTGGTCTCGGTGCCGATGATCGACTGGAAATCGCGCACCATCATCGGATAGGGATGCGGACCGGCGACAGTGCCGATGCAATAGAAGGTGTCGCTGACATTGGTGACCCAGTCGCGCATCGCCTCGTTCATCGCGTCCTTCAGCGTGCGCGCGCCGGCCTGCACCGGCACCACGCGGGCGCCGAGCATTTCCATGCGGATCACATTGGGCTGCTGCCGCTCGACATCGACCGCGCCCATGAACACGATGCATTCGAGCCCGAACCGCGCGCACAGGGTCGCCGTCGCCACGCCATGCTGGCCGGCGCCGGTCTCGGCGATGATGCGCTTCTTGCCCATCCGCCGCGCCACCATGATCTGGCCGAGCACATTGTTGACCTTGTGCGAGCCGGTGTGGTTGAGCTCCTCGCGCTTGAAATAGATTTTGGCGCCGCCGAGATGGTCCGTCAGCCGTTCGGCGAAATACAGCGGCGAGGGACGGCCGACATAGTCTTTGAGGTAACCGTTCATCTCGGTCTGGAAGGCCGGGTCAGCCCTGGCATCGTCATAGGCCTGTTGCAGATCCAGGATCAGCGGCATCAACGTTTCAGCGACGAAGCGGCCGCCGAAAATACCGAAATGGCCGGTATCGTCGGGCCCGCTTCGATAGGAGTTGAGCAGTGCTGGCTTTTGGACGGCTGTATTCATGAGGCAATCAATTCTTCGCTGGCGCGCGCGGCGCGGATGAAGGCGCGGATCATGTCGGGATCCTTGATACCGGGCGCGCTTTCGACGCCAGAGGAAATATCGACGCCGCCGGCATGCGTGATGCGCAACGCCTCGGCGACATTGCCGGCATTGAGGCCGCCGGACACCATGAAGGGCAGCTTCAGGTTGAGGCCTTCCAGCAGGTGCCAGTCGAACGGCGCGCCGAGACCGCCGGGGCGCGTGGCATCTCGCGGCGGCTTGGCATCGAACAGGATTAGGTCACAGACCGCGGCATAGCCCGGCAACGTGGCCAGATCCGTCGTGGTTTCAACGGCGAGCGCCTTCATCACCGGCAGCCCGAATTTCTGCTTGATGTCGCGGATCCGCGCCACGCTCTCATGGCCATGCAGTTGCAGGATCTGAGGCTGCAGCGCCTCGATGCTGTTGCCAAGCAACGCGTCATCGGCGTCGACCGACAGCGCGACCTTGATCGCGCGTCCCTTGGCCTGGCGACCCAATTCGCGCGCGATATCGAGGCCGACATGCCGGGGCGAGGGCGGGAAGAACACGAAGCCAACCATTTCGGCGCCAGAAGCGAGCGCCGCGTCAAGGGTATCGCGCGTCGAGAGGCCGCAAATTTTGATAGTCAGGGACATAATTCAAAAATGACCGCTGGAAATGGAATTTCAAGGCTGTCTTGATATGCCGGGTTCTACAACGTCACGCCGGTCTTGTCTCGCCCGGAGGTATAGCCAGGTCCGGGCAATAGCGGCGCCGGCAGTCCAAGTGGCGCGGCGCGCATGGCGGAAGCCGTCTGCTGGCACAGCTCGGCAAGTTCCTGGCGGGCCTGCCGGGCCTCGGTTTCGTAGAGCCGGGCGGCGCGGCGCCAGCGGCGCTGCCGGAACCAGGTCGCCAGGCCGCCCGCGATAACGCCCATAATGGCGATGGCGATGAGAACAATGAACAGCGGCAGCGTGACGCCGACCGAGGGGGCGGCGGTGTTGAACGGGTCGAAGGACACCGTCACCAGATGCCGATTGGCTACCGCAAACACGACGAAAAGCACCGCCAGCGGTATCAGAACCAGTCCTGAAAGAAATTTGCGCATCAACATGTCTCGCGTAAAGGCGACGGACCGACTTTAAGCGCTGGCTTCGGGCGCTCCGGCTTCGCGATTCAGCCGCTCGCGCATTTCCTTGCCGGTTTTAAAGAAAGGCACGCTCTTCTGATCAACCGGTACGTGGGCGCCGGTGCGCGGATTGCGCCCTGCCCGCGCCGGGCGGTGCTTGACCGAAAAGGCGCCGAAGCCGCGCAGCTCAACCCGATCGCCGCGCGCCAGCGCCGCCACGATCTCGTCGAGGATCGCATTGACGATATTCTCGACATCCCGCTGGTACAGGTGCGGGTTGTGCTCGGCAATACGCTGAACGAGTTCGGATTTGATCATAAGAGATGCTGGGCTCTGAACGTGAGAATGCATTTCCGTGAAAATGCCTTGAACTGTCAAGACGCTAAATCAAATCCGGCGGCTGTCAAAATACCCGACTTGCAACGCCAGGATGGATTGGGACGTCACCCGCGCGGCGCCAGCATGTGCGCGCGGCCTGAGGATGCACGCATTAGTTGGGGCCGGCCGGACGCCACAGCGCCAACATCCCGTCGAGCCCGAAACGGTCCATCGCCTGGGCGAGGCCCACCTGCTCGAGCTGTCGCGCGATGCGGCCGAGGCCCACCGCGTCCAGGGTGATCGACGCCGCGGCCCGCAGGAACGTCAGGTCGCCGAATTTCGGCGCCAGCTTGAAATCACGCACCGGCAGGTCGCTTTTGATCTTTTTCTCCGACACCAGCCAGGCCACGGCGGTCTTTTCGTCGCCAAGCTGATCGATCAGCCTGAGATCGACCGCCTGCCTCCCGGTGAACACCCGTCCGTCCGCCACTCTGTCGAGCAGCGCGTCATCCATGCCACGGCGGTTCTGAACCAGACCGCGAAACCAGGCATAGGAATCCTTCACCAGCGATTCCAGCGCGGCGCGCGCTTCCGGGCTGGTGGGCTCGAAGCCGTTTGGCGCCGCCTTCAGCGGCGAAGACTTCACTTCTTCCACCTGCACACCGACGGTCTTCATCAGGCCGCTGAAATTCGGAAACTGGAACAGCACGCCGATCGATCCGACCAGCGAGCTCTGCTGCGCGACAATGTGGTCGGACGCAATCGCCGCGATATAGCCGCCCGACGCCGCCAGCCCCTCGACCACCACGACCATCGGCTTCTTCGCCTTCAGCCGCGTCAGCGCGTCGTAAAGCTGCTCGGAGCCGGCAGTGGTGCCGCCCGGCGAGTTGATATGCACGACGACCGCGGCCGCGGAGGATTTTTCCAGCCGCTCCAGCGCCTCGACACGGTCATTGTCGCTGCGGATCAATCCCTCGATCTTGATCCGGGCGATCGAGCCGGAACCCGCCAGCACATCGGGACCCGATCGCGTGGCGATTGCGCCGACCGCGACCACGGCGGCCACCGCGACGAACACCGCGGCGACACGCCAGAAGGTCAGCTTGCGGCGCATGCGGCGACGGTCGACGATCACATCCGATTCAAGCGACATCGGAATTCTCCTGGAAGGCTCGGCAGCCGCCGCATCTGTCGTCGCGCAGCGTTGAGATGTGGTGAATGCGTTACATCAAATGCGGCGCAATATGAAGAAAACAAGGCCAAACGCAAAAGGGCCCCGGAAAACCGGGGCCCCAATTGCGTGGTGACAGAAGCGGATGCTTACTTGTCGGTGCGCTGCTTGAGCGCGGTGCCGAGAATGTCGCCCAGCGTGGCACCCGAGTTCGAGGACCCGTACTGCTCGATGGCTTCCTTCTCTTCCGCGACTTCCAGGGCCTTGATCGAGACCTGGACCTTGCGGGCCTTCTTGTCGAACTGGATCACCCGCGCATCGACCTTTTCGCCAACGGCGAAACGCTCGGCGCGCTGATCGGCACGCTCGCGAGCAAGCTCGGAACGCTTGATGAAGGTCGAGAAGTCGGTGTCGACGATCTGCACGTCGATGCCGGATTCCTTGACTTCGAGAACGACGCAAGTGACGACCGCGCCCTTCTTGACGTCGCCCGGCTCGGCGAAGGGGTCGCCTTCGAGCTGCTTGACGCCGAGCGAGATGCGCTCCTTCTCGACATCCACATCGAGGACGATGGCCTTGACCATGTCGCCCTTCTTGAAGTTGTCGATGACC
>JACMOT010000174.1 GCA_014377915.1 Tardiphaga sp.
TCAACCCCTCGGTCAGCGCTCGCACGTAGCCTGACTGGGAATTGTACACATTATCAAATTCTCGAACGCGAATTCCAACGACGCTTGACAGTTAGGAACAAATCAAGAACAATGGCGGTCTGGCGCGGTTTATCGCACCAAAATGGAACAAAGTGATTCCGTCCACAGTTTGATCCGCAACATACGGAGAACGCCCGTGACCGTCGCCCTTGCCACCCTCGCCTTCCTGATCGCCGCCTGGGCCGCCGTGTCCGCCCTGCTCGTAGCGCTCGACGACAGCGGCGCGAAGATCCTCGCCGCGTTGAAGGGCCAGTCGCGTTTGGCGCGCGAACCCCTGCCGGTGCGGCAGGTGACGGTGCGGTTCAGTGCGCGGCCGGCGCGGAAGGCAGTGGCTGTGCCGACGCGAGTCGAGTGGCGCGCCGCCGCCTGACCCGGGCAAAGCTCGCCATGCTGAACGGCACGGTCGCCAGATAAGTCAGCGACACTAGCGATAGCGTGATCCACGGCTCGTTTACCAGCGCCGCGCCAAGTAGGGCGATCCCGGCCAATGCCGCCACCCGCCAACTCTTGCGAATGCGGAACGAGGTCCAGCTATAAGTCGGGATGCTGGAAATCATCAGTACGGCGATGAACAGGGTCCACGGCATCACCAGTCGCCAGTCGCGAAACAGGTCGTTGGCCGTGATCAGCCACAGATAGATCGGCATGAAGGCCAGACCGGCCCCCGCCGGGGCTGGAACGCCGGTGTTAAACCCGGCGGCCTTGTGCGGCTGCACTTCCGCATCGATCCGCGAATTATAGCGCGCCAGTCGAAGCGCGCAGCATACCGCCAGCGCCAGCGCGACGGTCCAGCCGAACCGGGGCGCGTTGGTCAGCGACCATTGAAACAGGATCAGTGCGGGAGCGGTGCCAAACCCGATATTATCACACAGGCTGTCGAGCTCGGCACCGAACTTGCTATTCGCCTTGAGCATTCGCGCAATGCGGCCGTCCATCCCGTCCAGCACGCCCGCGACGACGATGGCGATCATCGCCTTTTCCCATTCCTGGGTGAACCCGAAGCGAATCGCCGTCAGCCCGGCGCACAGGGCGAGGACAGTCACGGCGTTGGGGATGAACGCCCTCAGCGGCAGTCCCCGCCCCTCGCGCTCGTTCACTGGCTGTTGCCGATCAGCAGCCGCGCCTGGCCGAGCGTCGCCAGCACCGTCTCGCCGGCAATCGTCCGCTGGCCGAGGACCACTTGCGGACTGGTGGCTTCGGGGAGATAGACGTCGACCCGGCTACCGAACCGGATCAGGCCGATGCGCTCGCCCGCCGCGACCGTGTCGCCTTCCTTGACGAATGCCATGATCCGCCGCGCGACCAGCCCGGCGATCTGGGTGAAGCCGATCGACACGCCGTCTTCGCGGGTCACCAGGAAATGCTGCCGCTCATTATCCTCGCTCGCCTTGTCGAGGTCGGCGTTGAGGAACTTGCCCGGGACATAGGCGACCTTGGCGATCCGCCCGGCAATCGGCGAGCGATTGATGTGGACGTCGAACACCGACATGAAAA
>JACMOT010000175.1 GCA_014377915.1 Tardiphaga sp.
GATCAGGCCTACTTCAACCCGCTGACCATCCGCATGGCAGCCTAACCCCGGCGGAGCCTCCACTTATCGACGCGGAAAATCTGTTCAGACGACCGGGACCGCCTCACAAGCCTCCGAGCGATCGGTCCTGTCGGGTCTGTTGCCGCTGGTGTGCATCGTCCTGCTGGGCTTTCTCGCCGTCGCCGCGCCGCTGCCGGTGCTGTCGATCTACGTGCATCGCGATCTCGGATTCAGCGGCTTCACGGTGGGCTGCGTGATCGGCGTGCAATCGCTGGTCACCGTGGTCTCGCGCCATTTAGCAGGCACGCTGTGCGACCGCCACGGGCCGCGCCGCGTGGTGCTGCTGGGATTGCCCATGGCCGCACTGGCCGGCGCGTTCTACATCGCCTCGCTGGCGCCGATCACGCCGACCGGGAGGCTCGCGATTCTGGTGATCGGCCGTGTCCTGCTCGGGCTCGGCGAGAGTCTGTTCATCACGGGGACCATGAGCTGGGGCATCGGCCGCATCGGGGCTGCCCGCACCGGCCGGGTGATGTCCCTGCAGGGCATCGCGATGTATGCCGCGCTGGGGCTCGGCGCGCCACTCGGTCTCGCCGCGTATGATGCCACCGGCTTTGCCAGCGTCGGCGCGCTGACCATCCTGATGCCGCTGGTCGCGGCCGTCATTGCCATGGTGCTGCCGGCCGTGGTCCCGGCTGCCGGCGGTGATCGCATTGCTTTCCATCGGGTGATCGGCCTGATCTGGCTGCCGGGCACGTTGCTGATGCTGGCCACCGTGCCGTTCGCCAGCATGGCGGCGTTCCTGCCGCTCGATTATGCCGCGCAAGGCTGGAGCAGCGCCGGCTATGCCATGACGGCGTTCGGGATCGGTTACGTCGTGGTGCGGCTGGTCGGTTCGCATCTGACCGACAAGCATGGCGCCGCGGTGGTGGTCGGCATCTCGCTGGCGATCGAAGGCTGCGGCCAGGTGCTGCTCTGGCTGGCGCCTTCGCCGACCTACGCGGTGGCCGGCGCAGCCCTTACGGGGATCGGCTTCTCGTTGATCTTTCCGGCCATGGGCGTGATTGCCACACGCCGCGTTCCGCCGGCCCAGCGCGGTCGCGCCGTCGGCAACTTCATCGCGTTTTTCGATCTCGCCCTCGGCGTGACGGGGCCGGTTGTCGGTCTTGTCACCGGCGGGTTCGGCTACCCGTCGGCATTTCTGGTGGGCCTTGTTGCGATCGCCGCGGCGGGTTTGATGCTTCCGGGGATCGGTCGCATGCGCACCGCGTCATAGCGGCACGGCGACAGGCGCGCACGGCATGCGCCTATCGCCGCGTCGCATCGCCCCAGTGCTTCAGCGACGACCACACACCGCGGCTGAGCTTGAAGCAGTCGACCGGCGTCGATGAACCGATCGCCTCGAAACGGTGCAACTCGACGCCGCTCCACTGGAAGCCGCACTTCTCGAGGATGTTGCGCGACGCCGGGTTGGCGACGCGGGCGCTGGAGATCAGATGCGCGACGTTGAATTCCTCGAAGGTGAAATCAATCACCGCGCGCGCGGCCTCGGTCGCAAAGCCCTGGCCCCAATGCGCCACGCCCAGCCAATAGCCAAGTTCCGGCAGTTCCGGCGCGCGCCAGTCGACGCCGACCATGCCGATCGGCTGATGATCGAGCTCGATCAGGAACACGGTGTCGCTGTTGGCCTCGCCCAGCGAGTTGGCGAAGGCCACCGCGTGGTCGTGCAGATAGGGGAAGGGCAGCCGGCGGGTCATCTCGGCGATGCGCCGGTCATTGGCGAGTTCGACGATGGCTTTCACGTCCGCGAGCGTCGGCTTGCGCAGGGCCAGCCGCTGGGTCTCGAGGACGCAGCCTCTGCTTTCGCGCAAGGTCGGGGTCGGAATGTCCTGCAGCATCTTCGGCTCCTGTATGCGCCGCGAGGCGACGCACCAAAAGAAAGGGGGAGGCCGGTTTCCCGCCTCCCCCTGGAGCCTTGTCTGGCGTCCGCGGGTTCAACAGGACCCGGCGGACTCCAATGTGTCCACCGTATTATTCGGCCGCGGCTTCGAGAATCGGCAGAACCGATACGAAGGTGCGGCCGTTGGCTTTGGCGCGAAACTGCACGTGGCCTTCGACCTTGGCGAACAGGGTATGGTCGGTACCCATGCCGACATTAAGGCCGGGATGCCAGGTGGTGCCGCGCTGACGCGCGATGATGTTGCCGGGGATTACGCGCTCGCCGCCATACATCTTGATTCCGAGGCGTTTGCCCGCCGAATCACGACCGTTTCGCGATGAACCGCCTGCTTTTTTATGAGCCATAGCCCGTCTCCGATTTCGATAAGATCTAGATCAATTCCTTGACGGAATTATCTCACATTTTTTCAACTTGTCGCGGCGATGGATCGCCGCGCCATAGTGCGTTCGATCAGGCTGCGTCTTCGGCTTCCACCGGAGCGACAACAACCGCCTTTTCGCGCTTCGGCCGTGGTCCGATCGTCGGCGCCTTGCCGTCGGCCAGGATCTCGGTGATGCGCAGCACGGTGATCTCGTCGCGGTAACCACGCTTGCGGCGCGAATTCTTGCGGCGGCGCTTCTTGAACGAGATGATCTTCGGGCCGCGCTTGTGCGACAGCACTTCGGCCGCCACGGTGGCGCCCTCAACCATCGGAAGTCCGAGCACGGGCGTATCGCCGCCGAGCACCAGAACCTGGCCGAGCTGGATGATCGTTCCAACTTCGCCTTCAATCTTGCCTACTTCGAGCACATCTTCAGCGACGACGCGATATTGCCGCCCGCCGGTCTTGATGACTGCGAACATCTCTATATTCCTTCGTGATCTTTCCAACCTCGGATGCTCCGGGCCGGCTTTTTGTTAATTCTTGAGTTTTGCCGCGGTCATCCCGAAGGATTTCAGCGCATTCTTGCGATCCTGGGGACGTTGCCGCCAGCCGCGCAAAAACAATCGGCGCGAGGAAAAACCTGCGCCGGGTACGGGATTTATAGCCGGGCCACTCGGAGAGTCAAGGAAAAGTCCGGTAAACAGCACGAAATCGAAGGTTCGGCCGATGCCGACGGCCCTCCGCCGTGCCGATCGCGCCATGCAACCAACCGGTTCCCGGCGCATTGTCAGTCGATTTGCAATGCAGGGGTAAAAATGGCTGACGACACTTTGACGACCGCCGGCATCGGCAGGCACGGCGCGAACCGGCTTCCCTCGGTCGATGTGGACAGCTTCAACATCGAGTTGAAGGACGATGACGGGTTTCTCGGCGACCGCGCCAGCAAGGGCGCCTTCCAGCGGATCCTCGATGGCCTGCGCAAGCCGCTGCAGAAGAATGGCGACGACCCGCTCGGCAAGAAGGCCACGCAGGAAATCGGCAAGTCGACGCTCGACGAGGCGCTGCTGGGCGAGGACATCGCGGCCGCGGCGCTGGTCCATGGCGCGATCGAGGATTTTGCCCAGGAGCTGGCCTATGTCACCCGTCGCTTCCTGAAGAGCAAGGCGTGGACCGATACGGAATGCATCGTGGTCGGTGGCGGCTTCCGCCAGAGCCGGCTCGGCGAGCTGGCGATTGCCCGCACGGGCCTCTTGCTCAAGGCCGAGGGCCTCAAGGTCGATATGATTCCGATCCGGTTTCATCCCGACGAGGCCGGGCTGCTGGGTTGCCTGCATCTGGCGCCGTCCTGGATTTTCGAGGGCCATGACACCATCCTGGCGGTCGACATCGGTGGCTCCAACATCCGCTGCGGGGTGGTGGAATCGCGCTGGAAAAAGGCGCCGGACCTGTCGAAGGCGACGGTCTGGAAGTCCGAATTATGGCGTCATGCCGATGACGAGCCGACCCGCGAAGGCGCGGTGAAGCGGCTGGTGAAGATGTTGAAGGACCTCATTACCGCGGCCGAGGCCGAAGGCTTCAAGCTGGCGCCCTTCATCGGGATTTCCTGCCCGGGCGTGATCAACGAGGACGGCACCATCGCAAAGGGCGCGCAGAACCTGCCGGGCAATTGGGAAAGCAGCAAGTTCAACCTGCCGGCGCTGCTGGCGGAAGGCATTCCACAGATCGGCGCGCATGATACCGCCGTGCTGATGCATAATGACGGCGTCGCCCAGGGCCTGAGCGAGGTGCCGTTCATGCAGGATTGCGAGCATTGGGGCGTGTTGACCATCGGAACGGGCCTCGGCAATGCCCGCTTCACCAACCGCAAGAAGGACAAGAAGGAAAAGGACAAGGACGACAAGAAGGACAAGAAAGCCAAGGACTGAGCGTTGCCTGGCGCCTGGTTTCGGCGCCGGCGCCAGTGGTCACGCCGTTTGTGGCCGGTCAGGGTGATGGATTGCAGAAATTACGTCGCATCCGGCTTGTCTGATCCGCGAACCTCGCCTAGAACACCGACCAACCACCCGCGGGCGACCGCGGGTTCTTGGCGCCTTGGAGAGGTGGCAGAGTGGTTGAACGTACCGCACTCGAAATGCGGCATAGGTGAAAGCCTATCGGGGGTTCGAATCCCCCCCTCTCCGCCAAAATTACTGCGACGTTGAAGTATACCGAGAATAATCTCTCGTCATTTTTCCCTCCTCGCCCGCGGTTTCATCTGCATCAGCGATCGGGTCTGCTGACCGTCGCGTCGTCGTCGCTCAGTCCGTGGTCGACCAAGTCCGTGACCGCTTCAGTTTTGAATGTCCCTTGTTCCGCGGAACCATCGCCATTCAGCGAGCAGCA
>JACMOT010000176.1 GCA_014377915.1 Tardiphaga sp.
ACGGCGCTGGACGCAGGCGGTTGGGACGGCCAGTGGTACCGCCGCGGCTACTACGACGATGGCACGCCGCTGGGCTCGCAGCTGAGCCGCGAATGCCGGATCGACGCGATCGCGCAATCCTGGAGCGTGATCGCCGGCGGCGGCGATCCCGTGCATGCGACCGCGGCGATGGCCGCCGTCGACGCGCAGCTGATCCGACGCCGCGAGCAGCTCGCATTATTGTTTACCCCTCCGTTCGATCAGGTCGAACAGGACCCCGGCTACATCAAGGCCTATCCGCCCGGCATCCGCGAAAATGGCGGCCAATACACCCACGGCGCGCTCTGGTCGATCTTCGCGTTGGCCAAATTGGGGCAAGGTGATCGCGCCGCGGAACTGTTCGGCCTGATCAACCCGATCCATCACGGCGCCACACGCAGCGCCATCGACCGCTACAAGGTCGAACCGTATGTGGTGTGCGCCGATGTCTATTCAGTGCCGCCGCACGTTGGTCGTGGCGGCTGGACCTGGTACACCGGCTCTGCCGCGTGGCTGTATCGCGCCGGACTCGAAGCGATCCTCGGCTTTCACCTGGAAGGCGATCACCTGCGCATCGATCCGTGCATACCGCGCGAGTGGCCGGGGTTTTCGATCGCCTACCGGCACGGGGGCAGCCGCTACCTGATCGAAGTGAGCAATCCCGTACGCTGCGGCCGCGGCGTCGTCAAGGCCGCACTCGACGGCGTGGTCCTGGCCATCGATCCGTGCCGGATCCCGTTGCACGACGACGGTGGCGTGCATCGGATTGCGATCGAACTGGGCGGCTGAATCACGCCTGCTGATGACGGGTCCAGCGGATGCGGATAGTGCGGTGTCATCCGGCTCATTTCGTTGCGCCATCCGCACCCCGCCGTGCACCCCAGCGCCAGTTGCGGATTTCCGGCATATCGTCGCCGTAACGATCGATGTAGCGCCGGTGTTCGATCAGCTTGTCGCCGACCGTCCCCCTCAGGTCAGCAGCGCGTGGCCCAAGGCTTTGGACGCGATCGATCACGTCCTGCACCAGGTGGTAGCGGTCGAGGCGGTTCAGTACGCCCATGTCGAAGGGTGTCGTCGTCGTTCCTTCCTCGTTGTAGCCACGCACGTGGAGATTGGCGTGGTTGGTGCGGCGATAAGTCAGCCGGTGGATGAGCGACGGGTAGCCGTGATACGCGAAGATCACCGGTTTGTCCTTGCTGAAGATGCCGTCGAAGCTCTCGTCGTTCAGCCCGTGGGGATGCTCACTTGGCGGTTGCAGGGTCATCAGATCGACGATGTTCACGACGCGGATCTTCAGCTCCGGCAGGTGCTCGCGCAGCAGGTCCACCGCGGCGAGCGTTTCCAGCGTCGGCACGTCTCCCGCGCAGGCCATCACCACATCGGGCTCGCTGCCTTCGTCATTGCTGGCCCACCGCCATATGCCCAATCCTGCTTCGCAATGCTCGACCGCCGCGTCCATATCCAGCCACTGCGGCGCCGGCTGCTTGCCCGCGACAATCACGTTGACGTAGTGGCGGCTGCGCAGGCAATGATCGGTTACCGACAGAAGCGTATTGGCATCGGGCGGAAGATAGACGCGGATTACGTCGGCTTTCTTGTTGACCACGTGGTCGATGAATCCCGGATCCTGATGGCTGAACCCGTTCTGGTCCTGCCGCCAGACATGCGAGGTGAGCAGGTAGTTGAGGGAGGCGATCGGGCGGCGCCAGGCCAGCCCACGGGTGACCTTGAGCCATTTCGCATGCTGGTTGAACATCGAATCGACGATGTGCACGAACGCCTCGTAACATGAGAAGAATCCGTGGCGCCCGGTCAGCAGATAGCCTTCGAGCCAACCCTGGCAGAGATGCTCGCTCAACACCTCCATCACCCGACCTTCCGGCGAAATCTCGGTGTCGGAGGGCCTGAGCTCACCGGTGAATACGCGGTCGGTGACTTCGAACACCGCGCCCAGGCGGTTGGACGCCGTTTCATCGGGGCCGAAGATCCGGAAATTGTTCTGCGTCATGTTGAGCTTCATCACGTCGCGCAGGAAGCTGCCGGTAACGCGGGTCGCTTCGGCCGACACGGCGCCGGGGCTGACGACATCGACGGCGTAGTCGCGGAAGTCGGGCATCTGCAGATCCTGCAACAAGGCGCCGCCGTTGGCATGCGGATTGGCGCCCATGCGGCGCTTGCCTTTGGGGGCCAGTTCGGCAAGTTCGGCGATGAGCTTGCCCTCGGCGTCGAACAGTTCTTCCGGCCGATAGCTGCGCATCCATTGCTCGAGCAGCGTCAGGTGCTCCGGATCGCCGGCTAGGTTGGCCAGCGGCACCTGATGCGAGCGCCACGAGCCCTCGATCTGCAGGCCATCCACGACCTTGGGCCCGGTCCAGCCTTTCGGCGTGCGCATCACGATCATCGGCCACATCGGCCGTCGGTGGTCGCCGTTTTCACGTGCGTGCGCTTGCATGGCGCGAATTTTCCCGACCACCCGATCCAGCGTCGCCGCCATCGCCTGATGGACCGCGTCGGAATCTTCACCTTCGACGAAAAACGGTTCGTAGCCATAGCCGCGCAGAAGCTGATCTAGCTCGTCGTGGCTGATTCGTGCCAACACCGTCGGGCTGGCAATCTTGTAGCCATTCAAGTGCAAGATCGGCAGCACGGCGCCGTCGCGCGCCGCGTTGAGGAACTTGTTCGAGTGCCAGCTTGCGGCGAGCGGCCCGGTTTCCGCCTCGCCATCACCCACGACGCAGGCGACGATCAGGTCCGGGTTGTCGAAAGCGGCGCCATAGGCGTGCGCAAGCGAGTACCCCA
>JACMOT010000177.1 GCA_014377915.1 Tardiphaga sp.
AATATCGGCCCGCTGGCGGGCAAGCCGGTGATGGAGGGCAAGGCCGTCCTGTTCAAGAAGTTCGCCGGGCTGGACGTGTTCGACATCGAGGTCGACGCGACCGATCCGGATCGCTTCGTCGATGTGGTGGCGGCGCTGACAATGATCGCGGTGCCATGCTGCTCGTCATGAAACACCGGGATCTTCATGCGCGCCTTGAGCTGCGCCTCGATCTCGAAACACTCCGGGCCCTTGATGTCCTCGAGGTTGATACCGCCAAAGGTCGGCTCCAGGGCAGCGACAGTCTCGACCACACGTTCGATGGTGTCGGCGGCGATCTCGATGTCGAACACGTCGATGCCGGCGAACTTCTTGAACAGGACCGCCTTGCCTTCCCTCACCCGCTTCGCCGCCAGCGGGCCGATATTGCCGAGGCCAAGCACCGCGGTGCCGTTGGAGACCACCGCGACCAGATTGGCCCGCGCGGTCAACCATGCCGCTTCGTTCGGATCGGCGGCAATCGCCAGACAAGGCGCGGCGACGCCCGGCGAATAGGCCAGTGCCAGGTCACGCTGGTTGGCCAGCGGCTTGGTCGCCTGGATTTCCAGCTTACCCGGACGCGGAAGACGATGATAGGCAAGCGCCGCCTTGGCGAGATCTTCAGAAGAGGATGACATGAACGCTCCCGCGCAACCGAACTCTAATGTTTAGTGATGAGGTTTAGATCAAATCAGGCTTCCGGCAGATTGAGCCGGATGTGTGCCTCGCGCAATTGCTTGGGCGAAGCCTCCGATGGCGCGCCCATCAAGAGATCTTCGGCGCGCTGGTTCATCGGAAATAGCGAGATTTCGCGCAGGTTGCTGGTGCCGCACAACAGCATCACGATGCGATCGACGCCGGCCGCCATGCCGCCATGCGGTGGCGCGCCGTACTGGAACGCCCGATACATGCCGCCGAACCGCTCGATGACGTCGCTCTCGCCATAACCGGCGATCTCGAACGCCTTCACCATCGCTTCCGGGCGATGGTTGCGAATGCCACCCGAGGCGATCTCGAAACCGTTGCAGGTGATGTCGTACTGGAACGCCTTGATGGTCAGCGGATCCTGGCCCTGCAACGCTTCCATGCCACCCTGCGGCATCGAGAACGGGTTGTGCGAGAACTCGACCTTCTTGTCGTCCTCATTATATTCGTACATCGGGAAATCGACGATCCAGGCCAGCGCAAAACGCTCCTTGTCGATCAGGTTCAATTCCTCGCCGAGCCGGGTGCGCGCCAGGCCCGCGAACTTGTAGAATTTCGCGGGATCGCCGGCGACAAAGAACGCGGCGTCGCCGGCCTTGAGACCAAGCGCAACCCGGATCGCCTCGGTGCGCTCCGGACCGATATTGTTGGCAAGCGGGCCGGCGCCTTCATTGCCCTCACGCCACATGATGTAGCCGAGGCCAGGCTGGCCCTCGCCCTGCGCCCACGAATTCATGCGATCGCAGAATGCGCGGCTGCCGCCGGTCGGTCCCGGGATCGCCCAGACCTGGTTGGTGTCGTTTTCCAGCATCCGGGCGAACACCTTGAAGCCGGAGCCGCGAAAATGTTCGGCAACGTTCTGCATCTCGAGCGGGTTGCGCAGGTCGGGCTTGTCGCTGCCGTACTTCCGCAGTGACTCGGCGTACGGAATCTTCGGCCAGTCGCTGTTAACCGGTTTGCCCTTGGCGAATTCCTCGAACACGCCGGTGATCACCGGCTGAACCGCCGCGAACACGTCTTCCTGCTCGACGAAGCTCATCTCGAGATCGAGCTGGTAGAACTCGCCCGGCAGACGACCGGGGCGCGGGTCCTCGTCGCGGAATCAGGGCGCGATCTGGAAATAGCGGTCGAAGCCGGACATCATCAGCAGCTGCTTGTACTGCTGCGGGGCCTGCGGCAGTGCGTAGAACTTGCCGGGATGAATGCGCGACGGCACCAGAAAGTCGCGCGCGCCCTCCGGCGACGACGCCGTCAGGATCGGCGTCTGGAATTCGAAGAAGCCCTGCTCTTTCATCCGCTTGCGCATCGAGTCGACGATCGCGCCGCGGGTCATGATATTTTGGTGCAGCTTTTCGCGGCGCAAATCGAGGAAGCGGTACTTCAGCCGGATATCTTCCGGATAATCCTGGTCGCCGAACACCGGCAGCGGCAATTCCAGCGACGCGCCCAGCACCTCGATCGAGGAAATGTAGATTTCCACGGCGCCGGTCGGCAGGTCAGCGTTCTCTGTGCCCTCCGGGCGACGGCGCACGCGGCCATCGATCTTCACCACCCATTCCGAACGCAGCATCTCGGCGTCCTTGAATGCCGGAGATTCCGGATCGGCGACGCACTGCGTCAGGCCGTAATGGTCGCGCAGGTCGATAAACAACACGCCGCCATGGTCGCGGATCCGGTGGCACCAGCCGGAAACACGGACGGTCTGATCAATATGGTTGTCGCGGAGCGCGCCGCAGGTGTGAGACCGGTAGCGATGCATGAAAATCCTGGAATATCGTCAGAGGGCAGAATCGGGCTCGCGGCTGAGCGCGAAGCGCAGGGTTTACCCGACCGGACCGGGCGCGGCAACCGAACCACGATAGCATCCGCGTCCCGACACTGCTCCGTGACCGATCTCCACGCCTTGAAGGCCGGCAACGCCGCCCATACGCCAAAAGGGCTCCGCACAAGAATTGCGCACCCAGATTGCAAAGACTCTTTCACAAAGGTATCTGAGTATATTTCATACTGAAATTACGCTGATAAATCAACGAAATAGGCAGTATTTGGCCGAGGATTAACCAAGCATTGAGGAGATCGGATTGAAAATGGAACCATAAAACCTGCCCTTTTTGACGGCAGGCACTTCAGCTCGAATTAGCCATCAACATCTCCGTCTCCGGTTGCCAGCCATGGCCAGCGGCAAGACAGAGCCGGATAGCCGAGGATATTTTTGTGCTCGCCAGATATTCCATAAGCGCCAAGCTGTTTGGCATCGTCGCGTTTTTGTTTCTTGTCATCGCCACGATCGGCGGCCTCGCAGTGGTGCAGATGCGGGGCATCAATTCCGCGGCCCAGGCGATTCAGACCCAGTGGTTGCCGAGCGTTCGCTGGATCGGCGAAATGCGCGTACAATCCGCGCGCTTCCGCGCTGTGCTCCGCGATCACCTGATCGTGGTGGATGCCGACCGGCCCGATGTCGACAAGAACCTCGTTGCCCGCAAGGCCGATTTCGAAAAAGCCCTGAAGAACTACGAGCCGCTGGTGTCCTCGCCCGCGGAGCGCGAGCTGGCCATCCAGCTGAATACGCAATGGAAAGACTTCATCGCCGGGTCCAATGATGTTCAGGCCCTCGCCACCAAGGGCGACCTTGTCGCCGCCAAGGATATCAACGCCAGAAAGGTGGTTCCGACGGGGCGAGCGCTGGATGCCACCCTGGCGAAGCTGGTCGAGCTGAACGACAAAAGCGCCGAGATCGCCGGCACCACCGCCAGCGACACCTATTCCAGCGCGGTACGAATGATGATCGCCCTGCTCGGCGCCGCCGTCGTGCTGGGCATCGGCTCGGCCGTCTATCTGGTGCGCGACATCGCCAGTGGCATCGCCTCGATCCTGAAGCCGATGGGACAGCTGACCTCGGGCGAACTATCCGTCATAATTCCGCACCAGGGCGCCGCCACCGAGATCGGCCGCATTGCCAGCGGCTTACAGATTTTCAAGGAGGCGCTGATCTCGAAGCGTACGGCGGAAGACGCCGCGGGAGCCGATTCAGCGATCAAGGCGGCCCGAGCCGAAACGATCAGCCGGGCCACGCGCGAGTTCGAGGCCCTGATCGGTGAATTGGCGGGCTCGCTGGCGTCCGCATCCACCGAACTTGAGGCCTCGGCGACGACGCTGACCTCGACCTCGGATGCCACTATGGCATTGTCGGGATCGGCCGCGGCCACATCGCATCTGGTATCCAGCAATATCCAGTCGGTCGCCGCGGCCACCGAGGAAATCACCTCATCGGTCAACGAGATCGGGCGTCAGGTTCATGAATCCAACCGTATCGCCCATACCGCCGTGCGACAGGCTGGCCAGACCAACGACAGCATCGCGAAATTGTCGCGCGCAACCGCGCGGATCGACGACGTCGTCAAGCTGATCACCGCGGTCGCGGAACAGACCAATCTGCTGGCGCTGAACGCGACCATCGAGGCCGCGCGCGCCGGTGAGGCTGGGCGCGGCTTTGCGGTAGTGGCGGCGGAGGTCAAGGCGCTGGCCTCACAGACCGCCAAAGCAACCGACGAGATCAGCACGCAGATCGCCGAGATGCAGGCGGCAAGCGCCGACACCGTCGTCACCATCCAGGAGATCGGCTCGACCATCACCCTGATCTCCGAAGTATCCTCCGCGATCGCCGCGGCGGTGGAGGAGCAAGGCGCGGCGACGCAGGAGATCGCGCGAAACGTGCAAAACTCCGCCGAGCTGAGCGGCCGGGTGGCCAGCGAGATCACCGAAGTCAGTCGCGGCGCCAGCGAGACAGGGGCCGCATCCAGCCAGGTGTTGTCGGCGGCGCAGTCACTGTCGGTGGAAAGCACCCGACTCAAGATCGAGGTCGACAAGTTCCTGGCCACCGTCCGCGCGGCCTAGGACGGGTCAGACGCGCCCGGAACCGTTGCGGATTTCCGGGCTACCCCCCATCTTAACCGCATGACAATCCAGTTCCCGTTCGACAACAGCTACGCCACCCTGCCCGCCAATTTCTATGCACGGGTAGCGCCGACGCCGGTCGCTGCCCCCCGGCTCATCAAGCTGAACCGGCCGCTGGCCGAACAGCTCGGCATCGACGCCGACTGGCTTGCCAGCCCGGAGGGCGTCGAAGTGTTGGCGGGCAAGCGCGTGCCAGACGGCGCCGATCCGCTGGCGATGGCCTATGCCGGGCACCAGTTCGGCCATTTCACGCCGCAACTTGGCGATGGACGCGCCATCCTGCTGGGCGAGGTGCTCGACCGCGACGGCGTCCGCCGCGACATCCAGCTCAAGGGCTCCGGGCCGACTCCGTTTTCGCGCCGCGGCGATGGCCGCGCCGCGCTGGGTCCGGTGATCCGCGAATATATCGTCAGCGAGGCGATGTTCGCCCTCGGCATCCCGACCACCCGCTCGCTCGCCGCCGTCATCACCGGCGAGCTGGTGCAGCGCGAAACCATGCTGCCCGGCGCGGTGCTGACGCGCATCGCCGCCAGCCATATCCGCGTCGGCACCTTCCAGTTTTTCGCTGCGCGCGAGGACAGCGAGGCGCTGCGCCATCTCGCCGATCACGTGATTGCCCGGCATTATCCCGACGCCGCCGCGGCCGAATATCCCTATCGCGCGCTGCTCGCCGGCGTGATTCAGCGCCAGGCGGAGCTGGTGGCGCGCTGGCTGCTGGTCGGGTTCATTCACGGCGTCATGAACACCGACAACAGCTCGGTGTCCGGCGAGACCATCGATTACGGCCCCTGCGCCTTCATGGACGACTACGACCCCGCCACCGTGTTCAGTTCGATCGATGAGCAGGGCCGCTACGCCTATGCCAACCAGCCCCGCATCACGCTGTGGAACCTGACCCGTTTCGCCGAAACGCTGCTGCCGCTGATCGATCCCGACCAGAAAACGGCGATCGAGATCGCGCAAGGATTGCTCGCCGGATTTTCGGACATCTTTGACAGCGCCTATCAGGCTGGTCTGCGCCGCAAGCTCGGACTGTTCAGCGCGCGCCCGGACGACGCTTTGCTGGCGCAGGACCTGCTGGCGGCGATGGCGGCCAACCAGGCCGACTTCACCTTGACCTTCCGGCGGCTGGGCGACGCCGCGCTCGACCCCGCCGGCGACGCCGCTTTGCGTGACTTGTTCACCGATCCCGTGGCCTTCGACACCTGGGCGGTGAAGTGGAAGGCCCGCCTCGTCCTGGAACCGGGGGACGCCATCGCCCGTCATCAGGCGATGCAGGCGGTCAATCCGGCCTTCATTCCGCGCAATCACCGCGTCGAGGCGGTGATCCAGGCCGCAACGGCCGGTGATTACGCGCCGTTCGAAGCCTTGCTGGCAGTCCTGGCACGGCCTTTCGAGAATCAGCCGGCGTACGCGGGCTACGCCGACCCGCCGCTGCCGGATCAGCGTGTCATGCAGACCTTTTGCGGGACCTGAACCATCCCATTCGGCTCCGTCCGGCGCCAGTTCTGCCTGAATACCCTTGACTCAACAGCCTTTTCGGCCGAACGCCATCAACAAAAGCGTTATGGACCGGACATGGAACTGATCACCACCACAGCCCAGCTGACCGCGGCCTGCGAACGGCTCGCCAAACATCCCGTCATCACGGTCGACACGGAATTCCTGCGCGAGACCACCTATTATCCGCTGCTCTGCGTGGTCCAGATGGCCAGCGCGGAAGACGCGCTGGTGATCGACACGCTGGCCGATGGCATCGACCTGAAGCCGTTCTTCGACCTGATGGCCAACGAGGCTGTGCTCAAGGTCTTTCACGCCGCCCGCCAGGACATCGAGATTGTCTGGCATCGCGCCGGCATTGTGCCACACCCGATCTTCGACACCCAGGTCGCCGCCATGGTGCTGGGCTATGGCGACAGCATCGCCTACGACCAGCTGGTCGAGCGCATCACCGGCCACCGCCCCGACAAGACCCACCGCTTCACCGACTGGTCACACCGCCCGCTGACCGAGGAGCAGATCCACTACGCCGTCTCCGACGTCACCCATCTGCGCGATGTGTTCGCCGCGCTCGATGCCGACCTCAAGAAACGGGGGCGCAACGACTGGGTCTCCGAGGAAATGGACGTGTTGACCTCGCCCAAGACCTATGACTTTCATCCCGGGCGCGCCTGGGAGCGCCTGAAGACCCGCGTCCGCAAGCCGAAAGAACTCGCGGTGCTGATGGAAGTCGCGGCCTGGCGAGAACAGGAAGCGCAGAGCCGCGACGTGCCGCGCTCCCGCGTGCTGAAGGACGACGCCGTCGGCGATATCGCCACCCACGCGCCGACCAGCCTGGAAAAGCTTGCCAATCTGCGTTCGCTGCCGAAAGGCTTTGACCGCTCGAAATGGGGCTCCGACATCGTCGCGGCGGTGCAGCGTGGCATCGCGCGCGATCCCGCGTCGCTGCCCAAAATCGAAAAGCCACGCGGCAATGCCAATGGCGGTGCCATCGTCGAGTTGCTGAAAGTTCTGCTGCGTATGACCTCGGAGCGTCACGCCGTCGCCTCCAAGGTGATCGCTACCGTTGATGATCTCGAACAGATCGCCAATGACGACCACGCCGATGTCGGGGCGCTGAGTGGCTGGCGTCGCGAGCTGTTCGGCGAAGCCGCGCTGGCACTGAAACAGGGCCGACTGGCGCTGGCGATCGAAAAAGGCCGCGTCGTGCGGGTCGACCGCGGCTAACCAGAAGCACCGCTCCCTCCATCGTCCTTGCGAGGAGCCGTTGCGACGAAGCAATCCAATTCTTGCGGAGCGTTCGGCGCTATGGATTGCCGCGTCGCTTCGCTAAGGAGAAAGCCAATTGGCTTTCCCTGACCTCGCAATGACGGGGATAGGCCTCAGCCCGCCGCCTACCTTCTCACGATCGTCCCGCTCTTGCCCACCAGCCGCGCCAACTGCTTGAAGCGGCTGCCGACGCGATCGGCAACGAGATCGACCATGCGATGCTCGAACACCAGCATCAGCTTGCGATCTTCCGACTTGAAATGCGTGGCCGGCAGCACGCCGGGCCGCGCCGCGGATATCAGATGCGCCACCCGGAACATGGCGCCGAGGACGCGGGCGCGCTCGACCTGGGCCGGGGTCACCAGCGCCCGCACCAATTCCGGCGGCTCATTCTCGGCGCTGAAGCCGGCATAGCGGTAATAGACCGATAGCGCCAGAAAGGCGCGGCCGTGATGGTCGACCGATCCGAAATTGCCATTGGTGATGAGATGCAGCGTCTGCTCGCCGCGGTAGTCCGGATGCACCCGCCAGCCGATGTCGGACAAAAGGCAGGCAACGCGGCGCAGCCGGCGCTCTTCCTCGGTTTCCTTCAACTTCGCAACGCGAACAAAGCGGTCACTCCAGTCGCTGAGCTCCTGGCCGTGACGCGCCGAACGCGACAGCAATCCGTTCAGCCCCTGCGCCGCCATAACCAGACCATCCTGCGCGCGCACCGCCGTCGGCAACATCTCGAACAGCAGACCTTCGCGCACGCCATAGGTCGAGAACACGATGGCCTTTGGCTTGGCGGTCAGGATGATGTGTTCGAGCACCAGCGCGGCATAGACCAGCAACGGCTGTCGCGCTTCGGCAATGGCGTCGATATTGGCGAGGATATTGGCGGTAGCCAGCCGCCTCAGCCGCCGCACGAAATCCAGCGCTTCGACGGCCGGCAACGTGTAGCCGTGCATCACGCGCAGCGGATATCCGCTCTGGACGATATGCAGCCGCGCCAGCGCGCGCCAGGTGCCGCCGACCGCATAGAAATTGCGACCTAGCGCCGTGGTCAATTGCGTCACGCCGGTGAGCGCGGTCTTGACGATTTTCTCGGCGCGCTTGGGCGATTTCTCCGAGGCATCCTGCAGCGCCAGGCTACCGAGCGGCAGCGTGATGCCCGTTCGAACCGAATTGCCCTTCACGTCGATCAGCTCGAGCGAGCCGCCGCCGAGATCGCCAACCAGGCCGTCCGGCTTGTGAATTCCGGAAATAACGCCCAGCGCCGACAGCTTGGCCTCGCGCGGCCCCGAGATGATCTGGATCGCGCAGCCGCAAATCTTTTCCGCCGCGGCGATGAAATCCGGCCCGTTACTGGCGTCGCGCGCCGCCGCCGTCGCAATGGCGTGTACGCTGCCGACCTGCATGATCTTGCACAGCGCACGAAACCGCCGTAGCGCGGTGAGCGCCTTGGCTACCGCGTCAGCGGCCAGCAGGCCGGTCGATTGCACCTCGCGCCCGAGGCCGCACAACGCCTTTTCATTGAACAGGGTGACCAGGCTACGCGACAGCGTTTCGTAGACGACGAGACGGACGGAGTTGGAACCGATGTCGATTACCGCGACGCTGGCAGCGCGCTTTCGAGGACGCGCTACCATGTGGCGGATTCCTTAGGACGATTGCTCGCGCTCTGCCTTGCGGGTGAGCCGACGTGGCGAAGATTTCTCAAGCGACTTTCCACGGCCAGACAGACTCGGATTGGTCATGAAGTAATCGTGCAGATTGAAGGGCTCCTCGCCCTTCGCGGCCTTCATACGCGTTGACGATCCATCCGGCAACAACTGCCAGCTCTGCTCGGTGTCCTTCAGATTAGCTACCATGATCTGTTCGAGCACTTGCGTATGCACCGTCGGATTTTGCAGCGGGCACAGCACCTCGACGCGACGATCGAGATTGCGCGGCATCATGTCGGCGGACGAGATGTAGATGACGGCCTTGTTGCTTGGCAGGCCATGTCCCATGCCGAAGCAATAGACCCGGCCGTGTTCGAGAAAGCGGCCGATGATCGACTTGACGCGGATGTTTTCCGACAGGCCCGGCACGCCGGGCCGCAGGCAGCAGATTCCGCGCACGATCAGTTCGATCGACACCCCGGCATTCGACGCGTCATACAGGGCGTCGATGATATCCGGATCGACCAGCGAGTTCATCTTGAGCCAGATCGCACCTGGCTTTCCGGCACGGGCGAACGCCGCCTCGCCCTGGATGTGTTCGATCATTCGCTTGCGCAGGGTCAGCGGCGATACCGCCATCTTTTCGATGTCGCTCGGCTCCGCGTAGCCAGTAATATAATTAAATACCCGCGCCGCATCGCGTCCGATCGCGGGATCGGACGTGAAATACGACAGGTCGGTATAGATGCGCGCGGTGACCGGATGGTAGTTGCCGGTACCGGTGTGCACATAGGTGGCCAGCGTGCCGCCCTCGCGGCGGACCACCAGCGACAGCTTGGCGTGGGTCTTCAATTCCAGGAAGCCGTAGACCACCTGGACGCCGGCACGCTCGAGATCGCGGGCCCAGCGGATATTGGCTTCCTCGTCGAAACGCGCCCGCAATTCGACCAGCGCCGTCACCGATTTGCCGGCCTCCGCCGCTTCCACCAGCGTACGCACGATCGGCGAATTATTGGAGGTGCGGTACAGGGTCTGCTTGATCGCGACCACATCGGGATCGCGCGCCGCCTGTTGCAGGAACTGAACGACGACGTCGAAGGATTCATAGGGGTGATGGACCACGAGGTCCTTCTGCCGGATCGCCGCGAAGATATCGCCGCCATGATCGCGGACCCGTTCCGGATGTCGCGGCACATAGGGCACGAATTCGAGGTCGGGGCGGTCGAGCCGGGTCAGTTGCGACAGCTCGTTCATGGCCAGCACGCCGTCAACCAGAAGAATCTCGTCGTCGGTCGTCGACAATGCCCGCTGCACGAAGGCACGCAATTCGGCCGGCATCGTCGCTTCGATCTCGAGTCGGATCACCGAACCGCGACGACGCCGCTTCAGCGCCGATTCGAACAACCGCACCAGATCCTCGGCCTCTTCCTCGACTTCCAGTTCACTGTCGCGGATGATCCGGAAGGCACCCAGCCCCTTGACGACATAGCCCGGAAACAGCCGCCCGATGAACAGGCCGGTAGCCTGCTCCAGCGTGATCAGCCGCGTCGAGCCGTCCTTGCCGGGATTCGGCAGCCTAATAAAGCGATCGATTTTGCCGGGCATGCGGATCAGCGCGTTCATCGGCTTGCCGTCGGCGACCCGCGCCAATTGCAGGGCGATGGTGAAGCCGAGGCTTGGGATGAACGGGAACGGATGCGCAGGGTCGATCGCGAGCGGGGTCAGCAGCGGAAAAATATTGTGGAGGAAATGATCCTCGATCCAGCTCCGCTCGCTCTTGGTGGCGTCCTTGCCATCGAGCAGCACGATGCCGACATCGGCCAGCATGCTGCGCTGGTCGCGCCAGATCGCCTGTTGGTCCTTGCCAAGCCGGGACACCGCCTCGTTGATCAGCACCAGTTGCTCGGTCGGCGTCAGCCCGTCGGGGCTGCGCTCGGTAATCCCCTCGCGGATCTGGGCTTTCAGGCCGGCAACCCGGACCATGAAAAATTCGTCGAGATTGTTGGCGGAAATCGACAGGAAGCGTACGCGCTCCAGCGCCGGATGGCCGGCATTGACCGATTCTTCCAGCACGCGACGATTGAAGTGCAACCACGACAGCTCGCGGTTGATGAACCGGTCGGGTCCCGAAGCGATCACCTCCGGTGGCTTCGCTTCACCATTTTTCTCTTCAATATCAATATCTTGCACGGAGTCCATCAGGTAACTATCCATCCAGTTCATGCGGCCGTGCGATGCAGGCAATCCGCCCAAACCATGTGCTACGCGGGTGACGTTCCAATGACATGATCAACCTGCCAAAGCCGCCGTCAAGCCGCATAATGCCGCTTGAGGGGCTAAGTCAGCCGCCGCGCAGCAGTTCCGCGGCCAATGCGCGCGTCACCGGACGGCCAAGCCGCAACGCTTCGGCATCGAGCCGTCCTACGGTTTCGCGGGCCGCGGCGAACGAGCGCTCGATCCGGCTGGCGAGAAAGCTGACCACGTTTTCGTCGATGGCTAGCTGACGATCGGCGCAGAACTTGACGATCAAGGCGCGAAACAACTGATCGTCTGGCGGCAGCAATTGCACCACCGGTATGGCGCGCAGCCGCGAGCGCAGGTCGCGCAACTCGATCGGCAGCGCCACCGGCGCCACCCGGGCGGTGATCAGCACGGAGGCCTCGTCCTCGCGGGCTAAATTCAGCAAATGAAACAGCGCGCGTTCGTCGAACGCGCCGAGGTTGAGGTCCTCCACCACCAGCGCCCCGGTCGCCAGCGCGCCGGGCACGGCCGCGGCGGTAAGCGCATGTGACGCAATCGACCGTGCTCCGGATTGCTCGGCCCAGATCGACGCCAGATGGCTCTTGCCCGAGCCTTCGGGGCCGATCAGCAGCATCACCCGGTTGGGCCAGTCCGGCCAGCGATCGATTAGTCCGAGCGCGTCTGCATTGGCGGGACCCTCAAGAAAATTGTCGCGCGATAGGCTTTCCGCGTGGGGCAGAGCAAACGCCAGTTGACGGGGGGGAACGCGGGCTTCCAAGCAGCTACTCCAAACCGGACGCCCGGCTTCGTTGCCTCAATCGAGAATTCAGTGATCCGGCTCGATCGTACTCATATGGCGCATCCAGCCGACCAGATAGAAGGCCACGGACAGCAGCGTCAACACCGTAACAAAACCCATCAGAATCAAGTCGTAAGGGGACGAATCGAAACCAAATCCGAGGGCCGCCAGAACCAAGGCGGCGAACGCGACCTGGGCCACGGTGTTGAGCTTCGACACCATCAAGGGCTTCATCGGGATCGGCTTGCCGAACAACCATGACACAATCACGGCGCCCACGATCATGATATCGCGCGACACCACCAGAATCACGATCCAGCGCGGCACCGCGCCCCAGATGCCGAGCGCGACATAGATCGAGACCAGCAACGCCTTGTCGGCGAGCGGATCAAGCAGCGCGCCGAGCCCGCTGGCCATGTTGAACCGCTTGGCCAGAAAACCATCGACGGCATCGCTGATGCCGGCAATGACGAATACCGCGAAGGCGATTTCCATCTGATTGGCCGCGATCGCCCAGACAATGACCGGCACCAGAAGG
>JACMOT010000178.1 GCA_014377915.1 Tardiphaga sp.
GATCGCGGAGCGCGTCTCTGTCGCGATGTCCGATGCCGGGACCGAAATCGAACGGCAGTCCATACCCAATTGGGCGGGTCCCAACCCGACCGGCGAACCTGGCATCAAGCGCCCGCTGGAGCCGTGCCGATTGCCCGCTGATACATTACCAACGTCTCATGATCCGGCGCTGTCAGTGTAAGCTGGCGGCTGCTAGGATGACCTGAGATCGGCGCGGCAGGTCGCGACGGTCGATGAGAGTTCATTCGTGACGGCCTTCGGCAAACTCATTCGCACCACCGCATTCCGCTTGACGCTGGCCTATTTGCTGGTGTTCGCGCTGTTTGCCGCGTCGCTGCTGGGGTACTTTGCCTGGAATACCCACCGGTTGATCAACGAGCAGATCACCACCACCGTCGATGCCGAGATGAGCGAGCTCAGCGACCTGTTCGCGCGCCGCGGCCTGCGCGGTATCGTGTTCGCGATCGAGAACCGCGCGCTGCGCCCCGGCGCCAATCTTTATCTGATCACCACCCCGGTCGGCCAGTCGGTGGCCGGCAACGTCGCCTCGCTGGAGCCCGGCGTGATGGCCACCAGCGGCTGGTCGGAAACCGCCTATCGCCGGCTCGACGATCAGGAAACCATGAACCACCGCGCGCTGGTCCGGGTGTCGCAATTGAGCAGCGGCTTCCGGCTGCTGATCGGGCACGACCTCGAGGAACGACGCCGGCTGTTCGACATCGTCGCCAATGCCGCGCGATGGTCGGTGCTGATCGTCGTGGTGCTGGGACTGGGCGGTGGCATCTTCGTGGCGCGTCGTGTGCTGCGCCGCATCGATGCCATGACCGGCACCACCCAGCGCATCATGGCCGGCGATCTCTCTGGCCGGCTACCGGTCGGCCGTTCCGGCGACGAGCTCGATCGCCTCGCCGAAAATCTCAACGCCATGCTGGAGCGCATCGAGGCGCTGATGACCGGGCTGAAGGAAGTCTCCGACAATATTGCCCATGATCTGAAGACGCCGCTGACGCGCCTGCGTAACCGCGCCGAGGAGGCGCTGGCCAAGTCCGGCAACGAGACCGAATACCGTGTCGCGCTGGAGCGGACCATCGAGGAATCCGACGGGCTGATCCGCACCTTCAATGCGTTGCTGATGATCGCGCGCGCCGAATCCGGCCAGGCGCGCGGCAATATGGATGATTTCGATGCCGCCGAGGTCGCGCATGGTATCCACGAACTCTACGAGCCGTTGGCCGAGGACAGCGGCCTGGCGCTGCGCGTGCGCTCCACCCCGGCGCGGCTGCATGGCAATCGCGAACTGATCAGCCAGGCGCTGGCCAATCTGGTGGAGAACGCCATCAAATATGGCCGGCCGCCGACGGCGCAGCCGCTCGGCGCGGATGCGGTGGCCGGGCTTGGCGGCCATGAAATCCTGATCGAAGCCCAGCCGGATGGCGGTCGCGTGCTGCTCAGTGTCACCGACCATGGACCGGGTATTCCTGAAGCCGACCGCAAGCACGCCATCGAGCGCTTTGTTCGCCTCGAGGCGAGCCGCACCCAGCCCGGCTCCGGTTTAGGGCTCAGCCTGGCGTCGGCGGTGGCGACGTTGCATGGCGGCGTGCTGACGCTGGGTGACAGCCATCCCGGCCTGCGTGCGACCTTGTCGCTGCCGGCCGTAGCCGGCGAAGCTCTTGCGGTTCAAACGTCGAATGTGCCACAGAAGTCGGCATGACCTCATCCGCGACCGGCGCGGACCAGTTCCATCTGGCCGCGCAATTTGTCAGCGGACCGCGGACCTTCGCGCCGGCTGATGCCACGCAACGGCTGGCGGACTGGCTCACCGAGCTTGCGCCGGAACAGGCCAGAGCCGTTCGCGCAATAGTTGATGAATCGCCTTATGCCAGCGCAATTCTGCTCGGGATAGCAGAGGCTTCGCCCTATCTGTTCGAGCTGATCCGAGGCGATCCGAGGCACGCGCTGCGGCTATTGCGCTGCGATCCCGACGCCCATCTCGCCGCGCTGATCGAACGCACGGCGCTCAATGTCTCCGCCGCCGGCGGCGATCCCGACGTGATGCATCTGCTGCGGCGGATGAAGGCCGAGGCGGCGCTGCTGATCGCGCTGTGCGACATCGGCGGCGTCTGGTCGGTAATGCGGGTGACGCAGGCGCTGACCGACCTCGCCGTGGCCGCGGTGCAGATGACGCTGCGCTATTTGCTGCGGCAGGAAGTCGTCCGTGGCCGATTGGTGCCGCAGGACATCGAAAATCCCGAGATCGGCAGCGGGCTGATCGTGCTGGCGATGGGCAAGATGGGCGCCGGCGAGCTGAACTATTCCAGCGATATCGACCTGATCGTGTTCTACGACCTCGAAGCGCATGCGCTGGCCGCCGATGCCGAGCCGCAATCGGTGTTCGTGCGCGTGGCGCAGGGGCTGTCCCGGCTGCTGCAGCAACGCACCGGCGACGGCTATGTGTTTCGCGTCGATCTGCGGCTGCGGCCCGATCCGGCCTCGACGCCGGTGGCGATCTCGACCGCCTCGGCGCTGCATTATTATGCCCGTGAGGGCCGTACCTGGGAGCGGGCGGCGATGATCAAGGCGCGGGTCTGCGCCGGTGACGCCCGGGCCGGCGCCGCGCTGCTGGCGGAGATCGCGCCGTTCGTGTGGCGCAAGCATCTGGATTTTGCGGCGCTGGCCGACGTCCACGACATGAAGCGGCAGATGCAGACATTTCGTGGCCAGACCGACATCGCGGTCGAGGGGCACAACGTCAAGGTCGGCCGCGGCGGCATTCGCGAGATCGAGTTCTTCGCGCAGACCCAGCAATTGATCGCCGGTGGCCGGCATCCCGAGCTAAGGGTGCGGCCGACGCTGGAGGCGTTGAACATCCTCGCCGCCAGCAACTGGATCACCTTTGCCGCGCGCGACGAGTTGACGGCGGCCTATCAGTTCCTGCGCCAGGTCGAGCACCGCCTGCAGATGGTCGCCGACGAACAGACCCATACGCTGCCGGACACCGTCGAGGCCATGGAGCGCTTCGCGCGCTTCCTCGGCTATGACAGCCGCGCGTCGTTTGCGCGCGATCTGCTGGCGCACCTCGCTTGTGTGCAGGGCCATTATGCCCGGCTGTTCGAGGGCGATCCGGCTGGCAATGTGCAATTGCCGGCGGTGAATTACAGCGCCGGCGGGGCTGACCCGCGGCTGCTCGAGCATTTTTCAAGGCTCGGTTTCCGCAAGGCCCTGATGGTGGCCGAAACCGTGAAGCAGTGGATGGCCGGCGAATACCGCGTATTGCGGGTCGAGTCGACGCGGCAGGCCTTCCTGCAATTCGTACCGGCGCTGATCGCGGGGCTGGCGCAGGCCGAGGAACCCGATAATGCCGTGATCGCCTTCGACCGCTTCCTGCAGGCGCTGCAGCGCGGCGGCCGGCTGATCTCGCTGCTCAGCCAGAACCGCGAGCTGGTGGCGCTGGTCGCTTTGGTGCTGGGCGCCGCGCCGCGGCTCGGCGACATGCTGGCGCGGCAACCGCAGATCATGGACGGGCTGATCGATCCGCGCTTCTTCGGTGCGATGCCGGACCAGCGCGAATTGTCGCTGCGGCTGGCAGCGACGCTGCAGGACGCCAATTCCTATGAGGAATTCCTCGACCGCCTGCGGCTGTTCGGGCAGGAGAGCCTGTTCCTGATCGGCACCCGCATCCTGTCCGGCACCGTCACCGCGCCGCAGGCCAGCCTGGCCTTCGCCGACGTCGCCGAGGGCATCGCGCATACGCTGCACGGCCTCGTGGTCGAGCAGTTCGCCAGCCAGCACGGCCGCATCAAGGGCCAGCAGACCGCGATCCTGGCGATGGGCCGGCTCGGCAGCCGCGAGATGACGGCGTCGTCCGATCTCGATCTGATCCTGATCTATGATTTCGATTCCGAGGCGCCGGATTCCGACGGCGCGCGGCCGCTGCACGGCTCGCAATATTTCGCGCGGCTGACGCAGCGCTTGATCAGCGCGTTCCGGATCCGTACCAATTACGGCGTGCTCTACGATGTTGACATGCGGCTGCGGCCGTCCGGCGGCGCCGGGCCGCTGGCGTCACGGATCGATGCCTTTGCCGAATATCAGGACAACGAGGCCTGGACCTGGGAGCACATGGCGTTGACACGGGCGCGGGTGATCTCGGCCCCTCCGCAATTCCGCGCGCGGATCGAACGCGTCATTCACGGCGTGCTGACCCGGCCGCGCGATTCCGCCGTGATCGCCAGCGACGTCGCCGAGATGCGCCATGCCATCGCGCTGGAAAAAGGCGAGGCGGATATCTGGGAACTCAAACATGCCGCCGGCGGCATGGTCGATATTGAATTCATCGCGCAATATCTGCAACTGGTGCATGCCGCCGACCGGCCCGATATTCTCGGCGTCAGCACCCAGCAGGTGCTGGAGAATGCTGCAAAGCTCGGCCTGCTGTCGCCGGCGGATGCCGATGTGCTGCGCCCGGCGGCGCGGCTGTATCACGACCTCACGCAAATCCTTCGTCTCTGCGTCAGCAGCTCCTTCAAGCCGGATACGGCCGGTGCCGACCTGCTGCGGATCATGACCCGCGCCGGCGACGCGCCGGATTTCTCCGCCCTGGAAGCCCGCGTGCGGGAAACTCAGCTTGAGGTCCGCCGCGTGTTTCGTTTGCTGATCGAGGGCGTATCCTGACGCCGCGTGTGTGCCGGACGATGCGCATCGTACCGCGAAACCCGGTATAGTGCCCGCCATGACGATGCGGATTCCGATGTGAGCGATGACGATGTGGACATGCCGTTCGAGCGGCCGGAGCAGCCGCTGCGGCGTGGCTGGACCACGGGCAGTTGCGCCACCGCGGCGACCCGCGCGGCCTATGAAAGTCTGCTGACCGGCCTGTGCCCGGATTTTGTCGAGATCGAACTGCCGAGCCATGCCCGCGTCGGTTTTGCCGTGGCGATCTCCGAGCAGAGCGACGGCGCCGCGATGGCGGGCGTGGTCAAGGATGCCGGCGACGACCCCGACGTCACCCATGGCGCGCTGGTCAAGGCGACGGTGCGGCACGGCCGGCCGGGATCGGGCGTGGTGTTCATGGCGGGCGAGGGGGTCGGCACCGTCACCAAACCCGGCCTGCCGCTGCCGCCCGGCGAGCCCGCGATCAATCCCGCGCCGCGTGAGATGATGCGCGAAGCCATTCGCGAGGTCACCGAACGCTTCGGCGGATCGGGCGACGTGGTGGTGGAGATCTCGATTCCCGGCGGCGCGGCGATCGCCGAGAAGACGCTGAACGGCCGGCTCGGAATTCTCGGCGGGCTGTCGATCCTCGGCACCACCGGGATCGTGGTGCCGTATTCCTGCGCCGCCTGGATCCATTCGATCTATCGCGGCATCGATGTCGCGCGCGCCGGCGATCTCGGCCATATCGCCGGATCGACCGGATCGACCTCCGAGCTGGCCGTGCAACAATTGTACGGGCTTCCGGATTCCGCGCTGATCGACATGGGCGACTTCGTCGGCGGCATGCTGAAATATGCGCGGCGAAATCCGGTGCAGCGCATCACCATCGCCGGCGGCTTTGCGAAAATGACCAAGCTCGGGCAGGGGCTGCTCGACTTGCATTCGCGCGCCGGCAGCGTCGACATGACCTGGCTGTCAGCGTTGCTGCGCGACAATGGCGCGCCGGACGATCTGGTGCAGTTGAGCCGCGATGCCAATACCGCGTTGCTGGTGCTGCGCGAGGCGGAGCGGCGCGATGTTCCGGTCGGCGAGTTCGTCGCGCAGGTCGCGCTGCGGACGGCGGCGAAAGTCCTGAAGGGTTCGCAGATCGCGCTCGACGTCGTCGTGTTCGACCGCGATGGCAAGATCGTGGGGCGGGCCGGGTAACGCCACCGTTACACCACCCCGCCGCGGAAGCGCCTGCGATAATCCGCGCTGTACAGCGCGCTGTCGCGGAAATTCCCCGTTCCCAGAACCTGGCCGACCAGGATCAGCGCGGTGCGTTCGATGGTCGTCGCAGCCGCCATTGCCGCGATCGTGCCCAATGTCCCGCGCAAAATCTGCTCGTCGGGCCAGCTGGCGCGGAACACGATGGCGACCGGGCAGTCGGCGCCATAGGCCGGCAGCAAATCAGCCACGACCTTGTCGATGACATGGATCGACAGATGGATCGCCAGCGTCGCGCCGGTGGCGGCAAACGCCGTCAGGGTTTCACCCGGTGGCATCGCCGAGGCGCGGCCGGAGGTGCGGGTCAGCACCAGCGATTGCGCCACTTCCGGCAGTGTCAGCTCTTTGGCCAAAGCGGCGGCGGCGGCGGCGAAAGCCGGCACGCCCGGCGTCACCGTGTAGGCAATGCCGAGCGCGTCGAGCCGGCGCAATTGCTCGCCGAGCGCGCTCCAGATCGACAGGTCGCCGGAATGCAGCCGCGC
>JACMOT010000179.1 GCA_014377915.1 Tardiphaga sp.
CCGGGCTTCGTCATGGCGGCCAAGTTGCATCAGATAGGCGCCCTGCGCGCCATGGAAGTGAAAGTAATTTTGCAAGCGCGGCGCCAGCGGCGCGATCATCGCCAGCGCCGCTTCCGGCCCGCGCAGTTTTGAAACGGCCACCGAGCGGTTCAGCGTCACCACCGGCGACGGCTGCAGGATTTCCAGCGAGCTGTACAGCAGCTCGATCTGCGCCCAGTCGGTGTCCGCCGGTGTTACGGCGCGGGCATGCAATGCGGCGATCGCGGCCTGGATCTGGTACGGTCCGGTGCGACGGTGGCGCATCGCCTTGTCGATCAGCGCCAGCCCCTCGGCGATCATCTGGCCGTTCCACAGGCCGCGGTCCTGATCGTCGAGCAACACCAAAGCGGCATCGGCATCGAAGCGCGCCGCGGCACGGGCATGCTGCAGCAGCATCAAGGCGGCGAGCCCCATGATTTCCGGCTCGGCCGGAAACAGTTTCAGCAGCAGCCGCGCCAGCCGGATTGCCTCCTCGCACAGCGGCGCCCGCAAATCGATGTTGTCGCCGGAGGCGGAATAGCCCTCGTTGAAGATCAGATAGAGCATCGCCGCCACCGCCGCGAGCCGCTCGCCGCGTTCCGGCGCGCCCGGCGTCTCGAGCGGCACGTCGGCTTTGGCAATCGCCGATTTGGCGCGGGTGATGCGCTGCTCCATCGCGGCGTCGGAGACCAGAAAGGCGCGCGCGATCTGCTTGACGGTGAGGCCGGAAACAATGCGCAGCGCCAGCGCGATCTGCTGCGTCGCCGGCAATCGCGGATGGCAGCAGATGAACAGCAGCCGCAGGATGTCATCGCGATACTGCGAGCCGTCGAGCCGTTCGGCGAGCGCGCTCTCGGCGTCATCGAGGTCGGAGATCTCCGCGGCGTCGTCCGGCAGTGGCGCATGCTTGCTGGTCTTGCGGATATCGTCGATGGCGACGTTACGGCCGACCATGATCAGCCAGGCCGCGGCGTCGCGCGGCGGGCCGTGCCGCGGCCAGATTTTGAGCGCCCGCAGGCAGGCATTCTGGAACGCCTCCTCGGCGGTATCGAGGTTGCGAAAATAGCGCAACAGCGCGCCGAGCGCCTGGGGGCGCGCCGAACTCAGCGCGGCCTCGATCCAGGCCAGATCGGTCATGGCAGCATCCCCCCATGGAACAACCCGATCGGGCGGACTTCATAGGCGCCGCCGGGATTGGCCGCGCCAAGATCGTGCGCCACGTCCAGCGCGCTGTCGAGATCCGCGCATTCGACGACGTAGAAGCCGAGCAGCTGTTCCTTGGTTTCGGCGAACGGGCCATCCAGCACCATCGGCGGGTCTTCCTTGCGCAAGGTGGCCGCCGAAGTGGTCGGCAGCAGCCGCGCCACCGGGCCGAGCCGGCCCTGGGCGGCGAGCTTGCCATGCACCACGGCGAGCCTGGCCATCACCGCGTCGTCCTCGTCCTTCGACCATGCGCCGACGACGGCTTCGTCATGATAGCAGAGAATGGCGTAAAGCATGGCTGGTCTCCTTGGCTGGAAGACGGATGACAAAGGGCCATCCCGACAACGTTGCGGAATTATGTTGGAGCACAGCCCTGGCGGCAATCAGCTCGCCGCATCCTGGCACAGCAGGCCGATCGCGCCGTCCACAATCGCTTCCAGTTCCCCGCGCGCCACGCCCGCCCGGGCGCGGATCGACAATGAAAACAGGGTCGCGGCGGCCATCTCGGCACGAACGGCGATATCTGTCGATGTCAGCAGCTCGCCCTTCTCGACAGCGGTCCGAAACGCAATGTTGAAGGCCTTGTCGACATCCCGCAGCCCCTGCATGACGATGGCGCGAATGTCTGGATCGGCGATGGCATCGGATGCCACCGTCATGACCGTGAAGCAGCCGCGCGGCGCCTCGCCGAGCAGATAGATGTCGAGCGCAATCGCAAAGATCCGGCGCAGCCGCTCGCGCAGGCCGATATCGGCGCTGAAGGTTTCCTTCAGCTCCGCGGCATAGTCGTCGCGGTAGCGCTGATAGCTTTGGATGTAGAGCGCTCGCTTGTCACCGAAAGCGCCGTACAGGCTCGGCCGGTTCATACCGGTAGCGGCGCTCAGATCGTCCAGCGAGGTCGCGGCAAGACCGGACTTGCGGAACAGAGCCAGCGCCTGGCCGATCGCCTGCTCCGGCTCGTAGGCCCGCGGCCGGCCACGACGCCTGGGCTCGAGGGAAACCGCGGCCTTTGGTGCTGACGTCTTTTTTTGTACCATTTCGCATTTAATTCCTTGACGATGGTCATATTATGCGAGACGTTACAAAAATCAACCAGCAGCGTTTGCACAACGCCGCGAGTAACGGAGACACCCATGGATCTGTATTTCCTGCCGATGGCCTGTTCGATGGCTACCCGCATTGCGCTCAA
>JACMOT010000180.1 GCA_014377915.1 Tardiphaga sp.
CTCGACTTGAAACGCAGCCGCAAATGCGCCTGGCCGACTTCATCGGCATAGACCAGTTGGTGCGACGGCAGCGCCACCACGGGCTCCGGATTGCCGGCGCCGAAGGGCCCTGCGCGGTTCATGGTCGCGACCAGCTCCGGCGTCACGCCGCGCGCGGTGACCGCGCCGTCGATGAACAGTTCTTTCTCGTTGCGCGATTTGGCGACGTCGGGGGCCAGCGCGCTTTCGATATAGGCGCGGAATTCGCCGAGCCGTTCCTTGCGCAGCGTGATGCCGGCGGCCATCGCGTGGCCGCCGCCCTTGATCAGCAGCCCGTCAGTGACGGCGTGCCGCACCACCTTGCCGATATCGACGCCGCTGATCGAGCGGCCGGAACCGGTGCCGATGCCGCCCGGTTCGAGCGCGATCGCGAAGGCCGGGCGGGAAAACTTTTCCTTCAGCCGCGAGGCCACCAGGCCAACCACGCCGGGGTGCCAGCCTTCCGCCGCGGTGACGATGACCGCGCCCTTGTCCTCAAGGCCGAGCGAGGCCATCGCCTCGGCCTCCGCCTGCGCCTCGGCCATCTGTTCGATGACCCGGCGCTCGACATTGAGGCGATCGAGCTCGGCGGCGATCCGTGCCGCTTCCGATATGTCGCCCTCGAGCAACAAACGCACGCCCAGATCCGCGCGCCCGATCCGCCCCCCCGCATTGATGCGCGGCCCCAGCATGAAACCGAGGTGCCAGGCCTCCGGCGGGCCATTGAGCCGCGCCACATCCATCAGCGCGGTGTGGCCGACATGGTCGCGGCGGCGCAGCGCGATCAACCCCTTGGCGACGAACGCGCGGTTGAGGCCTGTCAATGAGGCTACGTCGGCGACGGTGCCGAGTGCTACGTGATGCAACATGCCGAGCAATTCGGGCTCTGGCATCGTCGCGGTCCAGAAGCCGCGCTGGCGCAGCTCGCGGTTCACCGCCACCAGCGTCACCATCACGAGACCGACGGCGGCGAGATGGCCGAGGCCGGACAGATCGTCGGGGCGGTTCGGATTCACCAGCGCGTCGACATCCGGCAATTCGTCGCCGGTCTGATGGTGATCGATCACCACCACGGACATGCCGAGCTTTTTGGCCTCGGCCAGTGGCTCCAGGCTGGTGGTACCGCAATCGACCGTCACCAGCAGCGTGGCGCCGTTGCCGGCGAGCATCTTGATGGCGTCGGTATTGGGGCCGTAGCCCTCAAAGATGCGATCCGGAATGTGGATCTGCGGATCGAGCCCGCAATGGCGGAGATGCCAGGCCAGCAGCGCCGACGAGGTCGCACCGTCGACGTCGTAGTCGCCAAAAATCGCGACCTTCTCGCCGCGCTGCGCGGCATCGGCAATGCGCTTGGCCGCGGCTTCCATCTGCGTCACGGTAAAGGGATCGGGCATCAGCTTGCGAATGGTGGGGTCGAGGAAATCCTCGACGGCATCCAGCTCGACGCCGCGCCCGGCGAGCAACCGCGCCAGCATTTCCGGCAGTTGAAACCGCTGCACCATCGCCAGCGCCCGCGCCGCGCCGCGCTGGTCGACCCGGTCGCGCCAAGTCTTGCCGGTGGCCGACAGCGTGACGCCCAGAAAAGCGGGATGAGATGCAACAGGAATGGCGGTCGGGGACATGATCCGGGGACATAAGCACGAAGCGCGGGCCGGGCAAACCGGTCGCAACCAGTTGCCACCAGCTCAGTCAGCGTCGCTGCCGCCACAGACCAGCGTCGTCATGCCGACCTTCTCCCGGGCATCCACCTTTCCGCGGGCCATCGTGGATGGCCGGGCCTTCGCCGCCCCGAAGCGGCTTCGGCCGCCCTGGCGGAACAAGCCCGGCCATGACGACAATGAGGTGGCCCCTCTGTCAGAAACCGAAATGCTGGATCACATTCGCTACGATGAAGACAATGATAGCAAGGGCAACGAGCTTCTTCTTCGTCGGCATCGTGTCTATCCGGCCACGAAGATAGCTCAGCTCGTCACGAGCAGCTTTGGTGTCTGATTTTGCTTCAAGCATTTCAGCACCCCATCCGCTTGGCCAGATCGCCGAAATCGTCCGCCACCACGTCCCATTCGCCGTCAGCCTTGAAGTCGCGGCTCTGGTGCGGGCCGTATTCGGTGATGCGCGGCACGAACGCGGTCTTCAGGCCGAGTTTTTGCGCGGCTTCCAGATCATTGTTGTGGGCGGCGACCATCATCACCTGCTCCGGCTTCAAATTGAGCAGCGCCGCGGCGCCGAGATAGGCCTGCGGATCCGGCTTGTAGTGCTCGAACAATTCCGCGCTCATGATCAGATCCCATGGCAGGCCGGCGAATATCGCCATGTTGGTGAGCAACGCGACATTGCCATTCGACAGCGGACTGATGATGTATTTCGTCTTCAGCCGCGTCAGGCCACCGACGGAATCGGCCCACGGATGCAGCCGGTGCCAGCCCAGCGTCAGATGCCGCAGATCGGCGTCACTCAGTCCGATGATCCTGAATTTTTCGATCAGTACTTCGAGCGACTGCCGGTGCAGGGTATCGAGCTTGGCAAAGCCGCGCTCGGGATGGTGACGGACCACATCCATCGACGGCATGTAGGCGCGGCGCCAGGCATCCACCAGCGCGGTCCAGTCGGCACTGATGCCCTGCGACGATCCCCATTTGGTGAAATCGGCGATCAGGCTGGAGCGCCAGTCGACGACGGTACCGAACACGTCGAATACGAGGGCCTTGACGTCGGACATGTCGCTCATGGTTCGCTCCCTGATCGTCTGTTTTCGTTTTGTTAGTTGGCAACAAAATCGTCATTTCGGAATGCATCAGACGGCGAAGCCGGCTGATGCAGGACCGGAATCCCGAGATGTTCACCGTCACATCTCGGGATTCCGGGTTCGCTCGCAGCTCGCGCCGCTCGCGCCCCGGGATGACGATTCAGGCTAGAATACTTTTCGGTACTGCATGAATCCGGAATCGTCCGCGATCCGATCGTACAGCAGACGCGCTTGCGCGTTGTCGTTTTGGGTCAGCCAGTGCACGCGGCTGCAGCCCGCCGCCTTCGCCGCGACATATACTGCCTCGATCAGCTTGCGGCCAAGCCCCAGGCCGCGCGCGGTGTCGGCGACGAACAGATCCTGCAGATAGCAATAGTCACCGGGCGTCCAGGTCGAGCGGTGATACAGAAACTGCACGATACCGGTCAATGCGCCATCGACATAGGCGCCGAGCAGGAACATCGGCTCGGCGGGATCGTGGAAACGCGCCCAGGCGACGTCGCTGACCTCGGGGGCCAGCTTCGCCTTGTAGAACGTCAGGTAACCCTGCCACAGCGGTTCCCAGGCGGCGCGCTCATCGGCGCCGACGGCTCTGATCTCGACGTTTGCGGTCATGAACTCAAACTCAATCGAGGTGGAATTTTTCGAGCTGGCGGTGCTCGCCCTTGATGATGCGCACGGTGCCGGTGACCGAGCGCATCACGATGGTCTCGGTCTCGATCACATTGCCACGGAACTTGACGCCCGACAGCAACGAGCCGTCGGTGACACCGGTCGCTGCGAACAGGCAGTCGCCGCGCGCCATGTCCAGAATGCCGTAGATCATCTTCGGATCGGTGATGCCCATCTTCAGCGCGCGTTCGCGCTTCTCGTCGGTGTCGAGAATCAGCCGGGTCTGCATCTGACCGCCGATGCAGCGCAAGGCGGCAGCGGCCAGCACGCCTTCCGGCGCGCCGCCGGTGCCGATGTAGATGTCGACGCCCGACTTCTCCGGATTGGCGCAATGGATCACGCCGGCGACGTCACCGTCGTCGATCAGCCGCACGGCCGCGCCGGTGGAGCGGATCGCGGCGATGATCGGGGCATGCCGCGGGCGATCCAGCACCAGCGCCGTGATCGCTGAAGGATGAACGCCCTTGGCCTTGGCGAGCCGCTTGATGTTCTCGTCCGGCGTCGCGTCAAGGTCGATCACGTTCTTGTCGTAGCCGGGACCGATCGCGATCTTCTGCATGTAGACGTCAGGGGCATGCAGCAGCGTGCCGCCATCGGCCATCGCCATGGTGGCAATCGAGCCCGGCATGTCCTTGGCGCACAGCGTGGTGCCTTCCAGCGGATCGACGGCGATGTCGACCTTGGGACCGGCATTCATGCCGACCTTCTCGCCGATGAACAGCATCGGCGCCTCGTCGCGCTCGCCCTCGCCGATCACGATGGTGCCCTCGATCGGCATTTTGTTCAGTTCGCGGCGCATCGCGTCGACGGCGGCCTGGTCGGCGGCCTTCTCCTGGCCCTGACCGCGCAGCCGAGCCGCTGACACCGCGGCGCGCTCGGTCACGCGCACGATTTCCAGCGTCAGGATACGTTCCAGCAATTGTTGCGGCGGCACGGAAATATGGGTCGACATCGGGTGGGCTCCTTCAAACTTCACGCGGGTCAGTGGACCCGTACACATCTCAAACGCAGTCGTCAGTTCTTCTCGATCCGGATCACCTGCGGCTTGCCTGATATCACCTTGTCGCTCTGCACCGCCTGCAACGCGCGGCGCATCGCATCCTCGGAGGTGGCGTAGGTAATCAGGATCACCGGAACCGGCGCGGACTTCCTGGCCGCACCATTGCCGTCGATCATGCCGTCAGGATGACGCTGCACGATCGATTCGAGAGAAATCTTCTGTTCAGCCAGGCGGGTGGCGATCCGCGCGGCGGTACCGGCCAGATCGCGCGCCATCAATCGGATGTAATAGCCGCCGAGATGCCGCTCCATCGGTGCCTTGGTGGTGCTGTCGAGCTTGGCGACCGGACGACCGAAAGGCAGTGCGCGCACGCCGCGCGCGACATCGGCGATATCGGCGAGGACGGCGGAGGCCGTCGCCGCGCCACCGGCGCCGGGACCGACCAGCGTAATCGGCGAAATGCCGGATCCGTCGATCGTCACCGCATTGGTGACGCCCATCACCTGGGCGATCGACGAGGTCAGCGGCACCATGGTCGGATGCACCCGCTGCTCGATGCCGGTGGCGGTACGCATCGCTACGCCCAGCAGCTTGACGCGGTAGCCCAACTCGGCCGCGGCGCGCAGATCGGCGGCGGCGATCGAGGTGATGCCCTCCACATAGACCGCGCTCTGCGCCACCTTGGTGCCGAACGCCAGGCTGGCCAGGATTGCCAATTTTTGCGCGGTATCATGGCCGTCGACGTCGAACGACGGATTGGCCTCGGCATAACCCAGCCGCTGCGCATCCTTCAGACATTCCTCGAACGACAGGCCCTCCTGCTCCATCCGGCTCAGGATGTAATTGCAGGTGCCGTTCAGAATGCCGTAAACGCGGTCGATGCCGGTGCCGGCGAGTCCTTCGCGCAGCGTCTTGACCACCGGAATGGCGCCAGCGACGGCCGCCTCGTAGTTCAGCGCGCCGCCATGCTTCTCGGCCAGCGCCGCCAGCTTCAACCCATGTTTCGCAATCAGCGCCTTGTTGGCGGTAACCACCGACTTGCCGGATGCCAGCGCCGCCTCGATCGCGGACAACGCGGGATCACCGACTCCGCCGATCAATTCGACGAAGCAGTCGATTGCGGGATCGAGCGCGATCGCCATCGGGTCTTTGGCCCAGGTGACGCCGGTGAGATCGATGCCACGCTTCTTGGCCTTCGAACGCGCGGTGACGGCGACCACCTTGACGCCGCGGCCCCAGCGCGCGGCCAGAATCTTGCCCTGCTGTTCGATGAGACGGACAACCTCGGCACCAACGGTGCCGAGTCCCGCAATACCCACTCGGAGGGGTGCGACCATAACGTTGAAGACCTGCCGGAAAAGCCTAGCGCCGGGTGGCGAGAGGAACCACGTTGTGCAACGTTTCGAGCCCGCTTTCAAGGAAGCGGCGAACCCCGCGCGCGGCCTGGCGGATGCGCTGCTCGTTTTCGACCAAAGCGATGCGGACATAGCCTTCGCCATGCTCGCCAAAGGCGACGCCCGGCGACACCACCACGCCGGATTTCTCCACCATCAGGGTGGCGAACTGCATCGAGCCGATTTCCTTGAACGCCGGCGGCAGCGGCGCCCAGGCAAACATCGACGCCGATGGCGCCGGAATGTCCCAGCCGGCGCGGCCGAACGTATCCACCATCACGTCGCGACGCTTCTTGTAGGTCTCGCGCATTTCGCGGATGCAGTCGTCCGGCCCGTTCAACGCAGCGGTAGCCGCGACCTGGATCGGCGTGAATGCCCCGTAATCGAGATAGGATTTGACCCGTGCCAGCGCGGCGATGATGCGGTCGTTGCCGACCGCAAAGCCCATGCGCCAGCCAGCCATCGAAAAAGTCTTGGACATCGAGGTGAACTCGACGGTGACGTCGATCGCACCCGGCACCTGCAGCACCGAGGGCGGCGGGTTGTTGTCGTCGAAATAAACCTCGGCATAGGCAAGGTCCGAGAGGATGTAGATCTCGTGCTTTTTCGCGAAGGCGACCAGGTCCTTGTAGAAATCGAGGCTGGCGACCTGCGCCGTCGGATTCGACGGATAACAGACGATCAGCGCGATCGGCTTCGGGATCGAGTGGATGATGGCGCGCTCGACGGCCGCGAAAAATTCCGGGCCGGGCTCGGACGGCACCGAGCGGATCACGCCGCCGGCCATCAGGAACCCGAACGCATGGATCGGGTAGCTTGGATTGGGGCACAGAACCACGTCGCCCGGCGCGGTGATCGCCTGCGCCACATTGGCAAACCCCTCTTTGGAGCCGAGCGTCGCCACGATCTGGGTATCGGGATTGAGCTTCACGCCGAACCGCCTGGCGTAATAGGCGGCCTGGGCCTTGCGCAGCCCGGTAATGCCGCGGGACGCCGAATAGCGGTCGGTGCGTGGCTTGCCGAGGGTTTCCTTGAGCTTTTCAATCACATGCGGCGGCGTCGGCAGGTCCGGATTGCCCATGCCCATATCGATGATGTCGGCGCCGGCGTTCCGCGCGGCCGCCTTGGCCCGGTTGATCTGCTCGAAGACATAAGGCGGCAGGCGGCGAATACGATAGAATTCTTCCATGGGATCAGCTCCGGAACCGCTTCATAATGCGGTTGAATCGCTTCTTTTTATCACGGAAGCCTGCTGACACCAGCCACGACAGACGCTTTTGATCACTTCCCGGCGGGTTTCGCCGGCAGTACCACGGCCTGGCGGTCGCGCGCCGCGATCAGCTCGGCCTGGATCTTGGCCTGCTCGGTCGGCGCCATCGCCGTGCCTTCGCGGCTGGTCGGCAGGTCATGCACCGGAAGATAATCACCGGCCTGCGCCGGGCGCGCCGGCGCGCCGGCGGGCATGCCGACCATCGGCAGGTCGGCAATGGTCGAGGCGCAGCCGCCCAGCGGCAGCCCCAAAGCAAGCCCCAGCAGCAGACATGCCACCCGCGTCCCTGTTGTGTTGCCATAACCGGTCATGAATTCGAACTTGCTCATACGCTGACGCTTGATCCTGATCTTACACCGATCGGCCCGAATTTCAGTGGCCGCATCGCAACAATTAAACCAAATACGTTCAAAACGATTAACGCTTCGAGCATCGAGCCGGCTTGGACCCGCAATACGACGAAACCAAGTTCCGGCATCGACTTAATTGTCGCAGTGCAACACATCGAATCCTGTGACAACCCGAGAAACGTGCCATCATCAATGTGCGTGAGGACTTCCCGTCATCCCACATGAAATAAAGCTGTAGTCGCATCATGAGTGAAGTGGCCGTCGAGACCAATTCCCCGAAAGCCTTCGATCCGGAGGCCTTCGCGCTCAATCTTGCCAAAGCGATGGAAAGCAGCGGCCAGGCGCTGGCGGCCTATTTGAAGCCTCGCGAGGGCGAGGAAATCAAAGACAAGCCGCCGAACGAGGTCACCGAGATCATCAAGACCTTCAGCACGGTGGCCAATTACTGGCTGTCAGACGAGAAGCGCGCGGCCGAACTGCAGATGAATCTCGGCAAGGCCTATCTCGACCTGTGGGGCTCCGCGATGCGTCGGATGGTCGGCGACGCGGCCGAACCCACGATCTCGCCACCGCCGCGCGACAAGCGCTTTGCCGATCCGGAATGGAAGTCAAACCAGTTCTTCGATTTCGTCATGCAGGCCTATCTGCTGACGACGCAATGGGCCAATGACCTCGTCAAGAACGCCGACGGACTCGACGCCCACACCCGCAAGAAAGCGGAATTTTACGTTCAGCAGATCACCAATGCGATGGCCCCATCCAACTTCGTGCTGACCAATCCAGAAGTGCTGCGCGAGACGGTGGCCTCAAATGGTGGCAATCTGATGCGCGGCATGACCATGCTGGCGGAGGACATCGAGGCCGGCCACGGCTCGATCCGGATCCGGCAGTCGGACCCGGCCAATCTCGCGGTTGGCGTCAACATGGCGACCACCCCCGGCAAGGTGATCTTCCAGAACGAGGTGATGCAGCTGATCCAGTATCAGCCAGCCACCGAGAACGTGCTGCGCACGCCGCTGCTGATCGTGCCGCCATGGATCAACAAATTCTACATTCTCGATCTGAAGCCGGAAAAATCCTTCATCAAATGGTGCGTCGATCAGGGTGTCACGGTGTTCGTGATCTCCTGGGTCAATCCCGACAAGAGTCTCGGCTACAAGACCTTCGACGATTACATGAAGGAAGGCCCGCTGGCGGCGATGGATGTCATCGAGCAGGTCACCGGGGAGTTGAAGGTACACACCATCGGCTACTGCGTCGGCGGCACGCTGCTGGCCTCGACCCTGGCGTGGCTGGCGGAAAAGCGTCGCGTGCGGGTGACCTCGGCAACGTTCCTGGCGGCGCAGGTCGATTTCACCCACGCCGGCGACCTGATGGTATTCGTCGACGAGGACCAGATCGCAGCACTGGAGAAGGACATGCAGGCCTCCGGCGTGCTGGAAGGCAGCAAGATGGCGATGGCCTTCAACATGTTGCGCTCCAACGACCTGATCTGGTCCTACGTCGTCAGCAACTATCTCAAGGGCAAGCCGCCCTCGGCGTTCGACCTGCTGCACTGGAATTCCGACGCCACCCGGATGCCGGCGGCCAATCATTCGTTTTATCTGCGCAACTGCTATCTCGAGAACAAGCTGTCGACCGGGAACATGATCCTCGACAACACAAGGCTCGATCTGTCGAAGGTCAAGGTGCCGATCTACAATCTCGCTACCCGCGAGGACCATATCGCGCCTGCCGAATCCGTGCTGTACGGCTCGCAATTCTTCGGTGGTCCGGTGAAATATGTGCTGTCCGGCTCCGGCCATATCGCCGGCGTGGTCAACCCGCCAGCCTCGGGCAAGTACCAGTACTGGACCAACGACCACACCCACGCCACCACGCTAGCCGAGTGGATGCAGGGCGCGCAGGAGCATGCGGGCTCGTGGTGGCCGAACTGGCGCGAATGGCTGTCCAGCATCGACGCCGAACAGGTGCCCGCCCGCCACGTCGGCAGCGAGGCGCATCCGGCCATCGAGGATGCGCCCGGCAGCTACGTGCGCGTCCGCGCCTGATCGTCGCAGGCTGCATTGGCGCGGCCAATCCAATTGTCTATGGTTCATGGCTGCCGCGCGGCTCGCCGCCGGCGCTATCGTGTTTAGATGCCCCACCCCTCCGCGTTTTCGGCGGACATTTGATTTGAAAGGAACCGCGGATGACGCGTGAATTGTTCTGGCTGACGTTGACCGTCATTCTGACCGGCCTGCTCTGGGTTCCCTATGTGCTGAACCGCATCATGGTGCGCGGCCTGTTCGGCGCCATGGCCAACCCCACCCGCGCCGACAAGCCGCAGGCCGAATGGGCCAACCGGCTGATGTTCGCGCATGACAATGCGGTCGAGAACCTGATCGTGTTCGCACCGCTGGTGCTGATCCTGAACGCAGCCGACGTCTCGACACCGACCACCGTGCTGGCCTGCGCCGTGTATTTCTGGTCGCGACTCGCGCATCTGGCCGTCTACACTATCGGCGTACCTATCCTTCGCACGCTGGCTTTCACCGTCGGCTTTATCGCCCAGGCGGTTCTTGCCATCGCTATCCTGCGGCTGGCCTAGTCCTCCGCCGGCCGGCGCTCTTTGCCGCCTATCCCGCATGCCCGGCACAGGCCGGGCATCGCAACCCGACGCCGTGATGTTGAAACGAAATTGAACTGACATGCCCTCCCCCCTCCCGAACCCCGAAACCGTCGTTAGGGAAATCGCCGAGGAAATGGCGGCGCGGACGGACCGCGGCGAGGTCGCCAGTTA
>JACMOT010000181.1 GCA_014377915.1 Tardiphaga sp.
CGCAATTCGCGAGGCGCTGGTGAACCTCGAATCGATCCCCGCCCCCGCCGGCGAGATGGACGTGGTGCTCGGGCCGGGCTGGCCCGGCGTGATGCTGCACGAGGCGGTCGGCCACGGGCTTGAAGGCGATTTCAATCGCAAGCAGACGTCTGCTTTTGCCGGCCTGATGGGCCAGCAGGTCGCCGCCAAGGGCGTCACCGTGGTCGATGACGGCACCCTCTCGTCACGGCGCGGCTCGCTGTCGATCGACGACGAGGGCACGCCGACCAACCGCACCACCCTGATCGAGGACGGCATCCTGGTCGGCTACATGCAGGACCGCCAGAACGCCCGGCTGATGGGCATGAAGCCGACCGGTAACGGCCGGCGCCAGGGCTATGCCCATGTGCCAATGCCGCGCATGACCAACACCTACATGCTGGCCGGCCAGCGCGATCCGGCCGAGATCCTCGCTTCGGTGAAGAACGGCATCTATGCGGTGAACTTCCGCGGCGGGCAGGTCGACATAACGTCGGGCAAATACGTGTTCCAGTGCACCGAGGCCTACAAGATCGAGAATGGCAAGATCGGCGCGCCGCTGAAGGGCGCGATGTTGATCGGCAACGGGCCGACCGACCTGCACCGCATCAGCATGATCGGCAACGATCTGGCGCTCGATGACGGCATCGGGACCTGCGGCAAGCACGGCCAGGGCGTGCCGGTCGGCGTCGGCCAGCCGACACTGCGGATGGACCAGATCACGGTAGGAGGAACCGGCTCGTGAGCGGCCTCACCACCTCATCTTCGCTATCCTCGACGGCCAAGCGCTGGTCTGGCCAGTTGGCCCAAATCGCAGCGATCGTCGGCATCGTGTTCGTCGCCAAGGGCGCGCTGGCGGAGCCGTTCTACGTGCCGTCCGCCTCGATGGAGCCGGCGCTGCTGATCGGCGACGCGCTGCTGGCGTCAAAATTCCCCTATGGCTATTCGACGGCGTCACTGCCGATCCATGTCTCGTTCCCAGAGACCGGCCGCGTTCTGGCGGCAACGCCGAAGCGCGGCGACGTGGTGGTGTTTCGCTGGCCCGGCGACCGCTCGCAGGTCTGGGTCAAGCGCGTGATCGGACTGCCCGGCGATCGCATCGAACTGCGCCATGGCCAGGTCTGGATCAATGGCACGGCCACCGCCGTGAAGCCCGACGGCCTCGGCCAGGCCGAAGATGACGGCGGCGGCTCGGAGACGGCACGGCGCTATGTCGAGACCCTGCCCGACGGCGTCTCGCATCCGATATTCAAACTCTACGACAATGGCCGGCTCGACAACACCGAGGAAGTGGTGGTCACCGCCGAACATTTATTCGTGATGGGCGACAATCGCGACAATTCCGCCGATAGCCGCGTCCCGGTGCGATCAGGCGGCGTCGGCCTGCTGCCGATGGACAATCTGATCGGCCGCGTCGACGCCATCGTCGGCTCCTGGGATCTGGGCATCCGTGGCCAGCCGATCAGCACGTGGTTGTCGGGATTCCGCATGGCGCGGTTCTTTACCAGCGTGCACTGAGCGGAAACACCGACCTCTCTGCCGTCATTGCGAGCGAAGCGAAGCAATTCAGAAGGCTACAAGGCAAGACTGGATTGCTTCGCCGCAAGGGCTCCTCGCCAAGGGCTACTGGCAATGACGACGGAACCAGGGTGCCATGACCGCTGACGACTTCTGCGACGCGGCACTGCGCAATCGCGTTCATCAAGCGCTGCTGGACGAGCCGATCATGCGTTCCCTGCCCGACGCCTGGATCGTTGCCGGCTCGCTCGCGCAAACCGTGTGGAATATGCAGACCGGTCGCCCGATCGACTACGGCATCAACGACTACGACGTGTTCTATTTCGATGACGACGTGTCCTGGCAGGCCGAGGACCGCGTCATCACGGATTTTCGCGAGGTATCCGACCGCCTCGGCGTGCCCATCGAGGCGCGCAACCAGGCCCGCGTGCATCTGTGGTATCCGCCAAAACACGGCTTGCCCTATCCGGCTTTGCAGAAATCGACCGACGGCATCGACCGGTTTCTCACGCCCTGCACGCAACTCGGCATTCAACGCAGGTCCGCCGGCGACCACGTCTACGCGCCCGCTGGCCTCGATGACCTCGCTGCGATGATCGTGCGGCCGAACCTGACGCCTAATTTTTCCGCCGACGCCTACCGGATCAAGACCGCGCGCTGGCAGGCGCTGTGGCCGGAATTGACCGTGTGCCTCGCCCAGCCGGCATAGCAAAGGACCCTACCGCACCACGCCCGAGATGAACCCAGGCTTGCGCCGCGGCGGCTTGATATCGTTTTTCAGGAAGCAGCGCGCGCCTTTGCCGACGTAACCAGGCCTGGCAAAGGTCCAGGCGCGGCACTTGTTGTCGCCTTGGCAGGCGTCGCGGCAGGCGTCGCCGCGCTCGGCGTTGTCGTCATTCTTCAGCTCGAAACTGCGGTAATCACCGCCGAAGCGGTCGATCGAGGTCTCCACCGGCCCCGAGCGCGGTTCGATAACGCCGGCGCCGCGGACGCCGGAGACGCAGCAATAGCTCTCGACCCGCGGCGTCACCTTGTCTTTCAGCCAGCACACCGCGTTTTCGGCATTGTCGCTGGGATAGTTGAAGCTCCACGCCCGGCAGCGCCGGTCGCGTTCACAGACCAGCGCGCACTCGGCCGGATCGCCGGATTGCGACACCGATCGCGAATAGTCGGCGCCGGGGCGATCAAAATTGGTCTGGGCCTGCGCCAGCGTTGCGGCGAATATCACCAGCACGGCGAACACTGCCCAACACGCGCTGAACAGGCGGCTCATCGACATGCGGAACGACTTTCAGCGGGGGCTGCACGGCGCAGCGCGAAAGACCATTGGAGCGCGCATCACCTGTACCGCCGATGAACAAGCTTTCAGATTCAGCTAAGCGTCAGATCTAGAAGCAATATTCCGTGTAGGCCGGGGTCACCGAACCGTTCCAGGCGCCATGGAATTTGGCCAGCATCTCCTCGGCAGGGCTGAGGCCGGAATCGATGATGCGGTCGAGCGCGTGCATATGGCGGGTTTCGTCGCGGCCATTCGAGTCGAGCCGGGCGCGGCGGCCGAGACCGCCATGGGCGAGCGTGACGCATTCCCTGGCGATCTCGAACAGAGTGCGGTCCTTGATCCGGGCCTTGAAACCCAGTTTCGGCATGTCGTCGCGCAGCGCCTGGCGCTCCTCGGCGGTCCAGCGCCGGACGATTTCCCAGGCGGCGTCCAGCGCCAAATCATCATAAAGCAGCCCGACCCAGAATGCCGACAGCGCCGGCAGCAGGTCCAACGGCACGCCGTCGGCGCCGCGCATTTCCAGATAGCGCTTCAGCCGCACTTCCGGGAAGATCGTCGACAGATGGTTGGCCCAGTCCGACAAAGTCGGCTTTTCTCCGGGGAACATCTTGTTCTTGCCGTCAAAGAAATCGCGGAACGAGGAGCCCGCCACGTCGATGTAGTTGTCGCCGCGCTTCACGAAATACATCGGCACGTCGAGCGCGTAATCGACCCAGCGTTCGAACCCCATGCCGTCTTCGAACGCCCATGGAATCATGCCGGAGCGGGCATTGTCGGTATCGCGCCAGACCTCGGAGCGGAACGACAGGTAGCCGTTCGGCTTGCCTTCGGTGAACGGCGAATTGGCGAACAGAGCGGCGGCGATCGGCTGCAGCGCCACCGAGACGCGCAGCTTCTTGACCATGTCGGCCTCGGACGAGAAGTCGAGATTGGTCTGCACCGTGCAGGTCCGGTACATCATGTCGAGGCCGTACTGGCCGACCTTCGGCATGTAGTTGGTCATGATCTTGTAACGGCCCTTGGGCATCACCGGGATCTGCTCACGCGTCCAGGACGGCGTCAGGCCGAGGCCAAGAAAGCCGATGCCAAGCGGCGTCGCTACTTCGCGCACCTGCGCCAGATGCGCCACCAGCTCCGACTGGGTCTGGTGCACGGTCTCGACCGGCGCACCGGACAGTTCGAACTGGCCGCCGGGTTCCAGCGAGATCGCGCCGCCACCGGTGACGTCGTACAGGCCGATGATATTGCCGGCTTCCATGATCGGCTCCCAGCCGAGCAGGTGCTTCATGCCATCGAGCACCGCGCCGATGCCGCGCGGCCCCTCATAGGGAACCGGATTGTGCCCCTGCAGGGTGAACGGCGTCTTCTCGTGCTCGGTGCCGATGCGGAATTCCGAAGGCGGCTTCACGCCCTCCGCCAGCCACGTCACGAGTTCGTCGCGCGACTGCAGCGGCGTCATATCGATCTGGTCACGCGCCATGGAATTTCCGGATGAAAGGCGCCGCGGTGAAACGCGCGCAGTGTCGGGGATGCCGGCAACCCGAACGGGCCGTCGGCGCAGGAACTTGCAATAAAGTCATCGTGTCGGCGCGGCTTCTCTGGCCGACACCGCCGTCTCATGACATGCGCAACCAAGCCGGTCGAGCAGGCCGCATAGTTTTGCTGCGTCTGCGTCGGAGAGCTTGGAGCCGACATGTTTCTCGATCGCCGTGGAATAGGCGCAACCCATCTTCTTGTGCAACTCGCGTCCCGCCGCGGTAATCTCCACGAACAGGCCGCGCTTGTCGTTCTTGCATTCGCGCCGCGCCGCCAGCCCCTCATCGACCAGCCGGTCGATCAGCCGCGAGGTCGAATATTGCGGTATCAGCATCTGCTTCTCGAGCTCAACGGGGCGCATTTCGCCGGTCGGCGCGCGTGACAATTCCATCAGGGCGTCGAACCAGGCCAGCGGGGGGAAACCAGCCCGCTTGAGGTCCTGTTCGACAGCGTCCAGCACCCGGCTCTGGATTCGCATCAAGCGAATCCAGGCGGCGGTCGCCTCAAGGGATGGTTTGCGCTTCATCGACGGGTCCATATGGTCGCAGCACCCTAGCCATTTGATGCAGCTGCATCAATCTTGACGAGTGGATGCAGCTGCATTTAGTCATGGCTGTGGTTAAACCAATGATCTCCAAAAACAATCTTCCCAGGGAGGAATCTCGATGAAACTGTATTATTCGCCCGGTGCCTGCTCGATGTCGCCGCATATCGCGTTGCTCGAAGCCGGCCTGCCCTTTGATCTGGTGAAGGTCGATTTGAAGGCCAAGAAACTGGAAAACGGCGACGATTACCTCGCCATCAACCCCAAGGGGCAGGTGCCCGCGCTCGGTCTCGACAGCGGCGAACTGATCACCGAGGGGCCAGTGATCGTGCAATATATCGCCGACCAGGCCGCCGCCGCGAAGCTGGCCCCTGCGAACGGTACCGCCGAGCGCCGCCAACTTCAGGAATGGCTCGGCTTCATCAACGGCGAGTTGCACAAGAACTTTTCGCCGCTGTTCCAGCCGATTTTCGACGACACTGTGAAGGGTTTCTTCCGCACCCGCCTGACCTCCAAGTTCAAATTCGTCGACGGCGCGCTGGCTGGCCACGATTACCTGCTCGGCAAGGATTTCACCGTTGCGGACGGCTATCTGTTCGTGATGCTGAAATGGGCCGACCGAATGAACCTCGACCTCGCCGAATTCAGCAACCTGACCACCTACAAGGCACGCGTCGCGGCCCGCCCGAAGGTGCAGGAAGCGCTGGTCAGCGAAGGCCTGATGAAGGCGGCGTGATTCCTTCAAAGTAAATGTCGAAAGGGCCGGATCAATCATCCGGCCCTTTCGTTGTTCAACACAGGCCATCCGGCTATCGCAAGCCCGGCGGGCGCCACGGATGTGACCCGTCACACAAATGACCGCGCATCGCCACGCGAGTCGTCAAACGGCCATCGACGCGGCCACGCTGTAACCGCGAACCGACGGCAACGCCGCGATGGCGTCTTCTTCTTTGCATTTTGCGAAAGGCGCTGGTGGATCGCATGAACAAGCCAATATTGACCGGTCCGGCACAGGACAGCTTGCGCCTGAGCGATATCACCTGCTGCCCCCGCTGCCGGTCGACCATCGCCGGTCAGGGAGCGCAGACGCGCTGCTCCAACGCCGTCTGCGCCTATGCTGCCGACGGGTTTCCCACGGTGGATGGGCAGCAGGTGCTGATCGATTTCGAGTCCAGCATCTTCGACCGCGAAACCTATCACGACAACAGTGGCTCGGTGCTGGATCGCGATGTGCTGAATCACTCGATCGGCTCCCGCCTGCATCGCTTCACGTTCGGCGAGAATCCGGTCGCCGGCGAAAATTGCAGGACCTTTGTCACGCTGGCAAAGCAGCGGTCTCCCAGGCCGCGAATCCTGGTGGTCGGTGGCGCCAAGATCGGCTCCGGCGCGGAGCATCTCTACGACGACCCCACGCTGGAGGTGGTCGGCACGGACGTGTTTTCATCGCCCCACACCAGGCTGGTCGCTGACGCCCATAAGCTACCCTTCGTGGATCAGTCCTTCGACGGCGTCTGGATCCAGGCCGTACTTGAACATGTGCTTGAGCCCATCGACGTGGTCTCGGAAATCCACCGGGTGCTGCGGGACAACGGGCTGGTCTACGCCGAGACCCCGTTCATGCAGCAGGTGCATGAGCGGGCTTACGATTTCACGCGATTTACCCAGAGCGGGCATCGCTGGCTGTTCAGGTCGTTCACGGAAATCAGCGCCGGGCCCGTCACTGGCGGCGGCGTCGCGCTGCTATGGTCGATCCGCTATCTATTCCGGGCGTTCGGTGTCGGCGACGGCGTTTCGCGCCTGGCCGCCCTGCCCTTCTTCTGGCTGAGATTTCTGGACGGCTTCGGCCGCGGCCGGGCCAGGGCCGACGCCGCCAGCGGCCTGTTCTTCATGGGACGACGCTCCGACCACGCCCTGGCGCCGAGCTCGATGCCGCAATACTACAAGAACCAGCAGCTTGCCGCCGGTTGAATGATCAAGCGGCCGGGTCGGTGATCCCGCACTCTGGTTGCTACAGGCTTTGAGCAAGGCGCAGATAGCATTTGAAGCAAAGGTTGCTGTCGTCGCCTCTCCGCTTGCGGGAAAGGTGGATCGAACACGCAAAGCCGCGCGAGACGGGTGAGGGGCGGTAGCGACGGGGCGCGTGGCTCCCCCTCTCCCGCCTTCGCTTCGCTCAGGCCCCCTCCCCCAGGAGGGGGAGGGGGAAAAACAGCAGCCTACGCCGCCGCGAGCTTCTTCGGCGGGAAGCGGCCGTAGAAGGTCTCGCCCTTGGCCGCCATGTCTTCCAGCAGTTTGGGCGGCGTGGAGCGCGAGCCGTATTTGGCCTCTAGCTTGTGGCAGAGTTCGACAAACTGCTTCGTCCCCATGAAGTCGATGTAGCTCAGCGTACCGCCGGTGAAGGGGGCAAAGCCGAAGCCGAGGATCGAGCCGACATCGGCCTCGCGCGGATCGGTGATGACGTGATCCTCGACGGTGCGCGCGGCTTCCACCGCCTGCACCACGAGGAAGCGCTGCTTCAGCTCCTCGACATCGAGCGTGTCGGGATCGACCGGCTTTGGCACCAGTTCACCAAGCCCGTGCCACAGGCTCTTCTGGCCCTTGCCCTTGGCCGGATATTCGTAAAAGCCCTTGCCGTTCTTGCGGCCGAGGCGCTCCTGCTTCTCGACCATCTCGACGATCAGCTTTTTCTGCGCCTGATCGACCGCCTGCGAGCCGAGATCGGCCTCGGTGGCCTTCATGATCTTGAGCACCAGATCGAGTGCGATCTCGTCCGACAATGACAGCGGGCCGACCGGCATGCCGGCCATCTTGGCGGTATTCTCAATCATCGCCGGCGGCACGCCTTCCATCAGCATTTCCAGCCCTTCGGCGGTGAAGCGCAGCACACAACGGTTGGCGAAGAAGCCACGCGAATCATTGACCACGATCGGCGTCTTGCCAATCACCCGGACGTAATCCAGCGCGGTCGCCAGCGCGACATCGCCGGTGTTCTTGCCAACGATGATCTCCACCAGCATCATCTTCTCGACCGGCGAGAAGAAATGGATGCCGATGAATTTCGACTGGTCGGTGAATTCCTCGGCGAGCGAGTTGATCGGCAGCGTCGAGGTGTTGGACGCTATGATCGCGCCTTCCTTCAGTAACGGCTGCACCTTCTTGTAGATCTCGGCCTTCACCGCGCGATCCTCGAACACCGCCTCGATGACGAGGTCGCAGTCTTTGATCACGTCGAAATCGGCCGTCGCGGTGATCCTCGCCATCAGCGCGGCCTTGTCGGCTTCCTTCGCCCGACCCTTGCTGATCAAGCCGTCGATGGCCGCTTCGCAGTGGCCGAGACCCTTGTCGGCACTGGCCTGATCGCGGTCGATCAGCACCACATCCATGCCGCCGCGCGCCGAGACGAAACCGACCGACGCCCCCATGAAGCCGGCGCCGATGATGGCCAGCTTCTTCACCTTGGTCGGCGGAACGTTTGGCGGACGGCGCGCACCCTTGCTGAGCTCCTGCATCGAGATGAACAGGCTGCGGACCATCGCCGCCGCTTCCTTGCTCTGCAGGATTTTGGCGAAATAGCGCGACTCGACGCGCAGCGCGGCGTCCATCGGGAGCTGCAGGCCTTCATAGACGCACTGCATGATCGCGCGCGCCGCGGGATAGTTGTCGAACGTCTCGCGGCGATAGATCGCGTTGCCGGCGGGGAACAGCTGCATGCCTTGCTTGGAATAGACCGGACCGCCAGGCAGCTTGAAGCCCTTCTCGTCCCACGGCGCCGCGGCCTTGCCACCGGCCTTGATCCATTCCTTGGCCGCCGTGATCAGTTCGGCCGCGGGCACCACGGCGCCGATCAGGTTCATCGCCTTCGCCTTGGTGAGGTTGATGGCCTCGCCCTTCAGCAGCATCTGCATGGTGTCCTGCGGCTGCAGCAGCCGCGCCAGGCGCTGGGTGCCGCCGCCGCCGGGGAACAGGCCGACCTTGATCTCGGGCAGGCCGAGTTTGGTCTTGGGATTGTCCGCGGCCACGCGATAGTGGCAGGCCAGCGTCACTTCAAACGCGCCGCCGAGCGCAAGGCCGTTGATCGCCGCGACCCACGGCTTGCCAGAGGTCTCGATCCTGCGCAGCGTCAGCGACAGTTTGCGGCTCTCGTCGAACAGCAATTGCTGCGCGGCTTCCTCGCCCTTGGCCTTTCGGGTCTCGGCGAAGGCCTTGTTCATACCTTCCAGCATCGACAGGTCGGCGCCGGCGGAGAACGCCTCCTTGCCGGAGGTGATGACGACACCCTTCACGGCGGCGTCCGCGGTGGTCTGGTCGACGATGGCGCCGAGCTCTTCGATGGTGGTGGTGTCGAGCACGTTCATCGAACGGCCGGGAATGTCCCAGGTGACAAGGGCAATGCCGTCGGCGTCAGTCTCGATCTTGAAATTCTTGAAGGTCATGTGTCGCTCCCGGTAATGCCTGCAGCCATAAGGCGCCAGCGTTGATGTCTCTGCCCCTCTCCCCTTGTGGGAGAGGGTGGATCGCCCGCAAAGCGGTCGAGACGGGTGAGGGGTGGTCACAAACTACGAGCTTTGCTGCCCCCTCATCCGCCTCCGCTTCGCTGAGGCACCTTCTCCCACCTAGCGAAGCTCCGCTTCGCGTGGGGGAGAAGGAAGAACGCGCTACACCCG
>JACMOT010000182.1 GCA_014377915.1 Tardiphaga sp.
ACCTGATCAGTCTCAAATTGCCTGACGACGAACAGGAGCCTGCTGTGTGGTTCCGCCGTGGTCGTCTCGTCATAGTCTCTCCTGTGCGCGGCAATTATCGCCGCTGTCAGGCAGAAACTCCACTTATCGTCGTGTGCAGATTTCCGGGACCGGCTCTGACGTTGAAAGCATTCGTTACGGACATGTCGGGAGGTAGAGACATCGCGAAGGCGAAGTAAGTGGCGGGAAAGCTGCACTTCTGGGGCGAGGGAATGCTTGATTAAATAAAGCAGATCGCCAATGGGAAATTGAAGGCCAAAACGTACAAGGAATTGCAAAGAAAATTCGATGAGAACGATGAGCCTGCACGTGAAGCGATGCTTCGGTTGCGGCAGATGCGAAACAAGCTCGCCGGCGGCTACATTGCAAGGGCAATTGAGCGATGTATTAACGCGGATGGGCTGGGCAAGAGTAATATCTTGAGCGGGGTTTCTGCCCTGCTGAGCATGAAAAAAGACGCTGGCGCGCTAGGGCGTGTACTCATAAATCGTGCGTTTGTGTGGGAGCTTGAGGCATGTCCGCTATCCGCCGTATTACCGACTTAAATTGGAAATCGCCTCAGGTCCGAAAAGTGCCATCACCAGACATTGGGTGTTAGAAAGTTGCTCCCCGTTGTCTTATTCAGGCATCCCCGACTTACGCATTCCCTCGACGTACATTGCAATGTCTTCCTGCCTTCGAAATGGAAGCCATTTCTTCAGATGTGACAGACGCATATCGGGATCGACTTTGAGGAGCCGGGCAAACATCAAGCGCGCCTCCTCGACGCGGTTCATTTTTGCGTATGCCACAGTAGCAAACCGAAGTGTTGACGGATAGGTAGGATGTCGAGCAAGCGCCTTATTTATCCAGGCTATCGTTTCGTCTGATCTATGCAGAAATACCAGAGTTATTATCATCACAGCTTGCGCCGCGTGGATTTGCGGATCCATTGGGTTGAGACGCATTGCGTGGCTAATCTCAAAAATAGCCCTGTGAGTCAGACCCAAACTTTGACCCCTATCGGCGCCCAACCGTGACCTCAGCCCACGTCTGATTTCCATCGCAGTGTCAGGGACATCGCGCGGCACGGGTGGGGTCAGCCTTGGAAGCCGATCGGGGGTCAAATGGAGTGCCTATTCACACGTATGCGGATTTTGATCGATCCGCTCGCCGAGAGAAGCCCGCAGCGGAGGCAGTCTGCGGCCTCCCACTTCTGCGTTGAGGCCGAATTCTTTCTGCGGCGACTTGGTGTCGACCGCGCGCCCACCAGATGTAATTTTTTACATGACGAGATGTGCGCCAGCATCCATCCTGATTATTTCCCCGGTCATGTTGCTGGATTGCGGAGTGGCGAGGAAGCAGACCACCCCTGCGATGTCCTCCGCCGTAGAGGCGACCTTGAGAGCGACCTTGGCAATCGTCGCCTCGCGAAGCTTCGCCGCCGCCTCGGCACCGCGACCCTTGGTGAACCAGGGAGTGTCGATGTAGCCGGGGCAGACGGTATTGACGCGGATCAGCGGCGCCAGAGCGCGCGCCAAAGACTTCGTCATGGTATTCAGCGCGCCCTTGCTGGCCGCATATGCAACCGAAGATCCGCCGCCGTGAAAAGCCGAAGCCGAGGAGGTGTTGACGACGGCGGAGGCGCGGCCTGATGCTTTTGCGCCGGCCTCGAGGAGCGTTCGGGCGGCGCGAACCATCTGATAGGGGCCGATTGTGTTGACGGCGTAGATGCGGATGAAATCCTCGGCGGACAGGCCGTCAAGGTCGCCCTGCGCGACGTGCTTGGTCGTCCCCGCATTGTTGATCAGCGCGTTGAGCTGGCCCCATTTCTCCGCGGCGGCGACGATGCGGCGACAGTCGTCGTCGCGCGAAACGTCGCCCTGCACGACAATCACCTCGGCGCCGGCCGTACGACACAGGTCCGCGGTTTGCTCCGCTTCCGTCTGGCTCGACGCGTAGTTCACCACGATGCGTACGCCGTCGCGGGCAAGCTGCAGCGCCGTTGCCGCACCTAGACCCGACGCCGATCCCGTGATGATGACGCTCATACCGTCCTTGGACATTCTCGTTCCTTGTTGTTTTCGATTGCAGATAAAGAGATGAAGCGGCCGCGCCGAAGCGCGGCTGCGACATTATCAAGCGGTCTTGATCCCGAGCAGCCGCGCCGCGTTGCCGCCGAGGATCGCCGCCTTCTGCGCGTCGCTGAGGCTTTCGGTCGCGAAGATATGGTCGACGGGGTGATCTTCCCACGGGATCGGGTGATCGGTGCCGATCATGACCTGGCTGGCGCCCACCTGTGCGACCAGATGGCGAAGCGCTTCTGGAGTGAACACCAGCGAGTCGAAGTGGAGCTGGTTGAGATATTCGGTCGGTTTCTTCTTGAGCTGGATATCCGGGTTGCAGTTTTGCGGCGAGACGAAACACGCATGATCGGATCGCGGCGCGTAGGAGCCGAGGTAGCCGCCGCCGTGTGCGGCAAGGATTTTCAGTTTCGGAAACTTGTCGAGGGTTCCCTCGAAAATCAGGTGCTGGAGGGCGATCGTGGTGTCCAGGGGATTGCCGATGGTGTTGGACAGCCAGCCGTTGCCCTTGAACCGTGCAGCCAGTTCGACCGTGCCCTGCGGGTGAATGAACAGAACGGCGCCGAGTTCTTCCGCCTTGGCCCAGACGGGATGAAATTTCGGATTGGAGAAATCAGTGCCGACGACGTTGCCGCCGATTGCTGCGCCGCGTAGACCCTGCTTTCTGACTGCGTTCTCGAGTTGTTGCACCGCGAGGTCAGGATATTGCAGGGACAGCGATGCAAAGGCGGCAAAGCGATCCGGCTTCGAAGCGCAAAGTTGCGCCAGTGCATCGTTCTGGATCTGCACGATCTTGGCCGCGGTGTCGCGGTCCTTGCGGTACCAGAACGGGTTGATGGAGAGCACCTCCATGTCGATGCCCATCGCGTCCATCGCCTTGAGGCGGTTCTCCAGCACGATGAAATGCTCCTGCTGTCCCTTGGTCGGCGGCAGAATGCGCGGGACGTCGTCGCCCATCATGTCGAGCGCTTCGCGGATGATGCAATGCGCGTGGACGTCGATGGTTTTGATGCGTTTGCCCTTGACGGTCACGGGCAGGGCGCGAAACTTCGGCTGCTCAGCGTGCGCGGCCTCGAGCATTCCGCAACTGCAGAAGGCGAGGCCCCCCGCCGCGCCCTTCAGAAAATTCCGGCGTGTCGTCATGTCGGTTTCTCCCTATCGTTTTTTACCCGATCAGCGTGACGCCGTCGGATTTGCTCGCCCTGGATCAATCGGCAGCATGGCATGGCGGCCGGCTTGACAAGATCAGAACAAACGACTTATTGAAACGAACGTTTTAATTAGTCAAGGGATGTCGGTGCCGTGCCTAAAGCTTCTGCCCTCCAGATGCCGCCCGACGCGTTGCCCGATGATGGCTCGAAGAAGCGGTCAGCACGACAGCGTCTGATGGACGCCTCGGAGCAACTGTTCGCGGAGCATGGCTGGAACGCCGTCAGCATCCGCAGCATTGTTGCAGCTGCAGGCGTCAACCTGGCTGCGCTGCACTATCACTTCGGTTCCAAAGAACAGCTGCTGTCCGAGATCTTCGCGGCCCGCGCCAAGCCGATCGCCGAGGAGCGCGTCCGTCTGCTGTCCGAGATCGACCTTGATCATGCACCATCGCTGGAGCGCATTCTGGAAGCCTTCCTGCGGCCAGCCCTCATTATCGGCTCGGACGCCCGTGCCGGTGGGCGGGCTTTCGTGAAATTGCGGGCCCGATTGGCCACCGAGCCGGAAGTCGTCAGCCGTCGCATCCTTGCCAAAGCGTTCGATGAATCGTCCGGCGCGTTCATGGCGGCGATCGCGCGCGCCTTGCCGGAGATCCATCAGGCCGAGCTCGAATGGCGCTTCCACTTCATGCTGGGCACGATGTTTTATACGATGGCCGACGCCGGCCGAATCCAGTCGTTGACCGATGGGCGCTGTGATCCCGGCCGTGTCGACGAGGCGCTGGCGCGCATCATCCCGTTCGTGGCCGCCGGCTTCCGCTCGCAGCCCGACATCAAATCAATAACAAACAAGAGGAGGCGTCCCAAATGAGCGACATGTTGCACGGTCCCGCGAAAGTTACGAAGAAAGACATCGAGGCGGCGGCGGAACGTCTGAAAAACTGGGGCAAATGGGGTCCGGACGATCACGTCGGTACCATGAACTATACCCAGCCCGAAGATATCATCCGCGCCGCCGGACTGGTGCGCAAGGGGCAGGTCATTTCGCTCGCGTTGAATTATGACAACAAGGGCCCGCAGGGCGGTAAGACCAAGTTTCCTCCCGTGGGCCGGTTCAACCCGGTGCACACCATGCTGCGGACAGGCACCGACGCCTATTCCGGCGTGCTCGACAAGCGCGGCATTCGCTCGGCCGACGATATCGTGCTGTTCCCGTTGCAGGCGGGAACGCATTGGGATGGACTCGGCCACATTTTCTACGAGAACTATATGTGGAACGGCTACGACTGCCGCAACGTCTCGTCGTTCGGCGCGGAGAAGGCCGGCATCGAGCATGCCAAGGAAAAGATGGTGGGTCGCGGCGTCTTGCTCGACATCGCCAAGCATCAGGGCATGGACTGGCTGCCGGAGGGCTTTGCAATCACCAACGATATCCTTGACGGTTGCGCCAAGGCGCAGAACGTCGAGGTCGGCCGCGGCGATCATCTGCTGATCCGTACCGGTCAGATGGAAGAGAAACTCGCCGCCGGCAGCTGGGACGGCTATCCGGGCGGTGACGCGCCGGGGCTTGCCTTTGAGACGCTCGACTGGCTGCAGGACAAGCAGGTCGCGGCGGTCGCGACCGACACCTGGGGCGTCGAAGTCCGGCCCAACAATTGCGACGACGCCAACCAGCCGTGGCACTGGATCTGTATCCCGATCATGGGCCTGACGATGGGCGAGATATTCAAGCTCGATGAACTCGCCAAGGCCTGCCACGCCGACAAGCTTTATGACTTCCTGTTCGTTGGTCCGGCGCTGCCGATCACCGGCGCGGTGGGATCACCGATCAATCCTGTCGCCATTCGCTGACAGTTCAAAGACGACCCGCGACAGCTTCGGCTGTCGCGGCAAGGCCGATAATTCGCTCAGACGAAGGCCACGATAGTAACGCGGTGCCAGAGCATCGCCTCAGGGGGGAACGCCATGTTGAAGAATAGCAACGCTATTCTGTCGCGTCGTGCCGTGCTGCGTGCGGCAGCTATTGTCGCTGGCGTTGCCTTCACCGGCCTGCGGCCGAAGACGGCATATGCCGCGAACTATCCCACTCGCCCGATCAAGATCATTGTGCCGTTTGCGCCGGGCGGACCTACCGACATCATGGCGCGCATCGTGGCCCAGCATCTCGGCGAGGCCATCCGCGGCAATGTGATCGTCGAGAACCGGCCCGGGGCCGGCGGCAATATCGGGATCGGTGCGGCGGCCAATGCCGAGCCGGACGGCTACACGCTACTAATCACGTCCAGCGCCTACGTGGTCAATCCGAGCCTCTACGTCAAAATACCTTACGAGCCCTACAAGGACTTCGCGCCGGTCGCCGAACTGGGCACGTCGCCCAACGTGATCCTGGTCGATCCCAAGATAGGGATCAATTCGATCGCCGATCTGATCGCCAGCGCCAAGGCGGATCCCAATCGCTTCAACTATGCGAGCCCCGGCAGCGGCACCACGCCTCATCTGTCGGGTGAGTTGCTGAAGATCGCCGGCGGCATCCAAATGACGCACGTGCCGTTTCCGGGCGCAGGACCGGCGATCCAGGCCATCCTTGCCGGCACAGTACAGATCTGTTCGACCGCGCTGCCGCCGGCGCACCCGCATATAGTCAGCGGCGCGCTGAAGGCGCTCGCCGTCACCGGGGCCAGTCGGTGGTTCGATCTGCCCGATGTGCCGACCATGGTCGATGTTGGTTACAAGGATTTCATTGCCGACACGTTCCAGGGTTTTCTGGCGCCGGCAAAGACACCGCCGGAGATCGTGCAACTGCTGGCGACCAAGTCGATCGAAATTCTGAAGACCAATAAGATTGCCGATCAGCTGCGCAACAACGGCTTCGAAGTGATCGCCAAAGGCCCCGACAGCATGAGAAAGCGCATCACCGACGAAGTGCCTAAGTGGAAAAAGGTTATCACCGAAGCCGGCATCCAGCCCGTCTGATTGGCTGGACAGTCCATGCGCATCACCGGCATCTTCGAGAAGGCCGTTCCCGTCGCATCCACGATGCGCAATGCCGCCTTCGACTTTTCGGAAATGACTACCTCCGTCGTGGCCGTGGTCACGGACGTGGTCCGTCACGGGCGACCCGTGGTCGGCTACGCGTTCAATTCCACCGGACGCTATGCCTGTGGCGCCGCGATGCGTGCGCGCTTTATCCCGCGCATTCTTTCGGCAGCGCCGGATGAACTGCTCGATGGTGCCGGGCTGATCGATCCCGGCAAGTTGCTAAAGCGGATGATGCTGCGGGAGAAACCCGGCGGCGACGCCGAGCGCTCCGTTCCGGTCGGTACCATCGAAACGGCGGCGTGGGACGCACTGGCCAAGATACTCGACCGGCCGCTGTGGCATGTGCTGTCCGAGCGCTTTGGCGGCGGCGCGACGCGACCGGCCGTGCCCTGTTACGTCGGCGGCGGCTGGTATCGCCCGGAAGGCGATCTTGCTGCCTTGTCTGACGAGGTAAAACGTCACCTGCAGTCCGGCTACACGCACATCAAGATAAAGGTCGGAGGCGTGGCCGTGAAAGATGATCTGGCGCGCATCGAGACGGCGATCGCATTGATGGTGGGCGCCGACCATCTCGCCGTCGACGCCAATGCGGCGTTGTCGCACGCGCGCATGCACGAATACGCCGACGCACTCGCACCCTACGGCCTGCGCTGGTTCGAAGAACCTTCTGCGCCGCTTGACTACGCCGCCTTCGCCGCGCTGGCCGAAACCTACCGGCCCGCGCTCGCCACCGGTGAAAACCTGTTCTGCCAGCAGGACGTCGAAAACCTATTCCGCTTCGGCGGCTTCCGGCGCGACCGCGATATCCTGCAGGTCGATCCGCCGCAGGCCTACGGCGTCGGCGCCTACGTTCAGATGATCGAGCGCGTCGTAGCGCTCGGCGGATCGCGCGCGCGCATCTTCCCGCACGGCGGCAACATGATGTCGTTCGCATTGGTTGCCGGGCTGGGCCTCGGCGGCTGCGAATCCTATCCCGGGGTATTCGCGGCGTTCGGCGGGTTCGCCGACGGCATGGATGTTCGCAATGGCGAGATTGCGCTGCCGGATCACCCCGGCATCGGATTCGAGGCGCAGCCTGCGCTTTATGCGATCATGAAGGAGTTGGCGAATGGATAGATGTTGGACGAACTCTCCGAGGGACCGGCATGTCATCTGATCGCAGCGTGTCCCTTGAGCGCCTCTCAGCCTTCATTCAAGAGGCATTGATGGCGCTCGGACTACCAGCGGCTGACGCGCTGACCGTCGCTACGCTGATGGCGGAGGCAGACCTTCAAGGGTCGGACGGCCACGGCGTGACCCGCCTGCCGCAGTATGCGCGGCGCATCAAGGCCGGCGGCTTCAATGTCAGGCCGGACATCCAGGTGGTGCGCGAACATCCGGGCACCGCGCTGGTCAACGGCGACAATGGCATGGGTCATCTGGTGATGAAGCGCGCCGCCGAGCTTGCGATCGAGAAGGCGCGCCATACCGGTATCGCGTGGGTCAACTCGCAATTCAGTAATCATGCCGGGCCTGCGTCGCTCTATGCCAGCATGCCGCTGGCGCACGATATGATCGGACTGTACTTCGCGGTCGGCAATGCCAATCACCTGTCGCCGTGGGGCGGGCTCGACATGCTACTGTCGACCAACCCCATCGCCGCGGCCATTCCCGCAGGGAGGGAACGCCCGATCATTCTCGACATGGCGACGACGGTGGCCGCCTACGGGAAAGTGAAGACTAAGGCGCTGCGCGGCGAGACCATGCCGAAAGGCTGGATGATCGACCGCAACGGCCAGCCGTTAACCGATCCAAAGCGAGCCGACGAGGGCATGCTGCTGCCGCTCGGCGGCATGGAGGCTGGCTACAAGGGTTACGGCCTGGCGCTGATCATCGGCCTGCTCGCGGGCACGCTGGGCGGCGCCGCGATGGGCCGGGACGTCGTCGACTTCAACCATGACGACGACAGCGTCACCAACACCGGGCAGGCCATCGCGGTGATCAACGTTGCGGCGTTCGGCGACGTCGATGTGTTCAAATCCAGCGTCGACCAGCTGATCGGCGATCTGCACAACAGCAGCCGGATGCCCGGGGTCGATCGCATCTATGTTCCGGGCGAGCGCAGCTTTGAAACCCGCGAGCGACGCCGCCAGGAGGGCATTCCGATCGCCCCGGCGCTGCTGCAAGGCCTCAACAAGCTGGCCGGCGAACTAGGCATCGCACGCCTCATCCCGGGAGACTGATCATGCGCTTTCGCTCGCTGGTGTCCGTTCTTGCCATTTCCCTGCTGGCCACTTCGGTTAAGGCCGAAACGCCATACCCCGACCGGCCGACCAAGATGATCATTCCGCTGGCGGCCGCCAGCGCCGTGGATGTCGCGGCGCGGATCGTAACCCAGAAGATGTCTGAAAATATGGGCCAGTCCTTCGTGATCCTGAATCAGCCCGGTGCCTCCGGCACCATCGGCGCTGAACAGGTCGCACGTGCGACGCCGGACGGATATACGATCGGCGGCTTCAACGACAGCATCATGACTATGGTGCCGGCGCTGCAGCCCGGTCTACGGTGGGATATTATCAAGGACTTCGAGCCGGTGTCGCTGGTGGCCACGGTGGAGTGGGGTCTGATCGCCAGCGAGAAGTCCGGCTTCAAGACCGCGGCCGATCTGATCGCGGCGGCAAAGGCGGCCCCCGGCAAGATCGACTACGGCTCCGGCGGCATCGGCAGTCCGCAACATCTGGCCATGGCGATGTTTGCGGCGGGCGCCGGGATCACAATGACGCATGTGCCGTATCGCGGCGCGACGCAGGCCGCGTCCGACGTGGCCGCCGGCCAGATCCCCGTCGGTTTTCAGGGGCTTGGCACCGTGACCGGACTCGTCCAGGGCGGACAGGTCAAGCTGCTTGGGGTAACCACGGAAAAGCGCCTGGCACAATATCCGGACGTACCGACGATCGCCGAATCCGGGCTGCCGAGCTTCCTGTTCAATTCGTGGTTCGCCATTCTGGCTCCGGCGGGCACGCCCAAGGAAATTGTCGCGCGATTGAACGCCGAGGTGCGTAAGGCTCTCGCTGATCCCGACACGCGACGCAGGCTCGACGAACAGGGCCTCGTCGTACGTGGCAGTTCCGTTGAGGAACTGCGTGTGTTGACGCGCGAGCAACTAGACAAATACGCCAAGCTGATCGGCGAACTCGGGATCGCCGCCAAATGAGCCGACGCCCTCAGCGATGTTCCGGCAAGTTAGCTCCGCTCCGAGTCGACGGAGCGCGTTTCGCCGGTGGCGACGATCGTACGCGTCGCGTCCACCGAGGCGTAGGTCCAGAAGATCCGCATCGGCTTCGTGTCGGACGCGTTGATGAATCGATGCGGGACGCCGGCAGGGACCCAGGTGGTATCGGTCGCACCCATGCGATGCTGGACGCCGTCGAGTTCGGCAATGGCGTCGCCTTCCAGCACCATGACGCTCTCTTCGCAGTTGTGCATATGCAGCGCGATCGCAGCGTCGGGACCGAATTCGGTGATGCCGTTGAGCATGCTGGTCGATCCGATGCGGCGCGTCACCAGCGGCGTGGTGCGGGCGCCGCCGCCGCGCTCGTGCGGTTTTATTTCGCTCGGTCGCAGGATGCAGCCTTCGGTTTTAGTCATCAACGTTTGCCAATCAATTTCCAGATTTCCGGCGAAGCGGTTCGACCGCCTCGCGCCATGATGTTCTCATCAGTGTCGATGACACTAGCCTGCGGAACGTTTTGATGTCCATTAGGACGATCTGCAACGATCTGACGACCATAAGGAGAAGAACAATGAAAATCGTCCGACCACTTGCCGCATTCTTTCTGACGGCCACGTTCAGTTTCACTTCGGCTAATGCCCAGCAACAGGTGATCGGCGCGCCGCCGGAGGCGTCCAACATGAAGCTCGTGGGCATGAACGACCTGCAGGCGCGCAGTGCCTATCAGCCGACCATCCACCATCAGGGCGATCGCTGGATCGCCTATATCGGACATCATGGCGGCAGCGATGAAACACCCGCACCGGTCAATTCGATGACCGGTAAGGCCGAGCCCAATGGGACCTCGATCGTCGATGTCACCGATCCCGCGCAGCCTAAATATCTGCGGCACATTCCGGGGCAGCCAGGAACATACGAGGCCGGTGGCGCGCAGATGGTTCGGGTGTGCGACGGCAGCGCCTTGCCGAAGGGCGACAAGTCCGCGGTCTACATGCTGCGCACCTTCGGCGGCGAAGCTCACGAGATCTGGAATGTCGCCGATCCCGTCAACCCGGTCCTGATCACGCGCATCGACGGCCTGAAGGACACGCACAAGAACTGGTGGGAATGCGAGACTGGCATCGCCTTTCTGATTTCGGGCGCACCCGATTGGCGGACTCGGCGCATGACGCAGGTCTACGACCTCAGCGATCCCGCGCATCCCGTCAAGATCCGCGACTTCGGCCTGCCGGGTCAGGAGCCCGGCGCGACCGGTACGGTGCCGACCGAAGCGCACGGCACAATTTCGGCCGGGCCAAAGGGCAACCGGGTCTATTTCGGCTACGGCACCAACAAGGGCGGCTTCATGCAGATTATCGATCGTGAGAAGCTGATCAACGGGCCGAAGGAGCCGACGTCGGACAATCTGCGCTACCCGGAAATCTCGCGGATGGCGCTGTCAGCGTTCAACGGCGCGCACACGACGTTCCCGATGCTGCAGATGCCGATCGCCGAATTCGCCAAGGACAAGGACGGCAAGAACCGCGACATCGTGATGATAGTCGACGAAGCGATCCTCAACGAATGTGCCGAGCCGCGGCAGATGGTGTGGTTCGCCGACGTCACCGTGGAGAACCGGCCGATGGTGATCTCGAGCTACACGGTTCCGGAAGCCAGCGGGTCGTTCTGCGAGCGCGGCGGTCGGTTCGGGGCGCACTCATCCAATGAAAGCATGGCGCCGATCTACTACAAGAAGATGGCCTTCATTTCGTTCTTCAATGCCGGCGTGCGTGCGCTCGACATTCGCGATCCCTATCACCCGAAGGAGGTCGGCTATTTCATCCCGTCAATCACCGCGGCGACCGACAAACGCTGCGTGACCGTGGACGGCAAGGAGCGCTGCCGCGTTGCAATCCAGACCAATAATCTGGAGACGGACGAGCGCGGCTACATCTATGCGGTCGACCGCGCCAATACCGGTCTGCATATCCTCGAGCTCACCGGGGCCGCGCGGGACGCGGCGGGGCTGAAGTAGGCACAACCGATGGCACGACGAATGGCGGTGATCGCGGCTGTGGCGCTGGGGCTGATGACGCCTGCCGGCATCGCGGCCTATGTCGCTACGCCGGCGCGCGGGGAGGGCTGGCATGGTATCGCTTGGCCGTTTCCGCGCGATGGCTGGCCGCCGGGCAATGCCTACCGCTGTCCGGCCACATCCTGCGGCGTCGAGATGGAGCTCTATGTTCGCCCCAAGATCGGCTTCTGCAACTGCGACAGCGGCGTAGCCGATGATGACGAGGTTGACCGGGTCGCCGACGTCGATCTGATCAGTCCGCAGTTTCGTGCGCTTCGCGGCGGTGATGTTGTGCGGATCGCCGGTATGACTGGCCGGGCGCGGTCCTACGACCTCGGCGACGGGACGCGACGACAGGCCGTCGGCATGGCGGTCTCCCGCAAATGCGATCTGATGGTCGCCGTCGTGCAGGGGCCGGCCGGCGCGCAGGAATTGCAGCATCAGGCGCAGCAATTCCTGATGTCGCCACCAGTGCGGGGCTGGATGAATTTGGCGATGTCGGGCGGATAGCGCCCGGCGTCGCATCCTGATGCGCGGCTGCGCGTCGATCAGGAGCAGAAGGCACGTCCATCAGCGGGATGGGTGCGAAAGGGATTAGTGAGGACATGATGTCCCGGATCAAGAAGGTAATTGTCGGGGTGGCAGTGATTGCCGGCATCGCTGCTGCCTGCGCCGTCGCGGTGATATGGCGGCCGGAAATGCCGGAGGTTGCGACGCCGGTGCCCGCGACGTTCGATCCCGCCATCGTCAAGCGTGGCCGCGAACTCGCTGCGATGGGGAACTGCAACGACTGCCACATGGCACGTGGCGGCAAGCCTTTTGCCGGCGGCCTTCCGGTGCCGACACCGTTCGGCACGATTTTTTCGGCAAACATCACGCCCGATCCGGAGACCGGCATCGGGCGGTGGTCAGAACAGGCGTTTGCGCGGGCGATGCGCGCGGGAGTCGGCCGCGACGGCGCGCATCGCTATCCCACGTTCCCCTACGAGCACTTCACCAACGTATCGGACGACGACAACCGCGCGCTGTATGCCTACATGATGACGCGCACACCGGTGGCGGCGGAGCCGCCCGCCAATGACCTCGTGTTTCCGCTGGGCTGGCGGCCACTGGTCGCCGGCTGGAAGCTGCTGTTCCTGCATCAGGACGCGCTGAAGCCCGATCCGACTCGAAGCGCCGAGTGGAATCGCGGCGCCTATCTGGTCGAAGGTCTCGCCCATTGCGGCTCCTGCCATACGCCGCGCAACAAGCTGGGGGCCGAGCGCGCCTCGGCGCAGTTCGCCGGCGGCGACGTCGACGACTGGCAGGCCTATCCGCTCAACGATGCCTCGAAGTCGCCGGTGCCGTGGACGGCGAACGCGCTGTTCAGCTATCTGCGCACCGGCTTCCATCCGCAGCACGGAGTGGCGCGCGGACCGATGGCGCAGGTGGTCAGCAATCTGTCGAGCGCGCCCGAAGCCGACGTGCGCGCGATCGCGACCTACATGGCCTTCGTCGCGGGCGAGCCGACCCCGGATCGCCGGCAGCGCGGCTCCGAGGCGATCGCGCGTATCGTTGCCGCCAACGTGCCTCGGGACCAGCCGGCACGCGCACAGGCATCTCATCCCACCGGCGCGGCGATCTACCAGGCTGCCTGCGCCGGCTGCCACGATACCGGGCGCCCCGTGCCCTATGGCGGCGTTAACCTTCATCTGTCGACTGACGTCAACGCGTCGGACGCGCGCAACGTCACCAATACGGTGCTGCTGGGCCTGAAAGCGGTCCCCGGCGAGCGCAGCCCGATCATGCCGGGCTTCGCGGCCAGTATGGACGACGGCCAGATGGTGGCACTGCTGCGCTTTGTGCGGGCACGGTTCAGCGACCAGCCGGCGTGGCCCGACCTCGATCGCATCGTGCGCGGTGCCCGCGAGACCCAACTGACCTATGTCGAGACCACATCCGGTCCGAAGAACGCCCCGGCCGCCCTTCAGCAGCGAGACAAGCCATGATCACATTGACGGTCAACGGTCGCGATCACCGCCTCGACGTCGCGCCCGATACGCCACTGCTGTATGTGCTGCGCGAAGAACTCGCGCTCAACGCCGCAAAATTCGGCTGCGGGCTCGGTCAATGCGGGGCCTGCACGGTGATCGTCGATGGCAGGGCAATACTATCCTGTGTGACGCCGGTACTCCTGATCGAGGGCAAGAAGGTCACGACGCTCGAGGGTCTCGGCACGCTCAAGGACCCCGCGCCGATCCAGCGCGCCTTCATCGAAGAGCAGGCGGCGCAGTGCGGCTTCTGCATTGCCGGCATGGTGATGCGCGCGCAGGCTCTGCTGCAGCGTAATGCCCGGCCGACCGATGAGCAGATCCGCACCGAGCTCGAACCGCATCTGTGTCGCTGCGGCACCCACATGCGAATCCTGCGTGCCGTGCACCGCGCCGCCAAGCTGATGCAGAGCGCCGACGCCTCGAATGACAGGGAGCAGGTCCGATGAGCCCCAATCACCTCGATCGCCGCCAACTGCTGGCGGGTACCGGCGCGCTGGTTGTCAGCTTCTCGTTACGGCCGGCGTCTTCACAGCAGCAACCGCCGGTCAAACTGCCGGGCAGCCTTCGCGTGGCGTCGCATCTCGATTCATGGATCCGGATCGACGCTGGCGGCAGCATCACGGTATTCACCGGCAAGGCTGAGCTCGGGCAGGGTGTCAAAACGGCGATCCAGCAGATCGCCGCCGATCAGCTCGATGTCCCCTTTGCGTCGCTGACGGTGGTCACCGCCGATACCAGCCGCACCGCCAATGAAGGCTATACCTCCGGCAGCCATTCGATGGACGACAGCGGCACCGCCATTCAGCACGCCGCAGCCCATGTACGCGGGTTACTGCTCGCGGAGGCCGCGCGGCGCCTGGGGTTGCCGGTTGGCAACCTGCGCACCGAAAACGCTGCCGTGATCGCGCCAGACGGTACGCGGCTTGGTTACGGCGACCTGGTCGGCGAAGGATTGCACGTGCAGGCCGATCCGACCTGGCCGCTGAAGGACCCGGCCGGCTATACGCTGATCGGTAAGCCGGTTCCGCGCGTCGACATTCCCGGCAAGCCCACGGGCGCCGCCGCCTATGTCCAGGACATCAGGCTGCCCGGCATGAAGCACGCGCGCGTCGTCCGACCGCCAAGCTACGGCGCCCGCCTGGTTACGTGCGACGCAGCCGCCATCGAGAAGCTGCCCGGCGTGGTCAAGGTGATCCGAGACGGCGATTTCCTGGCGGTGGTGGCCGACAAGGAATTCCAGGCCGTCAAGGCGATGATGGCATTGGCCGCCGCCACGACCTGGCGCGAGACAGCCAGTCTGCCGGACCACAACGACCTGGCAACAGTGCTGACGCAACTGGGGTCGCAGGACAGCACGATCTTCCAGCGGGGAACGCCTGGCGAGATGCCGGTCACGCTGGAAGCGAGCTACTCGCGGCCGTACCAGTCGCACGGCTCCATCGGGCCGTCCTGCGCCGTGGCACAAATGGTCGACGGCGCGATGACCGTGTGGACCCATACCCAGGGCGTCTATCCCGACCGCCAGGCGATCGCGGAAATGCTTCGGGTGCCGCCGGCGCAGGTTCGGCTGATCCATGTCGAGGGCTCCGGCTGCTATGGCCACAACGGCGCCGACGACGCGGCGGCTGATGCGGCGTTGATCGCACGCGCGATGCCGGGGGTACCGGTGCGGCTGCAGTGGATGCGGGAGCAGGAGAGCGCGTGGGAGCCGTTCGGTCCGGCCATGCTGACCAAGCTGAACGCCTCGCTCGGACCCGACGGCAAGATTGCCGACTGGAATTTCGAGGTGTGGAGCAACACCCATTCGATGCGCCCCGGGGGTGCGGGCTCGCTGCTGGCGGCACAGCACATGGAAAATCCGTTCGCCTTGCCGGCGCCCAAACCCCTCCCGCTACCGGAGGGCGGCGGTGATCGCAACGCGATCCCGATCTACACATTTGCCAATGCGAAAGTAGTCCATCATTTCATTCCGAAGATGCCGGTCCGTGTTTCGGCGATGCGCGCGCTCGGTGCCTATCACAACGTGTTCTCGATCGAGAGCTTCATGGATGAGCTCGCGTTGCGGGCAGGGGCGGATCCGGTCGAGTTTCGCCTGAAGCATCTTGACGACCCCCGCGGCCGTGATGTTGTCGCCAAGGCTGCGGAAGCATTCGGATGGCAGCCGGGCCGAAAACCGCCTCAGGACCGCGGCTATGGCTTCGCGTTCGCGCGCTACAAGAACCTCGCGGCCTATTGCGCGATCGCGACCGAGGTCGAAGTCGACCGCGAGACCGGCCGTCCGCGCCTGATCCGTGCCGTCGCCGCGGTCGATGCCGGGCAGGTGGTCAATCCGGACGGGATCACCAACCAGATCGAAGGGGCCATCATCCAGTCCATGAGCTGGACGCTGTTCGAAGCCGTCACGTTCGACGACACCCGCATCACCAGCATCGACTGGCAGACCTATCCGATCCTGCGCTTCAACGCAGTGCCGGACCGGATTGAGGTGCACATCATCAACCGGCCGGGCCAACCCTTCCTCGGCAGTGGCGAAACCGGGCAGGGACCGGCGGCGGCCTCGATCGGGAACGCCATAGCGCATGCAACCGGGAAGCGGCTGCGGAATCTGCCGCTGACACGAAAACGCATCAAGGACGCCATCGATATATGACGGTCCGTGAACAGTGCCGATTCTCTCATGCTGCCGCTTAAAGTGCCGCGCAACTCAGAATGTTCAACCCAAAGCAGGAAACCTTGAATGAAGATCATCGATCTAAGCCGTGAGCTGCATCACCGAACTCCAACCTATCCGGGGCACCCGCCTGTCATTCACGGTGTCTGGAAAAGCCACGCGGAGTCCTTCGCTGATTCCGGTGGAGTCTATGGACTTGCATCCATGTTTATTTCGATGCCGGACCACGCTGGAACCCATATCGATGCCCCCAGCCACTTTGGCAAGACCGGGATTCCGATCAATGAGTACCCGCTGGAAAAATGCATCGTCCCTGGCATCTGCATCGATCTGCGGCACATCGCGCCGCGCACCGAAATTACGCCAACTGATTTGGAAGGCGCGGTGAAGCGCAGCGGCGTTGACGTTCCGAATGGCGGAACTGTGCTTTTGTGCACTGGACATCACGAGCGAACGTTTCCCGGCAAAGATTATGCGACAGAAAACGCCGGCGTGAACGTTGCTGCGACGGAGTGGCTTGCGCGCAAGGGCGTTGTACATTTCGGCATCGATTCGATGCGGCCGGGTCCCCTGAGCGACGTCAACCTGCTGGTTCACAAGGCATGCCTGGACCTCGACATCACCCATATCGAAAGCCTGTGCAACCTCGAGTCCCTTCTCGGCGAAGGGCAATTTACTTTCATTGGCTTGCCTATGAAATGGCGCAATGGCACGGCGTCCCCCATTCGCGCCGTAGCAGTATTCGATTTTAAATGACGCGTCTTACGCCGGATCATGACGCGGGCAACCATCGAGACCCAAGAGGGACATTTCGTGTCGAATGCCAGTTCATGCCGCGGACCGGACCGTCACCGCAGTCGGTGGCGGTGACCACTTGGTGAAAATGGATGGGCGGGGGTGAATTCCGTGTCGAGCGAAATCCGAGACGGCATGCGCGTGCATTGGGACATCCCAATCGGAATGGACGATGGTGTTGTGCTGCGTGCAGATCTTTTTTGCCCGCTCAATCCGAAGCCGTGTCCGGTGATCTTGTCTTACGGGGCATTCGGCAAAGGTCTCGCGTTTCAGGACGGCAACAAAAGCGCTTGGGATCGGATGATTGCCGCGTTTCCCGAGGTGAGAAGAAATTCAAGCGGCAAATACCAGGTCTGGGAAGTCGTCGATCCCGAGCGCTGGGTTCCGGATGGCTACGCATGCCTGCGAATTGACGCGCGAGGATCAGGAAACTCACCGGGATTTCTCGATCCATGGTCACCTCGCGAAGCCGACGACATCTACCGGTGCATCGAATGGGCGGCGCGTCAGGCGTGGTGCGACGGCAATGTCGGCATGAATGGCATCTCCTATTTCGCCATCAACCAGTGGCATGTGGCGCAGCTTCAACCGCCTTCCCTCAAGGCAATCTGCGTCTGGGAAGGCGCTGCCGACTGGTACCGCGACATCACGCGGCATGGCGGCATTTACTCCGGGTTCATGGAAAACCTGTTTCCCCGCGCGTTTCATCGCGTCCAGTATGGCCTCGGAAATCTCGGGCTGCGAAGTCGCGTGACTGGGGATCTGATCTCCGGTTCCGAGACGCTTTCGGCAGACGCGCTCAAGGCCAATCGGCGCGACATCGAAGCCTTCATTCTTGAACATCCGTTCGATGACGAAGCTTGCCGGCAGCGGACGCCGGACTTTGCCAAAATCGACGTGCCGGTGCTAAGCGCAGCGAACTGGGGTGGTCAAGGGTTGCACACCCGCGGAAACTTTGAGGGCTTTCTCGGCGTCAAGTCCGACCAAAAATGGCTGGAGGTCCACGGCGACGCGCACTGGTCGCACTTCTATTCAGACTATGGCGTGGCCATCCAGAAGCGCTTTTTTGGTCATTTCCTCAAGGGGGAAGCAACCGGATGGGAGCGTCAACCGCGGGTGCAGTTGCAGATACGCCATCCTGGTGAGGTTTTTGTCGAACGTCTCGAGGCCGGATGGCCGATTTCCCGCACGCAGTGGACGCCGTATTATCTGCAGCCGGACGACATGACGCTGGGAGCAAAAGAACCATCGTCAAGTCAGGAGATTTCTTACGACGCGCTTGGTGGGGGCCTAACGTTTTCGACACCGCCCCTAACGACGCCGCTGGAAATCACCGGCCCCGCCGCCGTCCGGCTCACTTTATCGTCGTCCACCGCTGATGCCGATGTCTTTGTCGTGCTTCGGGTCTTCGACCCCGATGATCAGGAAGTCACGTTCATCGGATCCAATGATCCGCGCACGCCGGTCGCCAATGGCTGGTTGCGTACATCGCATCGCGCCATCGATGCCGAGAAGTCGCTGCCGTACCGGCCGTATCATCCGCATGAACAGGCTGATCCGCTGATCCCCGGGTAGCCGGTCGCGCTCGACATCGAGATCTGGCCGACCTCGATCTTTATACCGGTCGGTTACCGTCTCGCGCTGTCCGTCCGGGGCAGGGACTACGAAAACGAGGGCCCGCCTCTGGCGCTGGACGGTGTCAAATACACGCTCACCGGCGTCGGGCCTTTCATCCACACCCACCGCACAGATCGTCCGGAGTCCTTGTTCGGCGGCCGAACCACGCTGCATTGCATGCCGGGTGCGCAGCCGTACATCCTGTTGCCGGTGATTCCGCCGGTGTAACCACCCAGGCGACATCAGGCGTGAACCGACTACAACCAGGATTTGAGGAACCGATATGCCCATCGACGCCCACGCTCATTACGTGCCGCCCAGCCTGATCGAGACCATCGCGGGCCGCGCGTCCGACTTCGGTCTGTCGGTCATCCCGCATCCGACCTCTTGCTCGTGCGCGCTGCATTTCAATTACGGCCTCAAGGTTCGACCGTTTTTTCCCAAGCTGATCGAGCCGATCGCCGAGCGGCGCGACGCCATGGCCAAGCAAGGGATCGACCGGCAGATCCTGTCGATGTGGGCTGACATTTTCGGTCCTGGCCTGCCGCGTGCGACGGCGGTGAAATGGCATCGTTACATGAACGAGAACATGGCGGCGCTGTGCGAGAAGAACCCGGACAGTTTTTCTATGCTGGCCTCGGTTCCGCTGCCGCATGCGGATGAAGCGGCCAGCGAACTGCATCGCGCGGTCGGCCAGCTCGGCGCCATCGGCGCGGTGATCCCGGCCAATGTCGATGGGGTCAACCTGGGTGAGCTGAATCTCGACGCATTCTGGCAGGCCGCCGTCGATCTGGACGTCGGCGTCTTCATCCACCCCGTCCAGGCGCAGCCGCATCCGCGGTCGGCGAAGTTTGCGCTCTCGCAGATCGCGCAATACACCGTCGATACCACGTTCACCGTAGGCTCGCTAATATCGGGTGGGGTGATGGACCGGTTTCCGGCGCTGCGGATCATGCTCTCACACGGTGGCGGCACGTTCCCATACCTGACGGGGCGCTTCGACGTCATGCATCAGCGCATGAACCGGGCCGAGCAGGGCGACGTCGCGCAGGCCGATCCGTCGAGTTACCTGCAGAGATTCTATTACGACACCATCGTCCATGATCCCGTGATCCTGCGCTGGCTGACAGACAGGGTTTCGGCCGACCGGGTCGTGCTGGGCAGCGACTATTCCTTTCCGCCGGCGGACCACGATCCGATCCAGACGGCGCGTCGCGCCGGCCTGAGCGCGGACGAACTGCTGGCAATCTCGGAACGCAATCCGCGCCGGTTATTTCCGCGGTTGCCGCCCCTGGGCTAGGCCCGGTTTCTTGAGAAAACGGTCGCGCATCATCTGGGCGAAGGTGCGCGCCGATGTTGATCGAAAGCTCGACTTCGGCCAGATCAGCGCCGACGTGCGGACTGGGATCGGGTCGCGCAGCGGAATCGCCACGTAGCGCTCGGTGGCTAACAAGGCATGCTCGGACACGATCGTCGCGACGGTGCTTTGCGCGATGGCACCGAGCATGACTTCCAGCGAGTTGGTTTCGCAAACCACCTGCGGCGACGCGCCGACCTGTTCAAAATATTTGTCGATCAGCCGGCGCGTCAGGTAGTTCTGGCTCAACAGCACGAGCGGTTTTCCGTCCAGTTCCCGAAGCCTGACGTGCTTACGCTTGGCGAACTCGCTGTCAGGTCCGACGACCAGCATGAGCTGCTCTTCGAGGATCGGTTCGACCTCGGTGCCATCGAGCGCCGTTGGCGCAAAGGCGACTCCCAGATCCAGGGCACCGGCGGCAAGCCGCTGCTCGATTTCCAAGCCGGTCAGTTCGAGAATGCTCAGATGAATTCCGGGATAGCGCGTGATGAAGCTGCCAAGGATCGATGGCAGCAGGGTCCGGCTGAACGACTGGATCACGCCGATCCGCAATTTTCCGCGAAGCATGCCTTCCAGTTCGGAAAGGGCATTGCGCCCGGCCTCCAGCTCGCGGATCGCCCGGCTGGCGTAGTTTTTCAGCAGCGTACCGGATTCAGTCAGGCGAACCTGCTTGCCGATGCGGTCGAACAGGGGGGCGCCCAGTTGCTCTTCGAGTTGCGCGATCTGGTGGGACAATGTCGGCTGGGACACCGACAGGCTTTCGGCAGCCCTCGTAAAGTGCAGGAAACCGGCAGCCGCCAGGAAGTACTGGATTTGCCGCAGCGTGACGAAGTCCGGAAATCTATCCATGTGGTTATTCTATCGATAAAATAGAAAATAGCTATTTCACCTATCAATTCGTTGCTGTTAGGGTGGTCCCATCCGCCGACAAGAGCGGGTTATGGGGGGGATCCACGTGTCATCCGCAACAACTAAATCCGCAGAATTGCTTTCGCGTCTCGATCGGCTGCCGTTTTCGTCGTGGCATCGCAATTTTTTCATCGTCGCCTTCCTGGGGGTGATGTTCGATGCCGCCGACTTCGCACTGTTCGGCGCGGCCTTGCCGCCGATTGCCCGCGAATTCGGGCTGGGGCCGGCGCAGGCTGGGTTCCTTGCCACCGTCGGACTGATCGGCGCCTTTGTAGGTC
>JACMOT010000183.1 GCA_014377915.1 Tardiphaga sp.
AGTTCGGGATTCCGGGTTCGCTCGGGCTTTGCCCTCGCGCCCCGGAATGATGCTCAGCCACCCTGCCTTAACCGTGCCAGCACTTTTAGCCCGCCATAGCCATCGGCCGGCAGCAGGCCCATCTTGGCCTGATAGTCCTTCACCGCCTTCATGGTGTCGTTGCCGACGCGGCCATCGGTGCCGCCGGTGTCGAAGCCGGCGCGGGTCAGGCGGGTCTGCACTTCCTGCACCTCGGCCAATGTCAGGATCCGCTCGGAGCCAGGGAACGGCTGCAGAAAGGGCGGTGCGCCGAGAATGCGGTCGCCGAGATGGCAAATCGCCAGCGCGTAATTCATCGACGGATTATAACTGCGCACCGCGTAAAATCCCTGGCCGAGCAGGAAGGCAGGTCCGCCGGCCACCGGTACCCATAATTTGGCGCTGGTGCCGGGCCGCGGGAACGGCTTTCCATCGGCGCGGGTGACACCCATCGCTGACCACGCCGCGAAAGTTCGGCCCGAGCCGGATGACGCCACGCCATCCGCGCGGACCTCATACCCCCAATGCTCGCCGCGCGGATATTTGCCGCGGCTGAGCAGGAATTTGGCACTGGAGCCGAGTGCGTCATCCGGCCTGCCGAACGGCGACACGCGGCCGTCGCGGTCGTAATCGATGCCGACATTGAGCCAGACTTCCGGCATCCACTGGGTGTGGCCCATCGCGCCGGCCCAGGAGCCGCGCATCTCGTCCGGCGTACCCCAGCCCTTGTCGACGATCCTCAGCGCATTGATCAGCTCGGTTTCCCAATAGGCGCGTCGGCGCGGCTCGTTCCAGGCCAATGCCGCCAGCGACGGAAACACCGGGCGCATGTGGTTCTGCTGCACCAGCGGATCGCCGAACGCCGATTCAACGCCCCACAGCGCCAGCAGCGTGCCGCGCTCGACGCCAAAATCCTGTTCGATGCGATCGAACAGCGCCTCGTTCTTGCGCAGCGCCGCCTTGCCGGCGGTAATGCGCCAGTCGGAAGCGCGGCGATTGACGTATTGCCAGAGCTGCTCGTTGAATTCCGGCTGCTTCTGCATCGATTTGAACACGGTCATGTCCGGCTCGAGCCGGCCCATCACGCGGGTATAGGTGGTGTCCGAGACACCCTTGGCCAGCGCGCGGGCGCGAAAGCCGTCGCGCCAGGCGTCGAAGCCGGCAGGCGCGGCGAGCGCCAGGGCGGGCAGCGCCAGCACGGCGCCGGCGCCGAGGCTGGTTTGCAGCAGTGCACGGCGGGACAGGGTCGTGGGGGAATCGCTCTGGATCATGTCGCCAGAGTAACGCCGTAAAACCGGCGGGGCGAGGGCGTAGAAAGTCGAGGTTATTACGTCAAAGCTGGAAGCTTGTTCCCCGGACGCGGAGCGGCATAAGTATGCCGCTCCGCGTCCGGGGAACGTTTCAGTGCGTGACGCCCATCAATCCTTGGCGCGTTCGACGTAGGAATTGTCTTCGGTCATCACCACGATTCGGGTGCCGGTGCCGATATGCGGCGGCACCAGGGTACGGATGCCGTTAGCCAGCATCGCCGGCTTGTAGGACGAGGACGCGGTCTGGCCCTTGGTGACCGGCTCGGTGTCGACCACTTCGACGATGGCGCGCTGCGGCATGGTGATGGACACCGGCAGCAGGCCATGCAGCGACAGCTTCACGGTCATGTTCTCGGTCAGATAGGCCTCGGCATCGCCGATCACGTCCTTCTGCACGGCAACCTGGTCGTAATTGTCGTTGTTCATGAAGTGGAAGCCGTCGGCGTCCTTGTAGAGGTAATTGAAGTTCTGGTCCTCGATGGTCGCCTTTTCCACCGCGTCCGTGGTCTTGTAGCGCTCCGAGATCTTCACGCCGTCGCTGATTCGGCGCATTTCGATCTGGCTGACCGGGGTTCCCTTGCCGGGGTG
>JACMOT010000013.1 GCA_014377915.1 Tardiphaga sp.
CGGGACGGCGAAGCCGGACCCGTTGGCTCCTGGGAAGCAAGGGCACTTATCCCGGACGCAGCGCAATGCGCCTCCACAGGAGGCGTCATGAGCCGCGGAGCCGGGACCGCCAAAACGTCGTTGCCTGATACGGTCCCGGCTCCACGGAGCGGCATAAGAATGCCGCACCGCGTCCGGGACACGAGCCTTATCTTTCATCTCTCAGGATCAGCCAAAAGGCCGGTCCCAAACTCGCAATGACGGCTGTGATGTCCATCGCGCCACCCAACCACAGGAATTTCCGATGGCGTTAATCGGCCGCCTGTTCGTGATCTGCTTCGCGTTCGGCGTCGCCTGCCTGCTCGCCGGTGGCATCGTGGTGTTCTCGATCCTGTTTCCGGAAATCAGCGCGCTCGAGACCGGCATGCTCGATCCCAACGCGCTCAACATCCTGCTCGGCTTCGGCTTCATCTTCTTCAGCGGCTTTGCGCTGCTGCCGGCGGTCGCGGTGGTCACGATCACGGAGGCGTTCGACGTCCGCGGCGTGGTGGCCTATGCGATCGGCGGCGCAATGGTCGGCCTCGCCTGCTATCTCGGCCTGATCCCGTTCGATACCGACACGATGCGCTTCGACGGCATCATCCGCCGACATCTCGAAGTGATGACCGGCGCGGGCATCGTCGCCGGCCTGATCTACTGGCTGATCGCCGGCCGCAATGCCGGAAAATGGCGCCAGCCGCGCGCTTTGCCGCAGGCGGAGCCCGTGGCCAAACTTTAGGCCCCGCCGCCTTTTCATCGCCCGCCTCGTCGGCTAAACCGCTTTCATGAACCGGACCGGCCTGTATATCGCGCTCACACTTTTTACTGTCATCGGATTGACCTTCGGATTCTACCCCGAACTCGATCTCAAGCTCGCCGCTCTGTTTTACGATCCGGCGAGCCAGAGCTTTCCGATCAAGACTCATGAAGTCGCGATGTTCGCGCGCGACGCCGCGATGTGGATCTGCTGGGCTTTCGTGCTGCCGTCGATCGTGGCGCTGATCACCAAATTGATCTGGCCGAACCGGAAGCTGCTGATCTCCGGCAACACCATCGCCTTTCTGCTGATCACCATCACGCTGGCGGCGGGCATCCTCACCAATTTGACCTTCAAAAGTCACTGGAGCCGGCCGCGCCCGGTGATGGTGTCGGAATTCAGCGGCCCATGGCAGTTCAAGGCCTGGTGGGACCCGACCGGGGAATGCGGGCGCAACTGCTCGTTCTTCTCCGGCGAAAGCGCCACCGCGTTCTGGACCCTGGCGCCCGCGGCGCTGACGCCGCCGGCATGGCGCCCGATTGCCTATGCCGGCGCGCTGGCGTTCGGCGCGCTGACCAGCGTGCTGCGGATGGCCTTCGGTGGGCATTTCTTCACCGACGTGACCATTGCCGGGCTGGTCACCTTCCTGGTGATCTGGCTGGTGCATGGCTGGATCTTCCGCTGGCCGGCGACCCGCAAGACCGACGCCGAGGTCGACGCCACGTTGACGCGCTTTGCCTGGCCGGGCTATCGCTGGCGGCGGAAATGGCGCGGTCGCGATGTCGGGCCGGTGCCCAATGCAACTGAAACTACCCGATTGGACGTTCGATGACGACGATCTTGAAGAGCCTGCCCCAGGGACAAAACGTCGGCATTGCGTTCTCCGGCGGGCTCGATACGTCAGCGGCGCTGCTGTGGATGAAGCAGAAAGGCGCCCGCGTCTTCGCCTATACCGCCAATCTCGGCCAGCCCGACGAGACCGACTACGACGAGATTCCGCGCAAGGCGATGGAGTTCGGCGCCGAGAAGGCCCGCCTCGTCGATTGCCGCGCGCAGCTGGTCCATGAAGGCATCGCCGCGATTCAGGCCGGCGCCTTCCACGTCTCGACCGGCGGCATCGCCTATTTCAACACCACGCCGCTCGGCCGCGCCGTGACCGGCACGATGCTGGTCTCGGCCATGAAGGAAGATGGCGTCAACATCTGGGGCGACGGCTCGACCTACAAGGGCAACGACATCGAGCGGTTCTACCGCTACGGCCTGCTGACCAATCCCGATTTGAAGATCTACAAGCCGTGGCTCGACGACCAGTTCATCCACGAGCTGGGCGGCCGATCCGAGATGTCGGCGTTCATGACCGCGCACGGCTTCGCCTACAAGATGTCGGCCGAAAAGGCCTATTCGACCGACAGCAACATCCTCGGCGCCACCCATGAGGCCAAGGATCTCGAAGACCTCAACACCGGCATCCAGATCGTCAATCCGATCATGGGCGTGCCGTTCTGGCGCGACGACTGCGTCGCCAAGGCCGAGCGCGTCGTGGTGCGGTTCGTCGAGGGCCAGCCCGTCGCGCTGAACGGCCAGACCTTTGC
>JACMOT010000184.1 GCA_014377915.1 Tardiphaga sp.
CCGGTCGCCCGGATCGCCGGCCTCATTCTGCTGGTGGTGCTGGTGTGCCTGCCGCTGATCGCCAGGAATTCGCCCTATACGCTGGTGCTCGGCATCGACGTGCTGATCGCGGTGTTGTTTGCCGCCAGCCTGCATTTCATCATGGGGCCGGGCGGCATGCATTCGTTCGGCCACGCCGCCTATTTCGGGCTCGGCGCCTATGGCACGGCCCTGCTGGTGAAGTGGTTTGCCGCACCGATGGCGCTGGCGCTGGTCGCCGCACCCGTGCTGGCGCTGCTCGGGGCGCTACTGTTCGGCTGGTTCGCGGTGCGGCTGTCCGGCGTCTATCTGGCGATGCTGACGCTGGCCTTCGCGCAGATCGTGTGGGCGGCCGTTTTCCAGTGGGAGACGCTGACCGGCGGCTCCAACGGCGTGCTCGGCGTCTGGCCCTCGGCGCCGTTCGATAGCCGCGGCCCGTTCTATTTCCTGACCCTGGCGCTGGCCGCGGCCGGCGTGCTGCTGTTGCGCAAATTCCTGTTCGCGCCGTTCGGCTATGCGATGCGGGCAGGGCGCGACTCGCCGCTGCGTGCGGAAGCCATCGGCCTCGACGTCAAGCGCGTGCACTGGCTGGCCTTCGCCATTGCCGGTGCGGTATGCGGCGTCGCCGGCGGCCTGTTCGCCTTTGCCAAGGGATCGATCTCGCCGGAAACGATCGGCGTCAGTCGCTCGATCGATGGTCTGGTGATGGTGCTGCTCGGCGGCATCCAGACCCTGACCGGGCCGATCGTCGGGGCCTCCGTCTTCGCCGTCCTGCAGGACACCATCATGCGATCCACCGAATACTGGCGGGCGCTGCTCGGCGGCATCATCCTGCTGCTGGTGCTGGCGTTCCCGAGCGGCATCGTTGGTGGTTTTCTCAAACTATTGCCGCGCCGGAAGGCCGCGTCATGAGCGACCTGGCCATCCGCTCGCTGTCCAAGGCGTTTGGCGGCGTCCGTGCCGTCAACGACGTCTCGTTCGATATCAAGCGCGGCGAATTTCTCGCGCTGATCGGCCCGAACGGCGCCGGCAAGTCGACCTGTTTCAACATGATCAACGGCCAGCTTGCGCCCGACTCCGGCGAGATCTTTTTCGAGGGCACTTCGCTGATCGGGAAAAAGCCGCGCGACATCTGGCGGCTCGGCATCGGTCGCACCTTCCAGGTGGCGGCGACCTTCAACTCCATGACGGTGATCGAGAACGTGCAGATGGCGCTGATCTCGCATGCCCGTCAGATCTACCGGCTATGGAAGCCGGCGGCGTCGCTGCACCGCGAGCGCGCGCTCGAGCTGCTGGCGCCGGTCGGCATGGTCGAGGCCGCCGACCGGCCGAGCCGCGAGCTCGCCTATGGCGACGTCAAGCGCGTCGAGCTGGCAATCGCGCTGGCCAATGATCCCCGGCTGCTGTTGATGGACGAGCCGACCGCCGGCATGGCGCCGAAGGAGCGTAACGACCTGATCGCGCTGGTGAAACGGCTGGTGATCGAGCGCGGCATCTCGGTGCTGTTCACCGAACATTCGATGGACGTGGTGTTCGCCTTTGCCGACCGCATCATCGTGCTGGCGCGCGGAAAACTCATCGCCGATGGCGATGCGAAGTCAATTCGTGACAATCCGCAGGTCCGCGAAGTCTATTTCGGCACTGGCAAGACCTTTGCCAAGGCGGAGGCGACCTGATGACTGCGCCGATGCTGAATGTCGAGAAGCTGAACGCGTCCTATGGCGCCGCGCAGATCCTGTACGACCTCGATCTTGTGGTCGGCCGCGGCGAAGTGGTGGCCCTGATGGGTCGCAATGGCGCCGGCAAGACCACCACCATGAAGGCCATCATGGGGCTGATGGCGCAGGCCAGCGGCACCGTCCATTTCAACGGCAGCGATATTTCCGGCCGACAGCCTTACGAGATTGCGCGGCTCGGCCTCGGTTTCACGCCGGAGGACCGCCGGATCTTTTCCGATCTGACGGTGATGGAAAATCTCGACATCGGCCGGCAGCCGCCGCGCTTCTTCAGCGACGGCGTGCCGGCGCCGGTGTGGACCGAGGCCAAGTTGCTGTCGCTGTTTCCGAATCTCGGGGAAATGCCGAACCGGCCGGGCGGCCGGATGAGCGGCGGCGAGCAGCAGATGCTGACGGTGGCGCGAACCCTGATGGGCAACCCGCTGTTGATCCTGCTCGACGAGCCGTCCGAGGGCGTGGCCCCCCTGATTGTCGAACTGATGGCCACTACCATCTTGGAGTTGAAAAAAGCCGGCGTCTCGATCCTGCTGTCGGAGCAGAATGTTCATTTCGCCAAACTGGTATCGGACAGGGCCTATGTTCTGGAAAAGGGCCAGATCCAGTGGAAGGGTAGTATGACGGAACTGGCGGGCAATCTGGATATCCAGCGAGCCTACCTGACCGTCTGAGCACTAAACTTCAGCTGTTTTTACAGCCAGGGATCGTCCATAATTATATCAGACCATCGGGGACGAGCGATGTTGAAACCGGGCAAGCTAAAAGTCCTCGCGGGCGCCGAGCCGCCGTCCGACTACATCGTCGATTCCCAGGTCGGTTTCCTGATGCGGGTGGCGATGCAGCGCCATACCTCGATCTTCATGGCCAACATGATCGAGGACCTGACCCAGACCCAGTTCGCGGTGATGGCCAAGCTGCACGAGGTCGGGCCCTGTTCGCAGAACCATCTGGGACGGCTGGTCTATCTCGATGCCGCCACCATCAAGGGCGTGGTCGACCGGCTCGGCCTGCGCGGCTTTATCAGCACCGGCGCCGACCCTACCGACCGCCGTCGCCGCGCGGTATCGCTGACCGAGAAGGGCACTCAGGCGATGGACGCCGCGATCCGCATCGCGGCCGAAATATCAGCGAAGACATTGCGGCCGCTGACGGCGGAGGAGCAGCGGACGCTGACACGGCTGTTGAAGAAGATTACCTGAAACTGTCATTCTGGGCGGGAGCGGTGCGAGCCGCGAGCGAACCCGGAATATCGAAATAGTTTAGCGCTGAACAATTCGGGATTCCGGGTTCGCGTTCGGCTGGCGCCGGCCGCGCCCCGGAATGACAGTTTGTGGCGACCTCAGCCTCTTCTGCGCAGCATCGCCCTGATCATTTGCGGCGACACCGGCAGTCGCGTCACCGCGCCGGGCATGCCCAGCGCATCGTCGATCGCCGCCGCGATCGCGGCGCCGACCGCGTTGGTGCCGCCTTCGCCGGCGCCCTTCAGCCCCATCGGGTTGAGCGGGCTCGGCGCATCCTCGGAGATGATCACCTCGATATGCGGCACTTCGCTGGCGGTCGGCAGCAGATAGTCGGCCAGCGTCACCGCCAGCGGTTCGCCGCGCTCGTCATAGGTGAATTCCTCATACAGCGCGCCGCCGATGCCCTGCGCCACGCCGCCGACGATCTGGCCCTCGACCAGCATCGGGTTGACCGCCTTGCCGATGTCATAGGCCACCAGATAGCGCTCGATGGCGATCGCGCCGGTGTCGCGTGCGAGGCTCACCACCGCGACATGAACGCCGTAGGGGTAGGTCATGTGCCTGGACTCGAACGAAGCTTCGGCGAACAGGCCGGGCGTCTCGTCGCCGAGCAATTTTGAGCCCGGCGCCAGCGCCGCGGCGATCTGTGCCAGCCGGATCGACGGACCGGCGCTGATGCCGCCGCGCACGATCAGTCCGTCGACGATATCGAGATCGCCGGCCGGCGATTGCAGCAGCTCGGAAGCGACCGTCAGCACGCGCTCGCGCAGTTTGGTCGCGGCCAGCCTGGTTGCTTCGCCGGTCATCACGGTGACCCGCGAGGCGAAGGCGCCGAGGCCGCGGCCGATCCGGCTGGTCTGGCCGTGGACCACATTGATGCTGTCATAGGTGACGCCAAGCGTATCGGCGCAGATCTGCGCGATCACGGTCTCGACGCCCTGGCCGACCGAGGCCGCGCCGGTGACGACCTCGACGAGGCCTTTGGTATTAATGGTGATGCGGACGTCATCGAACGGGCCGAGTCCGCTCTTCTCGACGAACATGGCGATGCCAGCGCCCACCAACTCGCCGGCCGCGCGTCGCTGCTTGATCCGCGCCTGCAAGGCGGGCCAGCCGATGCCGTCCAGCGCCTTGCCGAGCAGAAGTTCGTAATCCCCGGAATCCAGCACGATGTCGGTGCCCAGCGTCTCGAGCGCGCGGGTCACCGGCATCTCGCTCTGGTCGATCAGGTTGCGGCGCCGGATCTCGACGCCGTCGACGCCGACCTGGGCGGCGATGGCATCCATCAGCCGCTCGCGGACAAAGGTACTCTCATAGCGCCCTGGCGCACGGTAGGTGCCGCCCGGCGTCTTGTTGGTGAGGCGAATGTGCCCGACGGCGCGATAGGCCGGGACGCGATAGGGGCCGGGCAGCATCGCCGCCGCAAGGTCGGGGACGGTGGCGGCATGGGTCCGCATATAGCCGCCCTGATCATGGTAGAATTCGTCGTCGATCGCCAGGATGCGGCCGTCGGCATCAATCGCCGCGCGGACGTGATGGGTCTGCTGCCGCGAATGGTTGGTGGCGATCAGATTTTCGCGGCGGTCCTCGATCCATTTTACGGGACGCCCCAGCCGCAGCGCGGCGAGGCAGACCAGCACGTCCTCGGGATAGAGCTCGCCGCGCACGCCAAAGCCGCCGCCGACATGGCCCTCGAACAGGTTCATGCGGCCGGGCGGGCGCCCCAGCATGTTTGCGATCTGGTCGCGATTCCAGTGCGGCACCTTGGCCGCGCCATACATCTCCAGCATGTCGGTGCTGGCGAGATAGCGGCCGATCGCGCCGCGGGTTTCCAGCGGCACACCGGAATGCCGCCCGATCGACAGCGACAGGCTGACGGTGGCATGCGCCGCCGCAAACGCGGCATCGATATCGCCATAGCCTTTGCGGATGATCGCGGGCTCGGTCGGCAGCCCGTCGCGGAATTCTCCGGTCGGGCCGTCGGCCCGCAGGATCACCGGCAGTTCCTCGATCTCGACCACCACATGTTCGGCGGCGTCTTCGGCGAGATAGGGATCGTCGGCGAACACCACGGCGACGGGATCGCCGACATAGCGCACGCGATCCTTGGCCAGGATGGTCTGGCGATAGGCCGCGAGCTGTTCGAGTTTGGTCAGGCGAAAATCGATCGGCGGAATCTCGGCGACATCGGCAAACGCCCATGCCGCCTGCACGCCGGGGATCGCCAATGCCGGCGCCAGATCGACCGAGACGAGATTGCCGTGGGCGTAGCTCGAGCGCACCACGCGCATGTAGAGCTGGTTCGGAAAGTTGACGTCAGCGGCGAACAGGCCCTGGCCGCGCAGCAGCGGGCCGTCCTCCTTGCGGAGCAGGGACTGGCCGACAAGTCTGGTCCGCTTGTCGCTCACGATCGGCGCATCTCGATCGCAGCGGCACGCACCGCCTTGATGATGTTCTGATAGCCGGTGCAGCGGCACAAATTGGACGACAGCACGTCGACCAGGCTTTCCTCGGAAATGTCCGGCTCCCTCTCCAATACGCCAACCGCGAGCATCAGGAACCCCGGCGTGCAGAAGCCGCATTGCAGGCCGTGGTTCTCCATGAAGGCGCGCTGCATCGGATGCATTTCATCGCCTTTGGCAAGCCCCTCGACGGTACGGATCGGCTTGCCCGCCGCCTGCTGGGCGAACATCAGGCAGGCGCGCACCGGCTCGCCATTGACCAGCACCGTGCAGGCACCACAGACGCCGTGCTCGCAGCCAATATGGGTCCCGGTCTGGCCGCATTCCTCGCGGATCGCATCCGCCAGCGTGCGGCGCGATTCCACTGCGATGGCGTGGTCGCGGCCGTTGATGTTCAGGGTCAGGCTGGTCTTGTCGCTCATGCGATTTTTCCGTGGCTTGGCAGTTTTCCGCTGTGGCGCAGCGCGGCCCGAATCCGTTGCGGCGTCGCCGGGAACTTGGCGGTTCGGGTGTCGGACGGCGGCCGCGCCAGCCTGGTTGCCCGGATTTACCCCCCCCGGGGGGCCCA
>JACMOT010000185.1 GCA_014377915.1 Tardiphaga sp.
ATGTCCGCCACGGCGTTCTTCGCCACCCACTGATGCGCGCCGCCCGGGCTCTTGGTCAGCTCCCATTCGTATTTGAACAGGTTGTCGAAGTAGTGGTTGCTCCACTGCGTCGGGGTCTGCGTCCAGGTGACTTCCAGGCCGCTGCTGATCGCGTCGGCGCCGAAGCCGGTACCATGCGTGCTCTTCCAGCCGAGGCCCTGGGCCTCGATCGCGCCGGAATTCGGATCGACGCCGACGAAGGACGGATCACCCGCGCCGTGGGTCTTGCCGAAAGTATGGCCGCCGGCGACCAGCGCCACGGTCTCTTCGTCGTTCATCGCCATGCGGGCGAAGGTCTCGCGGATATCCCTCGCCGAACCGAGCGCATCGGAATTGCCGTTCGGGCCTTCCGGATTGACGTAAATCAGGCCCATCTGCACGGCGCCGAGCGGCTCCGCGAGCTCGCGCTCACCGCTATAGCGCTCGTCGCCCAGCCAGGAGCCTTCCGGACCCCAATACAGTTCTTCCGGCTCCCAGGTGTCGGCGCGACCGCCGGCGAAACCGAAGGTCTTGAAGCCCATCGATTCCAGCGCGATGTTGCCGGTCAGCACGTAGAGGTCGGCCCAGGAAAGCTTGTTGCCGTACTTTTGCTTGATCGGCCACAGCAGGCGGCGTGCCTTGTCGAGGTTGGCGTTGTCCGGCCACGAATTGAGCGGCGCGAAGCGCTGCTGTCCGCCACCGGCGCCGCCACGGCCGTCGGTGGTGCGATAGGTGCCGGCGCTGTGCCAGGCCATGCGGATGAACAAGCCGCCATAGTGACCGAAATCGGCCGGCCACCAATCCTGCGAGTCGGTCATCAGGGCATGCAGGTCCTTGATCACGGCATCGAGGTCGAGGGTCTTGAACTCCTCGGCATAATTGAACGCGCCGCCCATCGGATCGGCGGACGGATGGATCGCATGCAACACGCCGATATCGAGCTGCTCCGGCCACCAGTCACGGTTGCTGCGGCCCTTGCCGGTCGTTCCCTTGCCCTTGGTGTCATGCTGCACCGGGCACTTGCCGGCGGTATCATCGGTCTTCTGGTCCATGGTTCTTTCCTTCGGGCTGTCGGGGTCGGGTGTTGTCGGGCAACGTCGGCAAGCCGCATCGTCGCGAACACAACGTGCCTGTCTGAATGCTCTGTGGTTGCAAATGTCTGGCGAACGTTCTGGGACGGCCTGGCATTCAGCCTATCCCCGGTTCGTGACATTAGCTTGGAAGAAATCTAACATCAGGTCCAGTCGATTTGTCTTCGCTCTCCGATAAGTTTATCTGATCAACCATGATTACGCTCCGCCAGCTTCGCTATCTCGCTGCCCTCGCCAAGCACGGCCATTTCGGCCGTGCCGCGGAATCCTGCGCCGTCACCCAGCCGGCGCTCTCGATGCAGATCAGAGATCTGGAGCGCACGCTGGGGGTCAAGGTGGTGGAACGTCGCCCCGGCGACGTGATACTCACCGATGTCGGCCGCGAGGTGGCGCGGCGCGGCGAGGACGTGCTGGCGGCGTCGCGCGACCTCGTCGATTTTGCCAGGCATCGCGGCGGTCTGCTGACCGGGCGACTGACGCTGGGGGTGATCCCGTCGCTGGCGCCCTATCTGCTGCCGCGGATCCTGCCGCTGCTGCAGAAACAGTTCCCCGAGCTGCGGCTGGAACTGCGCGAGACGCAGACCAAGCAGTTGATCGACGACGTCAAGAGCGGCGCGCTGGACGCCGCGATGCTGGCGCTGCCGGTCGCCGAGCCGGAAATCGATACGCTGAAGCTGTTTTACGACCTGTTCCTGCTGGCGGTGCCGGCCGATGATCCGCGGCCGGCCGACCGGCGCATTAATGCCGCCGGGATCGACCAGAGCCGGCTGATCCTGCTGGAGGATGGCCACTGCCTGCGCGACCAGACGCTGGCGTTGTGCGGTACCGTGGGGCGCGGCAATGGCTCCGGCGCGCCGGGCATGGCATTCGCCGCGTCGAGCCTGTCCACGGTGATGCAGATGGTCGCCAGCGGCTATGGCATCACGCTGATCCCGCAGATCGCCGCCGATGTCGAACGGCGCGACGAGCGGATCAAGTTCCTGCGGATGGAAAACCCGCAGCCCGGCCGCAGCATCGGGCTGGTGTACCGCAAGACCTCGCCGCGCAAGGCCGACTTCGCGGCGCTCGGCGATGTGGTGATGGGGTGTGTGTGAGGCGAGCTTACGAAGCCGCTATGAACGCGCGAACTTCAGCAGCGGCTCAATGATGTGATTGTCCGCGGCTTGCAGAGCCGCGACGTAGCCGGCGCGAAGCTCGCTCACTTCCACGAGACTCCGCCGTCCCCAGGTGAACGGGTCGCGACCGAGCCGCTCTACCAGCAGGTCGGCCATCAATCGGGTGTGGCGTCCCTTACCGTTTGAAAAGGGATGTATCGCCACGAGCCGGTGGTGGAGGCGAACGGCGATCTCGTCCGATTCGTAGGTCCTATGTTGAAGCCAATACAGCACGTCGCTGAACAACGCGGGGACCTCGGTGGTGATCAGATGCGGCCGGATGCCGATGTTGCTTTCCCGCTCTCGATACTTGCCCGCCCAACCCCAGACGTCGCCGAACATCTGCTTGTGCAGCGTCTTCGCGTAACGGTCAGTCAAAATATCTTCTGGCATCGCCCCGCGGCGTCTGCGTGCCCAGGCTGTCCCATTCAAGATATTACGCTCTTCGGCCGCGTTGAGGTCAGCGCGATTTGTAATCCATGTTTGCCGGAGCGCTCTCCGATCTTCCGGCGAAAGAGCCGTCGTATGGTCGGGTTCCTGAAACCGGCGGGTCACGGCTCATTCCAGATATCGCGATCCTTTATGTTGGCGCGAATGTATTCCGCTATTTGCTCATCCGGATCGCTGTCGGCCGTGGTCTGATCTTCGAGTTTCATGGTGTGTGCCACACGTCCCAATTCGCGCGTCGCAATTCTGCGAGCGCGCGAATTCACGGCGTGTTCCAGCGATGTCCTTGGCACCAGGGCGTAAACCAGGGTGCAGTCCAAGGCATCGGCAGCCCGACGCAAAGTGTTCAGGCTTATGGATCCGCTTGCCTCGGACTTTTCCCAATCGTCGATGCTTTGGGATCTTAGCGAAACCCGGCGAGCCAATTGCTCACTGCTCATGCCGAATGCGTCGCGGATCGCTCGTATCCAGCCCTTGGGAGGAGACTTGTATCGAAGTTCAGGCCGCGGCTGGTCGCCAGGAACCAGACGGCTGTCCAATGACTTTCGCGCAAGGCTTCGTAGGGTGGCTTTCATCGACAATATCCTGCACTCGCCCGTGCAGATAAAATACATCAGCCTCGTTAAAAAACCAGGCTAAAGCCTGGAAATTCACGCAATCAACCAGGCTATGGCCTGCTTTTCATGAAAAAAAGACAGGTTATAGCCTGGTTTTTTAGGTATTCACCCATGCAAGCAATGGCTTGACCGAATCCCGATCCGCGCAGCGGCACGAGGGCCTCGGCGGGGTAAGGAACCAGCCAGCCTTTAAATCCCCAGCGTGCCGGCTTTGGCCGCGGCGTAGCGTTCGCCGATCACCTTCCAGTTCACCGTATTCCACCACGCCTTCAGATAGTCCGGACGGCGGTTCTGGTAGGTCAGGTAATAAGCGTGCTCCCAGACGTCGTTGCCGAGCAGCGCGCGCTTGCCATCCATGATCGGGCTGTCCTGGTTGGGACGGGTCTCGATCGTGAGCTTGCCGTCCTTGTCGACGATCACGAACACCCAGCCGGAGCCGAACTGGCGGCCGCCGGCGGCGATGGAGTCGGTCTGGAATTTCTCCAAACCCCCGCGGTCGCGGTCGATCGCGGGCAGCACATCGCCTTCCGGTCGGCCGCCATCCCGGCCC
>JACMOT010000186.1 GCA_014377915.1 Tardiphaga sp.
CACCCTCGTGGCAATCGTGACCAGGTCCTTGAACGGATCGGTCGTGGACACGGGCGCATCCGAGCTCGCTGCCGGTTGCAGCCCGGCATTGAGCCACTTTCGCATGGGGTAGGCGACGTCGGTGCGGGCCTGGCCGACATTGGTGACGTAGAGTTCGCCGAACTCATACATGAAGACCGGCTGTGGCACCGGATCGATGCCAATTGCCGCCATCCGCGCGATCTGGCTGTCGCTGAGGAAGCCGCAATGCTCGATGCGGTGGCGGCGGTCGAGGACCGGGTTGTCCGGCGTGCCGGCCCGCTCGATACCCGACAGCACCTGCTCGATAGCGGCGTCGCCTATGGCGTGGATCGCGAGCTGGTAGCCGAGCCCGTGATAATGCCTGAGCAAACGGTGCATCTCCGCGTCGGAGTAGCAGAAGATACCGCGATTCTCCGGATCGCCGACCAGATAAGGCTCGGACATCGCGGCGGTGAGGCCGCCGGCGCTGCCGTCGCCGAACACCTTCATGGCGCCGTAGCGCAGCATTCCGACCTCACGGCCGAAGCGGTAGCCGGCCTCGTGCGCCTGGTCGCCGATGCCATCGGTGTTGCCATAAATGCAAACCCAGACCCGCAGCGGCAGCGTGCCGTTGCTGGCCGCCTCCTCATAGGCCGCGATCTCGTCCATGCCCGAGGTCATGCCGACCGCGGCGTCCATCACGCTGGTAAAACCTTGCGAGAGCATGAACTGGCTCGCTCTATCGATGGCGGCCAGCAGCTCGTCCTTGCTTGGTCGCGGCGATGCTTCAACGATGAGCCGCAGTGCGCGTTCGGCGAGCAAACCGGTCAGTCTGTTGTCGCGACGCTCGATCAGGCCGCCGTCGGGCGAGGGCGTGTTGTGGCCGATGCCGGCCTCGCGCATCGCGGCGGTGTTGATGACCGCGACATGGCCGCAGGTGCGTGTCAAACACACAGGGTTGTTGGGCGCGACCGTGTCGAGCTCCTGGGCATTAGGGTGCCGGCGCTCTGCCAGTTCGTTGTGATCATATCCGCGCCCCTTGATCCATTCGCCGGGTTTTGCGGTCTTGGCCTTTTTGGCAACACGGCGAAGGATTTCGGCGATGCTGTTGGCACCGCTCTCAGGGCGCAGATTGATCTGGTTCATGGTGAGGCCATAGGGAAGCAGATGCATGTGCGCATCGTTCAGCCCGGGCGTGGCCACGCGGCCGGCGAGATCGATGATCCTCGTCTCGGCGCTGGCCATTTCGGAGATCTCCTTTACGCTGCCCGTCGCGAGCACCTTGCCGTCCGCCATCGCAATGGCGTCGACAAAACCTTCCTTGAGGCCACAGAACACGCGCCCTCCGGTCAGGATGAGGTTGGGTGTTTCCATGTCATCGGTCTTTCTGGTGAGCCAGGCGCGGTCGATGTGTCGATGGGGCCGGGGATGCTGTGATCGCCGGCGCTGCCGGTGGTTGGGATCGTGAAAGTGTTGTAAAATGGTAAACCCAAAATATTCCGGGGGGCAAGGCCGCAGAATAAGCAGGGCGCGCCTGCCAATTCGGTACCGTGGCGCTATTCGGAATGGCGGCGTTCACCTGCTATAGGGACGTAGCCGGATTGTCTGGCTCACAGGTACAGGTAGCAGGTTTCATTTGGCTTCCGGAAACGACAAATCCATTGCCGACAGGCAACGGCCACTAAACCGGCCGCGCTTGTCGCTGGCCGGCATGCACCTTGAGCGTACTTCACCGATTGCCTTGCATCAGCAGATCGCCGCGCATCTGCGCAGCGGCATCTTGCGCGGTACGTTTTCGGCCGGCACGCAGTTTCTGGGATCGCGCGAAGTCGCCCGCGAGCTGGGCTGCTCGCGTATGGTGGTACTGACGGCGTGGGAACTGCTCTATGCCGAAGGCTATCTGGAATCGACGCCGCGTGGCGGCGTCAGCGTGGCATCGGTCAACCACACCCGGGCGAATGCCGCGCCGGTGACCGCGGATGATGCGGCCGCGCCATTTGACGTGGGGCACATTTCAAACCGATGGCAATCGCTGCTGGCGTCCGAATATGATACCAACTGGAAATCCGACTTCAGCCCCGGCGCGCCGGATATTTCCGGCTTTCCGTTCAAGGACTGGGCACGGCTGCTGCGCCAGAGCTGGCAGGACCCTGATCATGCCGAATGCCTCGATCTGCCGGCGGCCGGCTTGCCGGCACTGCGCCACGAGATTGCGAATTTTCTGGGCTCCGTCCGCGGCGTGGTGTGTACCCCGGCCGAGGTGGTGGTGACGTCGGGTACCTCAAGCGCGCTCGATCTGATCAGCCGCATGATCCTCGATCATGGCGACGAGGTCTGGGTTGAGGAGCCCGGCTTTGTCGAGGCGCGCTGGGCGCTGACCGCCGCCGGCGCGAGGCTGGTGCCGGTTGACGACAAGGGCCTGTGCGTGGCCGAGGGTATCCGGCGCGCGCCGAATGCCAAACTGATAGTAGTGACGCCGTCGCATCAATATCCGCTCGGAATCAGCATGGGGCTGGAGCGGCGGCTGGAATTGCTGGACTGGGCCAACCGGAACAATGCCTGGATTGTCGAGGACGATTATAATTCGGAATTCCGGCATCAGGACAGCATGATCGCCTCGCTGCGCTCGCTCGACCGCGAACAGCGCGTGATCTATCTCGGCACTTTCTCAAAGATTATGATGCCGAGCCTGCGGCTGGGCTATGTGGTGGCACCCGAACGGTTTGTGACGCCCTTTACCCGCGGCCGGGCGCGTATTGACGTGCACAGCTCCGGGATCGGCCAGATGGCGCTGGCCGGGTTCATGAAGGAGGGCCATCTGCTCCGCCATTTGCGGCGGATGCGAAAGGTCTATGCGATCCGCCAGCAGGCGCTGATGCAGGCGATTATCACCTATATGCCCGACGATCTCAGCGTCGCACTGTCGGCGACCGGCCTGCATCTGGTGGCGTTCTTCACCGGGGCATTGAAGGCGCGGATGAGCGACGAGGAAGCCGCGCGCAGCCTGAAGGCGGCTGGAATTCATGTGCAGCCGCTGTCGCAGAATTATCTGGAACTGGCGACACGGCAGGGGCTGGTGTTCGGCTATGGCCGGCTCAATGCGGAAGATGCGCCACGCCTGATCGCCCGAATCGCCGAAATTCTCGGCTGCGGACCGGGGCCCCGAGCAAGTCGTTGAAATAAACCATGCAGGTCGACGCGGCGTCCGGTCGCTCGTCGCCAGATTGCCGTGCGCCCGCAAAATAGCCAGAGCACTAGTGGTATAAGGCTGCGGATACCAGGCGATGCGCCGCGTTTCGCGGTTGATGGGCGCGATTCATCACGCCCGAACGCATCTGCATCACTGCTGTTTCAATGGGCAAGTCGGCACGGGAAAATCGCACAGGTCGCTGTGGTGATGTCGCCGCGCCACCGCCGCCGCGCTGGCCTAGCGCTTTGCCGCGACTCTGGCTCTATCGTCATTGGCGATAGACCTGTCACAAATTCACAACGACTGAACCAACAGGGGATCTAGGCACATGATGGATCGCGGGCGTTTGTTGAAGATCATGAGTGGCGTGGCGTGGCTGGCTTTGGTGCCAGCTGTGGCGCAGGCGCAGACCCGCGCGGAGACCTTGCGCCAGATTACCGGCAACAATATC
>JACMOT010000187.1 GCA_014377915.1 Tardiphaga sp.
CAAGATCAATCGCATCGGCAACAAGCTCGGCATTGCCAGCGCCGTTGGCATTCTGCTGTCGCTGACGATGACCACCAATCAGATCATCAGCGAAACCGCGGTTGAGGAAGCCAGTCACCGCGCCGATGTGCAGCATCGGGTCGGTACCAGCGTGATCAAGGTCGAGTCGGAATTGCGCAACCTGCAACTGACCAACCGCGGCGCCCAACTGGCCAGGAGCGTCGCGGAACTGAACCGCTTCATGGCTGCTTTTGAAGAAGCGATCGTGACGATCAACAACCATATGGACCAGGGTCTTGCGATAGCGGTCAAGCCGGAGAACAGGGAGCGCCTCGGCAAGCTCAAGATTCTGGTCGCGGAGTACCGCGTTGCCACCAACGAACTCAGCAAGCTCCAGGCCACGGTGATCGGGCTCACCGAAACCCGCAACATGATTGCCGCCGACTGGAGCGGCAAGTTCAAGGCATTGATGACGTCGGACGCCGTGCTGGGCTCGGCGAGTCACATCGAGGTCGAAAAGCAGTTGCTGGCCGCGGACGGCGCGCTGGTCGCGGTGCGGGCGGCCACCTGGCGGTTCGCGGCGACCGACGAGGTGAAGCTCAAGGAAGACATCACCCTGCATGCGGCACTGGCTGGTGATGCGCTTGGCGAAGCACAGGCACTGCTTCGCTCGAAGGCGGCCCATGACGCCATCGACGCGCTGGTGCTCGACGTGACGCGCTACGTGGCCGCGGCCGACGAGTCCGTCAGGGCAGAGGAGACCAAGGCGAACATCGTCAAGACCCGCACCGGCGTCATCACCGCCGAGGCCAACGGGATCATTCGTGAAGCGGTGTCCGCGCTGGAAAAGGGCATCGAGATCGTCAAGGTTGACGCGGCCCGCGAGCTGTTACAGGCGGGCCGGATCAATCTCGGCCTGTCGGTGGCGGTGGTTCTTGCGCTAATCGGCTCGGTGGTTTTCGCCTTCCTCGGCGTGGCCCGTCCGATGACCCGGCTCAACGGCGCCATGGGCCAGATGGCCGCTGGCGAACCCGACGTCGAAATTCCCGGCGCCAGCCGCGGCGACGAGGTGGGCGACATGGCCAGGACCATCACCGTGATCCGCGCCAATGCCGAGCAGACGGCGCGCGACGAGGCCGATGTAAAAGCCACTCAGGAGCAGGCCACGGCGCGGCAGCGCAAGCAGGAGATGATCCAGATGGCCAGTGATTTCGAGGGCGCCGTCGGACAGATTGTCGATGCGGTGTCGTCGGCCTCGACCGAACTCGAGGCTTCGGCCAGCACGCTGAGCGCGACCGCCGAGCGCTCGCAGGAGTTGACCACCATGGTGGCCGCGGCCTCCGAGGAAGCTTCCACCAATGTTCAGTCGGTCGCTCCCGCCACCGAGCAAATGGCATCGACGGTCAATGAAATCAGCCGCCAGGTGCAGGAAGCCGCGCGCATGGCCGGAGATGCCGTGGAACAGGCGCGGAGAACCAATGATCGCGTCGGCGAACTGGCAAGGGCCGCCCAGCGCATCGGCGACGTGGTCGAACTGATCACCACCATTGCCGGCCAAACCAACCTGCCCGCGCTCAATGCGACCATCGAGGCGGCGCGCGCCGGCGAAGCCGGCCGCGGCTTCGCGGTCGTGGCCTCCGAAGTGAAGGCGCTAGCCGCGCAGACCGCCAGGGCGACCGGCGAGATCAGTACGCAGATATCCGGCATCCAGGAGGCAACAAGGGAATCCGTCGGGGCGATCAAGGAGATCGGCGACACCATTGGCCGGATGTCAGAGATCGCATCGACCATCGCTTCGGCGGTGGAGGAGCAGGGCGCCGCGACCCAAGAGATCTCGCGTAACGTGCAGCAGGCCGCGCAGGGCACGATGCAGGTTTCGTCCAACATCACCGATGTGCAGCGCGGCGCCTCCGAGACCGGTTCAGCGTCGTCTCAGGTGTTTTCCGCCGCGCAATCATTATCGAGTGACGGCAACCGGCTCAAAGTAGAAGTCGGAAAATTCCTTAGCGCGGTACGTGCCGCCTAGAGTCTGATCCATTTCATATCAATCGTATCCTGGAAGCCGTTCACCACGCCGACATTGGCGTGGTGAACGGCTGAGCAGCACGGGTCGGAAGATGAACAAACTCGCTGGATCAGGTTCCAGCCGCGCGGAAATCCCGCATCAATCCACTATCGACCGTCACTAGAAGGGACGTTTCGTCATGCTAGCCAGCCTGTCCATCCGTGCCAAGATCACGATCGTGGTCTCGTTCCTGTTGATTGTCTTGACCGTGATCGGATTGTCCGCGGTCAACCAGATGCGGACCATCAACGCCAACGCTACCGATATCCAGACCAACTGGCTGCCGAGCGTGCGTTCGCTGAGCGCGCTGAAGACCGGGGTGTACTCCTACCGCAGCGCTATTCGGGCCCACCTGCTGCTGAAGACGGCGGAAGGCAAGTCGGCGGCGGAGAAGCGGATTGCATTGATCCTGGATGACAACAACAAGACCCGACGGACCTACGAAAAATACATCACCTCGGCTGGGGAGCGCGAGCTTTACGAATCCTGGATCAAGCAGTGGGACCTGTATCAGATCGCATCCCAGAAGGTATTGACGCTGTCGCGCAGGGATATCGGCCGTAACGCGGATGAGGCCATCGATCTGAACGAAAACGAGGTTCACCCGTTCGGACAGCAGGGCGACGCTATTCTGAACCGGGACATCGCGCTCAATGACAGCGGCGCCGATACGGCCGGAAAGGCTGCTACGGATACTTACAACGCCGCGTTCATGCTGATGGCCGTGGCTCTCGCGCTCTCCATCGTGATCGGAACCGGCCTCGCGATCTTTCTGGTGCGCGATGTCTCCCGGGGAATCGCCTCGATCGTGACGCCGATGCAGACGCTGGGCGCCGGCGATCTGACCGCCATGGTGCCGCATCAGGGCATGAAGACCGAGATCGGGGTGATGGCCGATACGTTGCAGATTTTCAAGCAGGCATTGATCGATAAGAAAGCGGCAGATGCCGCCGCGATTATCGATGCCGATGCCAAGATCGAACGCGGCCGTCGCGTCGATGGCATCACCCGCGATTTCGAAGCCATGATCGGCGAGATTGTCGAGACGGTTTCGTCGGCTTCCACCCAGCTCGAAGAGTCCGCCAACACCCTGTCCGCCACGGCCGAGCGCGCGCAGCAGCTCGCCACCGTGGTCGCGGCGGCGTCGGAAGAAGCGTCCACCAACGTTCAGTCGGTGGCCTCGGCGACCGAAGAGATGGCCTCGTCGGTCAACGAGATCAGCCGGCAGGTTCAGGACTCCTCGACCATCGCCGATCAGGCCGTCGAGCAGGCGCGCAGGACCAATGAACGCGTGGGTGAGCTCGCCAAGGCGGCCGCGCGCATCGGCGATGTGGTTGAACTGATCAACAAGATCGCAAGCCAGACCAATCTACTGGCGCTCAACGCGACCATCGAGGCTGCGCGCGCGGGAGAAGCCGGCCGCGGCTTTGCCGTGGTGGCGTCGGAAGTGAAGGCGCTGGCCGAACAGACCGCCCGGGCAACCGGCGAGATTTCGGCACAGATCTCCGACATCCAGGCCGCGACCCGGGATTCGGTCGGCGCCATCAAGGACATTGGCGACACCATCGGCCGGATGTCTGAGATCGCCTCGACCATCGCCTCGGCGGTCGAAGAGCAGGGCGCGGCGACCCAGGAAATTTCGCGCAACGTTCAGCAGGCCGCCCAGGGCACGATGCAGGTGTCCTCGAATATCAGCGACGTGCAGCGCGGCGCATCGGAAACCGGTTCGGCCTCCTCGCAGGTCCTATCCGCCGCGCTATCGCTGTCGAGCGACAGCAGCCGCCTCAAGGTCGAAGTCAGCAGGTTCCTCGACGCGGTGCGCGCCGCATAGTCCTGGCCGCTGACGTCTCCGGCGGAGGTCCGTTGGGAACGGCGGCACCTCAACTGGCTATACCGGACGCACCACACGCGCATTACAAATAGTTCATGTCGTTGCGATTGTTACTTTCGGCGGAAATTGTTGTTTGTCGGTCACGGTACCCGTCCATCCAGATAAAATATCGCGGAAGTGAACCGCCGTGAGCCGTCGGTCATTGGCTATTTGACGCAGGTCAGGTAGTTGTTGCACCGCAAGAAGCTTGTCGCCTGTGAGCAACCGAATTTTAACACCGCCACCGTTGAACGGATTAGGTTCCGGGGTGGATGCGGGCTGGTTGGCGTTCAGGTCGTTTGCGGCCGCGAGGTCCGGTTGATCGGATCGCGGTTGAAGTGTTCGCCTTGCCACATTTCGTTAACGCATCGAGGGCTGCCTGTTCATGATCGCACTAGTACGCATTGCCCTGAGCCGGCCCTACACCTTTGTCGTGCTCGCTTTGCTGCTACTGATCGTCGGCCCCTTGGCCGCGCTACGGACTCCGACCGACATCTTCCCCGAGATCCGCATCCCGGTGATCGGCGTGATCTGGGGCTATACCGGCCTGCCGCCGGACCAGATGGCCGGCCGTATCACGACCCCGTTCCAGCGCGCGCTGACCACCACGGTCAACGACATCGAGCACATCGCCGCCAATTCCTATGCCGGCTTCGGCATCGTGAAGATCTTCTTCCAGCCCAATGTCGATATTCGCACCGCCAATGCCCAGGTCACGGCGATCTCGCAGACGCTGCTCAAGCAGTTGCCGCCGGGTGCGACGCCGCCGCTGATCCTGAACTATTCGGCCTCCACCGTGCCGATCATCAACATCGCGCTGTCCGGTGAAGGTTTCAACGAGCAGCAACTGCAGGATATCGCTTTCAACCAGTTGCGCACGCAACTGGTCACCGTTCCCGGCGCCGCGATCCCGTTCCCGTTCGGTGGCAAGCAACGCCAGGTGACGATCGATCTCAACCCCGGCGCGCTGCAGGCGCGTGGGCTGTCCGGCCAGGACGTCGCCAATGCGCTGGCCGCGCAGAACCTGATCACGCCGGTCGGCACCCAGAAGATCGGTAGCTTCGAATACACCATCAACCTCAACAACTCACCGCTGAAGATCGAGGAACTCGGCAATCTGCCGATCCGCACCGTCAATGGTGCCATGGTCTATGTCCGCGACGTCGCCACGGTCCGCGACGGCAATTCCCCGCAGACCAATATCGTTCATGTCGATGGCAATCGATCCGTGCTGATGCAGGTGCTGAAGGCTGGTTCGGTCTCCACGCTGGATATCATCTCCGGCATCAAGCAGAAGGTGATCGACTATACGCCGGCGCTGCCCGACGGCCTGAAGATCAGTTATATCGGCGACCAGTCAGGCTTCGTGCGCGGCGCCATTTCCGGCGTCGCGACCGAAGGTGCCATCGCCGCGCTGCTGACCTCGGTGATGATCCTGCTGTTCCTCGGCAGTTGGCGTTCCACGGTGATCATCGCGGTGTCGATTCCGCTGTCGATCCTCGGCGCCATCATCATGCTGTCAATGATCGGAGAGACGCTCAACATCATGACGCTGGGCGGTCTCGCGCTCGCGGTCGGTATTCTCGTCGACGACGCCACGGTGACCATCGAGAACATCAATTATCATCTCGAGAACGGCAAGGATGTCGAGCCGGCGATCATGGACGGCGCCAACCAGATCGTGGTGCCGGCCTTTGTCTCGCTGCTGTGCATCTGCATCGTGTTCGTGCCGATGTTCTTCCTGTCGGGCATTGCCCGCTTCCTGTTCGTGCCGATGGCCGAAGCGGTGATGTTCGCGATGCTGTGGTCGTTCCTGCTGTCGCGCACCTTGGTGCCGACCATGGCCAAATATTTGCTGCGGAAGCACGTGCACCACGCCGAGGGCGAACAGCCGCCAACGCGCAATCCACTGGTCAAGTGCCAGCGCGACTTCGAGGCACGCTTCGAGCGGTTTCGCGGCGGCTATCATGGCCTGCTCGACCTGGCGCTGGCGCGGCGGCCGGTATTCGTCACCGGCTTTCTCACGGTCGTGGCCCTGTCGTTCCTGCTGGTGCCGTTTCTGGGCCGCAACTTCTTCCCGACCGTCGATGGCGGCAGCATCCTGATGCATGTCCGCACCCAAATCGGCACCCGGGTCGAGGAAACCGCCAACCAGTTCGCCGACATCACCAAGGCGGTTCGCAACATCATCCCGCCGGACCAGATCGTCACCATGACCGACAATATCGGCATGCCGGTGTCGGGCATCAACCTGACCTACAACAACACCGGCGTGATCGGTTCGCAGGATGGCGATTTCCAGATCAAGCTGAAGGAAGACCACAAGCCGACCGCGGACTATGTTCAGGCGCTGCGCGAACAGCTGCCGCGGCAGTTTCCCGGCGTCAGCTTCGCGTTCCTGCCCTCGGATATCGTCAGCCAGATCCTGAATTTCGGCGCGCCGGCGCCGATCGACCTGCAGATCCGCGGCAACAATCTGGCCGGTAACTTTGCCTATGCCAACAAGCTGCTGGGCCAGATCCGCCGGATCCCCGGTATTGCCGATGCGCGGCTGCAGCAGTCGCCGAACAATCCGGGCTTCAACATCGACGTCGATCGCACCCGTGCGCAATATGTCGGCCTGACCGAGCGCGACGTCACCAATTCGATGGTCGTCAACCTGGCGGGCTCGTCGCAGGTGGCGCCGACCTATTATCTCAATCCCGACAATGGCATCTCCTACTCGATCGTGATGCAGACGCCGCAATATCGGATGGATTCGCTGGGCGCGCTGGAAACGCTGCCGATCACCGCGGCGAACACCAGCGTCTCCCCGATGCTCGGCGGCATCGCCACCATCAAGCGTTCCGCCTCCAACGCCGTGGTGTCGCAATATGATATCCAGACCATGGTGCAGATCTATGCCACCACCCAGGGCCGCGATCTCGGCGCGGTGTCGAACGACATCTACAAGATGATCGACGCCACCAAGGGCGACGTGCCGCGCGGCAGCAGCGTGGCGCTGCTCGGCCAGGTGGAGACGATGAATTCGGCCTTTTCCGGTTTGCTGTTCGGTCTGCTCGGCGCGGTGGTGCTGATCTATCTGCTGATCGTGGTGAACTTCCAGTCGTGGTCCGATCCGTTCGTGATCATCACCGCGCTGCCGGCCGCGCTCGCCGGCATCGTCTGGATGCTGTTCACCACCCAGACCACGCTTTCGGTGCCGGCCCTGACCGGCGCCATCATGTGCATGGGCGTCGCCACCGCCAATTCGGTGCTGGTGATTTCCTTCGCCCGCGAGCGTTATGCCATTCTCGGCGATCCGATCGCCGCCGCCTCCGAAGCGGGCTTCGTCCGGTTCCGCCCGGTGCTGATGACGGCGCTGGCAATGATCATCGGCATGGCGCCGATGGCGCTGGGGCTCGGCGAAGGCGGCGAGCAGAACGCCCCGCTTGGCCGCGCCGTGATCGGCGGCCTGATTTTCGCTACGATCGCGACACTGATGTTCGTGCCGGTCGTGTTCAGTATGGTCCACAAGAAGCAAGAGCCCGCGCCAGAGGCAGGCTCGCCGGAGTTTTCCCATGTCCACTGAGTCACATCCGCCTGCTTCCCGCCGCAGACTGGGCCTGGTCGGAATCATCGGCGTGATCGCGGCCGGTGCGGTCGTCGTTACCGGCATCATGGCCCGCGCCAGGACCGACAGCGAGTTGCGGACCTGGACCAACGACCAGGCGATCCCCAGCGTCGCGGTGGCGCCGCCGGATGCCCGCGTGCTCAATGCCACGCTGGATCTGCCGGGCCGGCTGGAAGCCTATTCGCGGGCGCCGATCTTTGCCCGCGTCAGCGGCTATGTCTCGAACTGGAGCGCCGACATCGGCAAGCAGGTCAAGGCCGGCCAGGTGCTCGCCGAGATCGAGGCGCCCGACCTCGATCAGCAATTGCTGCAGGCGCGCGCCGATCTGGTCAGCCAGCAGTCCAGCGCCCGGCTGTCGGAAGCGACGCTGACCCGCCGGAAATCGCTGATCGCCTCCAACTTCGTGTCGGCGCAGGAGATCGACGAGCGCTCGGCCGACCTCGCCAACAAGAAGGCCGCCGTCAATTCCGGCCAGGCCAATGTCGAGCGGCTGGAAGCGCTGGCCGGCTACAAGAACGTCACCGCGCCGTTCGACGGCATCGTCACCCAGCGCAACACCGACGTCGGCGCGCTGATCTCCGGCGGCACCGGCACCGGTCTCGCGATGTTCGTGATCTCCGACATCATGAAGCTGCGCGTCTATGTCGACGTCCCGCAAAGCTACGTGCCGGCCATCAAGATCGGCGCCAAGGCCATCATCACGGTGCCCGATCATCCCAACCGCACCTTCCCGGCCACGGTGGAAGCCTCGTCGCGGTCGGTCGACGTCGGCTCCGGCACCGCGCGCATGCAGCTGGCGCTGGACAATCCGAACGGCGAGCTGCTGCCCGGCGGCTATGCCAATGTGAAGATGAGCCTCGCCCGCGATACCGCGCCGCTGCATATTCCCGCCAGCGCGCTGGTCTTCAACAAGGATGGCACCCGCGTCGCCACCGTCACGGCTGATGACAAGATCCTGTTCAAGACCGTGACCATCGCGCGCGACCTCGGCCGCGACATCGAACTCGCCTCCGGCGTCACCGCCGACGACCGTATCGTCACCACGCCACCGGATGGCCTGACCGATGGCGACCAGGTTCGGGTCACCGGCGGTTCGGTCAAAACCAGCAAGCCGACCACCGCCTCGGAAAAACAGGGCGTGAAGGGCTGATGCCTGTAGACTGAGCTACCTGCGATTGAAATAATGTACCGCTTTTTCTTCCCCTCTCTCCCGTCGCGAAGCGGCGATGGTGGGAGAGGGTGGCTCGAACCCGCGAGGCGGCTGCGAGCCGGGAGAGGGGACGACAGCGTTCGGAGCAGCTACGCCACCCGCCATTCCAGCACGCCGTCGCCGGCCGTGCTGATCGCGCCGGTTGACCCGACCGGCGTGCGGTCCTGATCCATCAGATGCGCCAGCGTGGCGGTGTCATCCGCCGGGACACGGGCCAGCGCGCGGGCATTGTCCGCGGTGCGCAGGATCACCACGCCGTGCTCGATTTGCCCGCCACGGCCATAGATCACCGTAAAACTTTCCACCGTGCCGGTGCCCGAAGCGTTCGTGACGAAAGCCGGCACCGGCTTGCGGTCGCGGTCGGCCTCGGCCTGCACATTGGTGTCCTGCGCGAGCGGGTGCGCAGCCGCCTCGCGCGACAGCACCAGCGCATGATGCTTGGTGACGAAGCCGCCCTGGCTGTAGAGCAGCCCGAGCCTGGCGCCGGCGCGCAGCCGGCGCACCATGGCGCAGGCGGCATGCGCCATGTAGTCGTTGAGCGGCGCGCCGAAAAAGGTCAGGCCGCCGGCCACCGTCGGCTGCACGTCGGCGCCGAGGCCGAGCGTGCGGCGCGCCATCTTCGGTACCACCGGAAAGCAGCTGTACAATTCGATGGCATCGAATGCCGAGCCGTGGCCGCCGGCCAGCGCCATCGCGACTTTCAGCACCGCGTTCTGGGCGTGGCTTTCGACATACTGGTCGCGGTCGAGATAATCGCGCGGCTCCTCCGCCGAGGCCCCGCCCTGAATGTGGACCATGCGATCCTCGGGGATGCCGGCGGCGCGCGCTTTCGCCAGGCTGGTGACCAGGATCGCGGCGGCCTGATTGACCATCGGATTGGCAACCATCAGCTTGGTGTAGGGCCAGGCGATCAGCCGGTTCTCCGGCGTCGGGGTGGTGATGGCCTCCGGCGTATAAGCGCGCTTCAGCCAGGCCTCGGGATTGTCCGCGGCCACCTTCGAATAGCGCGACCACAATTCGCCGGACTCTTGCTGCGCCTGCCGCGGCGTCTGGCCCCAATGCGCCGCCGCGGCGGCCTCATAAAACGGGTACACGGTGACCGGCTTGGCGACGCCGAGCGTGGTCGCGATCGGCTTCTGGTAGTTGGCGCCGCGTAGTGGCTCGGGCGCGTCATGCGCGAACGGCGTCCATGGCAGCGTCACGCCGGCGCGTTCGGCCTTGGTGGCGGTGGACTGCGCCTCGGCGCCGCAGATCGCTGCCACCACGGCCTCGCCGCGCGCGATCCGCTTGGCCGCCTCGTGGATGAAGCGGATCGGGCTCTCGCCGCCGACCGGGCC
>JACMOT010000188.1 GCA_014377915.1 Tardiphaga sp.
CAACATCCTGCCGCTGGAGCAGGGCGAGCGCATCACCACCATCATGCCGCTGCCCGAGGACGAGGCGACCTGGGAAACGCTCGACGTGATGTTCGCCACTACCGGCGGCAATGTCCGTCGCAACAAGCTGTCGGACTTTGTCGACGTCCGCCGCTCCGGCATCATCGCGATGAAGCTCGACGAGGGCGAGAACATTGTCGACGTGCAGATCTGTACCGAGCATGACGACGTGCTCCTGACCGCCGCCGGCGGCCAGTGCATCCGCTTCCCGGTGTCCGATGTGCGCGTGTTCCAGGGGCGTAGCTCGATGGGCGTGCGCGGCATCGCGCTTCCGGCCAACGACACGCTGATCTCGCTCACCATCCTGCGCCATCTCACCGCCGATTCCGAAGAGCGCGTCGCCTATCTGCGGCGTGCCAACGCGGTGCGCCGTGGCGGTGCCGAGGAGCGCGGCATCGTCGAGGACGAAGCGGCGGCAACGGCCGCGGAGTCGGACGAAGCGACCGCCGCGATCGAGCTGGGCGAGCAGCGCTATGTCGAGATGTCGGCCAGCGAGCAGTTCGTGCTGACCATCACCGAGAACGGTTATGGCAAGCGCTCGTCATCATTCGAGTACCGGACCACCGGCCGCGGCGGCAAGGGCATCGTCGCCATGGCGGTGAACAGCCGCAACGGCAAGCTGGTGGCCTCGTTCCCGGTCGAGGATCACGACCAGATCATGCTGGTCACCGACAAGGGGCAGTTGATCCGCTGCCCGGTCGGCGGCATCCGCATTGTCGGCCGCTCCACCCAGGGCGTCACGGTGTTCAATACCGCCGATGACGAGCACGTGGTCTCGGTCGAGCATATCGGCGACACCGGGGAGGGCGAAGAGCCCGATGCCGGTAGCGAAGTGCCGGTGACCGAAGCCTGAGCAGGACTGACGCGGGAATCAAAAAGCCCCCGGGACAACCGGGGGCTTTTTTGATTCCGTCGGATGGTTGGCGCAATTTACTTGCGAACGGCGGTCACCAGGCGAGCCTCGCGGATCACCGCGGTCTTGGCGGCGGCATTGCGCAGGCAGGAGGCCTCGAAATTTGGCCAGGCCTGTTCTGAGCAGTTGCGGCCGACGGCCTTGATGTCGAGTCGGTCGCCCTTGGCCAAGGCCACCGGTACGGACGCTTCGACCTGAGGCGCAAAGCCTGGCAGAACGGTGAGAGCGGCGGCGATGAACGCAGCGACGGCGATGGCTGAAATTGCCTTGATCATGACGGTCCCCTGTCGTTTGGGCGGTTTCGCCCGGCTTTGTGTTTGTCGCTTCCTGTCCCGCCTGATTAGCGGCCCGCGGTTTCAGCAGGTTGTCACCGCACGACAATCCGGTTTCGTGACACGCGGCTTTCGTTTCATTCATTTCAAGCGACGAAACACTGGCTCGGAAAGTGTAATGTTTTCAGCGTCGTCTTCAGCTCCCACAATAGACGCGCAGCCCCCCGGTCTGGTTCGATTCATACCTAAAAATAAACATCGTTCGGACGGCCAGCGAGGCTGGAACCAAGCTGGCTTGCGGCTCTGCGCGGGCCGGGGTAGACGGAGGCATGCCCCGTATTGCGCTTTATCCTGGCTCCTTCGATCCCGTGACCAACGGCCACCTCGACGTGGTCCGCCACGCTGTGGGGCTGTGCGACAAACTGATTGTCGCGATCGGCGTGCACCCCGGCAAGAAGCCGCTGTTCTCCACTGAGGAGCGCCTCGAGATGGTCGAGAAGGTGTTCGCGCCGCTGGCAGCGGCCAGCGGCTGCGCCTTCGACTGCACCACCTATGACAATCTCACCATCACCGCGGCGCAGAAGGCCGGTGCTACCATCATGATTCGGGGGCTGCGCGATGGTACCGATCTGGATTACGAAATGCAGATCGCCGGCATGAACGAAACCATGGCGCCGGGCGTTCAAACCGTGTTCCTGCCGGCCTCGGTCGGCGTTCGCCCGATCACGGCCACACTGGTGCGGCAAATCGCGGCGATGGGCGGCGATGTCTCGGCCTTCGTGCCGCCCGCGGTCGCCAAGAGCCTGAAATCCAAATTCGCCGGTTGACCGGCTTCCTCAGATCAGGAGTTTCCATGATCCGCATATTCGCTCTCGTCGCCGCGTTGTTCATCGCGGCTCCCGCTTTGGCACAGGCACAGGCGCTGCCGGCCGGCCTCGACAAGGCCAACGCCATTGTCATCGATACCACCAAGGGCCGCATCGTTATCAAACTGCGTCCGGACATCGCGCCGCAGCATGCCGAGCGCATCAAGTTGCTCGCGCGCGAAGGCTACTACAACAACGTGCCGTTCCACCGCGTGATGGAAGGTTTCATGGCTCAGACCGGCGACGGCAAGAATTTCAACGGCACCGGCGGCTCGAAATATCCGAACGTGCCGGCGGAGTTCTCCAGCGCGCCGTTTACGCGCGGCGTCGTCGGCATGGCGCGCGCCGGTGATCCGAATTCGGCCAACTCGCAATTCTTCATCATGTTCGCGGAGGGCTCGTCGCTCAATGGTAAGTACACCGTCGTCGGCGACGTCGTGTCCGGCATGGACGTGGTCGACAGACTGAAGAAGGCGCCTCCCGGTTCGGCCGGCGGCGCGGTCACCGATCCGGACAAGATGGTCAAGGTCCAGGTCGCGTCCGACGTCAAGTAACGACAATGCCGCGGCGTCATGTCTACATGGGCGTCGCGGCATTGCTGCTGTTCTGCGGCATGGGCCGGGTCGATCAGGCCTTCGCTGAAACCGAGGGTGTTGGTACCCTGGCGGGAGTTTTTGCGAGGCTTAAAAGCTGCTGGAAGCCGCCGGCGCTGCCGCGCGGCCATCCTGAAATGCAGATCACGGTACTATTCAGTCTGCAGCGCAACGGAGAGATTTTCGGCAAGCCGCGCATCACTTTTGAAACCGCCGATGCTTCCGAGGCCGACAGCATTCCCTATCGAACGGCTGTAATGGAGACATTGCAACATTGCACGCCGATGCCATTTACCGGGGGACTAGGCGACGCCGTCGCCGGACGCCCCTTCAGAGTGCGGTTTGATGACCGCCGAAACCAACCCCAACCAGTAGAGAGACGAGCATGGCTGATAACGACAACACTTTGATCCTCGAAACCACCCAGGGCAACGTCACCATCGAGATGCGCCCCGATCTGGCGCCGGGTCACGTCGCCCGCATCAAGGAACTGGTCCGCGAAGGCTTCTATGACGGTATCGTGTTCCACCGCGTTCTCGATGGCTTCATGGCGCAGACCGGCTGCCCGCAGGGTACCGGCACCGGTGGTTCCGGCCAGAAGCTGAAGGCTGAATTCAGCGCCGAGCCGCATGTTCGCGGCACGCTGTCGATGGCCCGCGCGGCGAGCCCGGATTCCGGCGACAGCCAGTTCTTCATCTGCTTCGACGACGCCTCGTTCCTCAACAAGCAGTACACGGTGTGGGGCAAGGTCACCGAGGGCATGGAGAACGTCGACAAGATCAAGCGCGGCGAGCCGGTGCAGAACCCCGACAAGATCATCAAGGCCCACATGGCCGCCGACGCCGCGGCGTAAGTCAAGCGCCGCCAATAGCAAAGTTCGTCATGCCCGGCCTTGTGCCGGGCATCCACGTTTTAGGACGTGACCGTAATTGACGCGTGGATGGCCCGGACGGCCCGGCCATGACGTACCCATAGAACGACCATTCATGCGCACCGACCTTTTCGATTTCGAACTGCCCGCCGACAACATCGCGCTGCGTCCCGCCAGCCCGCGGGATTCCGCGCGGATGCTGGTGGTGCAGCCGGGCGCGGTGCCGCATGACAATATCGTTTCCGATCTGCCGAACTGGCTGCGGGCCGGCGACCAGCTGGTGGTCAATGATACCAAAGTGATCTCGGCGCAGCTCGCAGGCCGCCGCATCGGCCGTGAGCCGGAGACCAGGATCGACGCCACGCTGATCAAGCGGCTCGATGGTTCGCGCTGGCAGGCGCTGGTCAAGCCGGCGAAACGGCTCGTGCCCGGCGATACCGTCCGCTTCGGCGGCGAGGGCCGCGTCTGCCTGCTTGGTCATCTCGATGCCCAGGTCGAGAGCAAGGGCGACGCCGGCGAAGTCACTTTTGCCTTCACCTTTCATGGCCCGGCGCTGGACCAGGCCATTGCCGAACTCGGCGCGCCGCCGCTACCGCCCTATATCGCGGCGAGGCGGACGCCGGACGAGCGTGACCTCGCGGACTACCAGACCATGTTTGCCGACAAGGACGGCGCCGTGGCGGCTCCCACCGCCGGGCTGCATTTCACGCCGGCGCTGGAAGCCAACTTGCGCGAACGCGGCGTCGGCCTGCACCGGGTCACGCTGCATGTCGGGGCAGGGACGTTCCTGCCGGTCAAGGTCGACGATACCGCCGAGCACAAGATGCATTCCGAGTGGGGCACGATCTCGCGCGAAACCGCCGATGCGCTGAATGCCGCGCGCGCCAAAGGCGGCCGGGTCGTCGCGGTCGGCACCACCTCGTTGCGGCTGCTGGAAAGTGCCGCGACCGAGGACAACATCATCCACCCCTTCGCCGATGATACCGCGATCTTCATCACGCCGGGCTACCGCTTCCGCGCTGTCGACCTGCTGATGACCAATTTCCATCTGCCGCGCTCGACGCTGTTCATGCTGGTCTCGGCCTTCAGCGGCCATGACACCATGACCAAGGCCTATGCGCATGCGATCGCCACCGGCTATCGCTTCTATTCCTATGGCGACGCCAGCCTGCTCTTTCCGGACAAATCCACCTCATGACCGTCGCCAATCATTTCGAACTGCTCGGCACCGACGGCGTCGCCCGCCTCGGTAAGCTGACCACGCCACATGGCGAGGTCCGCACGCCGGCCTTCATGCCGGTCGGCACGCTCGGCGCCATGAAGGGCCTGCACTGGCGCGAGGTGCGTGACGCCGGCGCCGACATCGTGCTCGGCAACACCTATCATCTGATGCTGCGGCCGGGCGCCGAGCGGATCGCTGCGCTCGGGGGACTACAGAAGTTCACCACCTGGAACGGGCCGATGCTGACGGATTCCGGCGGCTTCCAGGTGATGTCGCTGGCGCAGTTGCGAAAAGTGACGGAGCAGGGGGTGACGTTTCGCTCGCATATCGACGGCGCCAAGTTTGAACTGACACCGGAGCGCGCCATTGAGATCCAGCGGCTGCTGAACTCCGACATTGCGATGCAGCTCGATGAATGCGTCCGGTTGCCTGCCGAACGCGCCGACATCGACCGCGCCATGCTGCTGTCGCTGCGCTGGGCCGAGCGCTGCAAGCGCGCTTTCGAGAGCGCGCCGGACGGCTACATGCTGTTCGGTATTGCCCAGGGCGGTGATGTGCCGGAACTGCGCCGCGCCAGCGCTCAAGGCCTCGTCGACATCGGCTTCCACGGCTATGCGATCGGCGGCCTCGCGGTTGGCGAGCCGCAGGCGGTGATGCTGGCGATGATCGAGGAGGTGGTGCCGATCCTGCCGCGAGACCGGCCGCGCTATCTGTTGGGCGTCGGCACGCCGGACGACATGCTGGAGGCGGTGGCGCGCGGCGTCGACATGTTCGATTGCGTGTTGCCGACCCGCAACGGCCGCCACGGCATGGCGTTCACCCGCCACGGTCAGCTCAACATGCGCAATGCCCGGCACATCGACGATCCGCGTCCGCTCGACGAGG
>JACMOT010000014.1 GCA_014377915.1 Tardiphaga sp.
GCCAGACCCGGCCGACGGTCTCGGGCGCGAAGCGGAACACCTCCATCGGCACCAGGCCGGGGATCGCCGCGTCCATCAGCACGAGCCGCCGCACTCGCTGCGGCCGCCGCGCGGCATAAGCGTAGCCGATCCAGGCGCCGATATCGTGCGTCACGAGAATGCAATCGGGCGCGCCGAAGGCCTCGAGCACGGCGTCAAGATGCAGCGCGATCGAGCCGGTGTCGTAGCCTTGTTTCGGATAGTCGCTGTCGCCGAGCCCGGGCAGGTCGACGGCCACGACGCGAAAATGCCGCGCCAGTTCGGGCATGATCTTGTGCCAGGAATACCAGGTCTGCGGCCAGCCCGACACCAGCACCAGCAATGGCCCGGCGCCGGCCTCGACGGCGTGCAACTCGATGCCGCAGGCGGCGATGCGGTGGTGCGTGAAGCCGGCCATCGCGGCCGTGTCGGATCCGTTCATCAGCAATCTTTTCATTGCAAGCCAAGGACGGCCGGCGAACCGGCCGCCCTGCTTGTCCCGCTATTTGCGAATGAACGCCAGCAGCTCGGCGTTGATCTCGTCGGCATGCGTCGTGATCATGCCGTGCGGGTAGTCCTTGTAGGTCTTCAGCGTGCCGTTCTTGAGCAGCTTGGCGGACAGCGGGCCGGAATCCGCATAGGGCACGATCTGGTCGTCCTCGCTGTGCATCACCAGCACCGGAACCGTGATCTTCTTGAGGTCCTCGGTGAAGTCGGTCTGCGAGAAGGCGACGATGCCGTCGTAATGCGCCTTGGCGCCGCCCATCATGCCTTGCCGCCACCAGTTGGCGATGACGCCTTCCTGCGCCTTCGCGCCGGGCCGGTTGAAGCCGTAGAACGGGCCCTCCGGCAGGTCGCGGTAGAACTGCGCGCGGTTCGCCGCGAGCGCAGTCTGCAGGCCGTCGAAGAATTCCTTCGGCAGGCCGCCGGGATTGCTCTCCGTCTTCACCATGATCGGCGGCACCGCGCAGAGCAGCGCGGCCTTGGCGACGCGGCTTTCGCCATATTGCCCGATATAGTGCGCGACCTCGCCGCCACCGGTGGAGTGGCCGACATGGATCGCGTCCTTCAGGTCGAGATGATCAGTCAGCGCCGCGAGATCGGCGGCGTAGTGGTCCATGTCATGGCCGTCGCTGACCTGGCTGGAGCGGCCGTGGCCGCGCCGGTCATGGGCGATGACGCGAAATCCCTTGCCGAGGAAGAACATCATCTGCGGATCCCAGTCGTCCGCTGACAACGGCCAACCGTGGCTGAACACGATCGGCTGACCGGTGCCCCAGTCCTTGTAGAAGATTTCGGTACCGTCCTTGACTGTGATCACAGGCATACAGCGTCTCACCTTGTTTGATAATGGTACGGAAGTAACGAATGTGCGATGCGGGGCCATCGCGGTCAAAGCGCAACCCCGTGATCGGGTCTACCTGTTGAGAAATTCGACAAGCTTCGGAATCACCTGATCGGGCGCCTCTTCCATAAGCCAGTGGCCCGACCCCTTGATGACAACGCCATCAACGTTGCTGGCCGCCAATTTCGCCTGGGTGATCAGCGTCTCGCCGGAGGCCTTCTCGCCGGTCAGCACCAGCATCGGCATGGCCAGCGACGTCTTCGAGAAATTGGCGAAATCGGCGGCGTCCTGCTCGAAGGCGCGGAACACTTCGAAGCCCGCGGCCATGTGGCCGGGCCTGGCATAGGCCTTGGCGTAGTGCACGCGGTCGGCTTCAGGGATCGACTTTTTCGGATCCGCGGCAAAGTCGTTCCAGAAATGTTCGAAGTAGATCCGCTCGCGGCCGGTCACCAGCGCCAGCGGCGTCTTGCCGTAGAAATGGAAGTGCCAGAGATCGCGCAGCAGCCAGACGCTCTTCCAGTCGCCGACGCCGGGCAGGAACGCATCCATCAGCACGATGCGATCGACATCCGCCGGATATTGCGCGGCATAGGCGTAGGCGACCATCAGCCCGATGTCGTGGCCGACGAGGCGGATGCGATCGATCTTGAGACTCTGCAGCAGCGCATGGACGTCCCGCGCCATCGCCGCCTTGGTGTAGCCGTCCTTGGGCGCGTCGCTGTCGCCGAAGCCGCGCAGGTCCGGCGCGATCACCGTATGCGTCGCGGCGAGTTTCGCGATCAATGGCCGCCACATGTGGCTGGTCTCGGCATAGCCGTGCAGCAACACCACCGGCGTTCCCTTGCCGGCGATCAGGTAGTGCATCTTGAGGCCGTTGACGGTCGCCGTGCGGCTTTGCGGCGTCTGCGCCGAGGCTGCTGCGGGCAGCGCTGCGGCGATCGACAGGGCGATCAGACCGAACAGCGACCGCCTGTGGAACACGAATGAGCCCAGCGTCATCAATGCCTCACTGAAAATGTCGGCAGCAAAATACTTTCAGCAGTCGGTGCACTTTGCAAGGCTCGAAGGCGCGGCTGCTATCGATCGTCGAAGTTCCTGCGTGGAGTTTGTCGCCGGGCACTCGTTTA
>JACMOT010000189.1 GCA_014377915.1 Tardiphaga sp.
CCGGCCGCGGTAGCACGGTGGTTGTGGGACAAGATCGGGAAGAAGTAGCGGGCGCTCTTTCTTTTTCCTTTTCCCCTTGTGGGAGAAGGTGGCGCCGACGCAGTCGGCAACGGATGAGGGGGGCATCGCGGAACACGACCCCTCACCCGCCTTCGCTTCGCGAAGCTTCCCTCTCCCACAAGGGGAGAGGGAAGCAAGCAAGCTCGGCTTTTTCTACAAATTCTTGATCATCCCGGCGTCAATCAACAGCCGGTTGAAGCGCCGCGCTTCGGCGCCGTCCTTGCAGGCGTAAAACATGCCCTTGCAACGCAGCATGATCTTCTTCTGCTCCTCGAACGACGGGTCGAGCGGGATTCCGGCGGCTTCCTGGATCACCAGCGGTAGGTAGGGCCCGTCGATCGTGTCCATGATCGCCTCGCTCTTCACCGGCTCGAAATTGATCGCATCGATCGCATAATAAGTGGCGTAATAGCGCGGGTCATAGGCCATCAGCTTCTTGCCGATGCCGGCCTCATCCAGCGCCGGATCAAGCACGCCGGGGGAAAACTCCGGCTGGTGGTCGCCATAGCGCACGATCAGGAAGGGCTGGGCCGGAAACTGCTTCTTCAGCCGCGCCAGAAACGCGCCGTAGTGATCGACGCTCATCGCCTGGCGGCGCAGATATTCATCGACCACCGGCACGTTGCCCGGCGCGCGCCAGGATGGCGTCAGCTCGGGATGAAATTTTGTCTCCCAGGGAAAGTGATTGGCGGCGAGGTAGACGAACATGAACAGCGGATTGGCCGGCGGCTGCTCGGCCATCAGCCGCAGCGCGGAATTATAGAAGAAGCTGTCGGGCTCGACGCCCTTGGCGCCGAGATCCTTGGCATCATAAAAACGCTGCATGCCGGTCGTGGCCTGGAAGTTACGCGCGCTCATGAAGGCGCCGAACGCCGGGTAAACCGACATCGTACTGTAGCCGCAGCGCCGCAGCGCCAATGGCAGGCCGCGCTCGACGCGGCCCGCGGCGATCCGTGTTACGAAGTACGAGAACCGGCCGAACGAGCGCGCTGACAGCCCGGCCAGCACATTGTATTCGGTGAACCAGCTCGGCCCGCCATTGCTCTCGGCAAGGAATTTTCGCGCCCGGCCGTCGTATGAATTGAAGTAGCTGCCATAGCCCGCCGGCGTCCGGATGCCCGCGGCCTGGCGGATATCGAACGAGGATTCGTCATGCACCATGATGATGTGCGGGCGCCGCCCGGCCGGATGGCAGGAATCCTCCAGCGGCATCTTCAGCCGCTCGGTGACGACGGCGTCGGAATCCATAAAGCCGTAATTGGCAAAGTCTGACACCGCGGTGACGCCGGAGCGCGCGAATTTCGACAGATAACCGTCGTCGTAATAGCCGCGCCACGCCTCGTCCGGCCAGGTGAAGGCATAACCCACCAGCGCCGCGAGGCAGGCCAGCGTCGCCGCGGCGGCCGGCAGCCGGCGAATCCGGAACGGATCCAGCCACCACAGCGCATACATCAGCGGCAGCACCACCAGAGCGGCGCCGACCGCGGACCAGCGCAGGTTCGGGAAGATCGTGAACAGGAACGCGGCGGTGTCGCGGTCGATCACCATCAGGTCGACGAAATTGGCGGTCATCTGCACCACGTCGTGCTTCAGCCGCGACAGCAGCACCAGGATCACCACCAGCGTCAGTGACAGCGCAGCGGACAGTGCCGGGCGACGCAGCAGCGCGATCCAGAAGAAATTCAGAATGCCCCAGGCCAGCATGAAGCCGAGCCTCGAGTTGAAGTCGGTTTCGGTCTGGAACATCACCAGCAGCGCGCCGAAATGCGGCGCGGCCACGGCGAGCGGGCGCCATTCGCCGATCGGTGCCGCCGCGGCAGCGGTTGGCGCGGTAGGTACGGGGTTCAGCGGGGGCGCCATGGGGTGACGCTATGATGCCGGCAAGGCCCGGGCCTTGGCTGGCGGCGGCCAGAAGGCGGACGACGCAGCCGGACCGTGCGACGTGTCATAAAAATGTAGTGGAACTGTTATGAACACGCAATGAACTTGACGCCGTCAGCCACTTCCATGCCGGCGTTCCAGGCGCGTCTTGCGTCGACAGCCACCAGCCATCTCCCGCAAACCAGCAGGTCTCGTCGTCAACCGGATCGACGCGAAATGACCGGACTTGATCCCAGCGACCAGCAAACGCTTCGCGAAGCCGCCGGCTGGCGTCCTCGTCCTGCGGGCCCTGGCAGCCGATGAACTGCGCCCGCATCAGAAACCGGGCGGGCCAGTGCGGCCCCGAGTTCGGCCGCGTGATCATCAGCATGCCGCCGCTGGCCTGTTCCGGCTGTAGCGGAAACACCAGCCGGCCGCCGGGGCGCAACGCATTGAGCCAACTCCGGCTCGGTTGGGTGATGCCGGCGCAGACATAGACTAGATCGACCTTCGGCAGTTGGTCCGCAATGCCGGACAGCGCATGGACTTTGACCTGCGGCCGGTCGCGGAGATTTTCCGTTGCGCACGCGGCCAACCCGGTATCGATTTCATAGGCCTCGACGCGGCCGTTCGGCCCGACCAGCTCGGCGAGGATCGCGCTGTAGTAGCCGGTGCCGGCACCGACCTGCAGCACCGCGTCGCCCTCCTTCACGCCGGCGGCGTCGAGCCACATCGCATGCGCGCTCGGCATGCCGATATTAATGCCGCGCTCGGCATCGAGCGCGAGCAGGGCATCCTGATAGAGGAAGGCCGGATCGTCGTCCGGCGCCGCGACGTAGACGAAGGCATTGCTCATCAATGACCACGGACCCGGCCCCGCGAACGGCTCGCGCGGCACCGCGGCGAAAGCCGCCTCGATTCGCTTGTCGCGATGTCCGGCAATGAAGCTGGCAAAGAACGTTCGTAGTTTCTGCGATCTGACATCCATGGAGCAGCTCCGGCGTCGCGGCGGGCTACCATATCTTAATACCACCATTTATCAACGAAAAACGGGACCACGTTGCCGCGATCCCGTCGTTACCTCACCCTCGTGTCCCGGACGCGGTGCGGCACTCTTGTGCTGCGTCGCGTCCGGGGCAGGGTCCCTGCTTTGGCGAAGCTTAGTTCTTGGTCTTGTCGACCAGCGCGCCCTTCTTGATCCAGGGCATCATGTCGCGCAGCTTGGCGCCGACGTCTTCGATCGGATGCGCGGCGAGTTTCGCACGCGTCGCCTTGAACGAGGTCTGGTTGACCTTGTTTTCCAGCATCCAGTCGCGCGCGAACTTGCCAGACTGGATATCATCGAGCACGCGCTTCATCTCGGCCTTGGTCTCCGCGTTCACGATGCGCGGGCCGGTGACGTATTCGCCATATTCCGCCGTGTTGGAAATCGAGTAGTTCATGTTGGCGATGCCGCCTTCATAGATCAGGTCGACGATCAGCTTCACTTCGTGCAGACACTCGAAATAGGCCATTTCCGGCGCGTAGCCGGCTTCCACCAGCGTCTCGAAGCCAGCCTTGATCAGTTCGACCAGACCGCCGCACAAAACCGCCTGCTCGCCGAACAAATCGGTCACGCACTCTTCCTTGAACGAGGTCTCGATGATGCCGGCGCGACCACCACCCACGGCGGAGGCGTAGGACAGGCCGAGATCATGGGCGTTGCCGGAGGCATCCTTGTGGATCGCGATCAGGCAGGGCACGCCGCCGCCGCGCTGGTATTCCGAACGCACCGTATGGCCCGGGCCCTTCGGCGCGATCATCAGAACGTCGAGATCGGCGCGCGGATCAAGCAGGTTGAAGTGCACGTTGAGGCCATGGGCGAACAGCAGCGCCGCGCCCTTCTTCATGTTGTCATGCATGTGCTCACGGTAGATGTCGCCCTGCAATTCGTCGGGGGTCAGCATCATCATGATGTCGGCCCACTTCGAGGCCTCGGCGACTTCCATCACCTTGAAGCCGGCGGCCTCCGCCTTCTGCGCCGAGGTCGAGCCCTTGCGCAGCGCGATCGCGACATCCTTGACGCCGGAATCCTTC
>JACMOT010000190.1 GCA_014377915.1 Tardiphaga sp.
TGAAGCTCGACATGGAGAAGGTCAAGGTCTGGCTCGCCAAGGGCGCGCAGCCCTCGGACCGTGTCGCCCGCTTCCTCGATGCCGCCGGCGTTGCCAAGCGCGAAGCCCGCAGCAATCCGGAGAAGGCGATTCCGCGCAAGGAGCGCAAGGTGATCGCGGAAGCCAAGGCCGCTGAAATTGCCGCCGCCAAGTCGGCCGCCGCCGCCGCCGCCAAAGCCGCCGCCGCAGCAGCGAAGTAAGTCTTGATGCTCGCATCCTCATGCCCGGCGATACGCGGCCTGCGTCGCGCGGGCCGGCGTGAGGTGCGCTCATGACAACCCCGAAAATCTGCGTCGCGCGAATTGGCGCGCCGCATGGCGTGCGCGGCGCCGTCAAGCTCTGGACCTTTACCGAGGATCCGCTGGGGGTGACCGATTACGGTCCGCTGAAAACGCTGGATGGCGGTCGAACCTTTGAGGTTGATACCGTCCGCGAGGCCAATGGCCATTTGGTTGCGACCTTTAAGGGCGTCGACAGCCGCGAGGACGCCGAACGGCTCAACGGCGTCGAACTCTACATCCCCCGTGAAAAACTGCCCGATACCGAGGACGGCGAATATTACCACGCCGATCTGATCGGGCTTGCCGCGATCGATGCCGCCGGCGCGCCGGTCGGACGCGTCGTCGCGGTACATAATTTCGGCGCTGGCGACATTATCGAGATCGCGCCGCCGCAAGGCAACACGCTGCTGCTGCCCTTTACCAATGCGGTAGTGCCGACCGTCGATCTGAAGGCCGGTCATGTGGTGATCGAGATGCCCGCGGAAATCATCGGCGAAGATCCCACCACATCGGACGACTGAGGTGGTGTGGCGCGCCACCGTGCTGACGCTGTTTCCGGAGATGTTTCCCGGGCCGCTCGGCATCAGCCTGGCCGGCCGCGCGCTGGCCTCCGGCGTGTGGGCTTTGGATTCCCGTGATATCCGCGCGTCCGCGACGGATCGCCACCGCAGCGTCGATGATACCCCGGCCGGTGGCGGTCCCGGGATGGTGTTGCGCGCCGACGTTCTGGCCGCGGCAATCGACGCCACCATCCTGCCGCAGGACGTGCCGCGCCTCGTCATGAGCCCGCGCGGTCGGCCGTTGACCCAGGCGCGGGTCGCGGAACTCGCGGCCGGCCCGGGGCCGCTGATCGTCTGCGGCCGTTTTGAGGGTATCGACCAGCGCGTCATCGACGCCCGCGGGCTCGAGGAGGTCTCGATCGGCGACTATGTATTGTCAGGCGGCGAGATCGCGGCGATGACGCTGATCGACGCCTGCGTGCGGCTGTTGCCCGGCGTGATGGGCAAGCTGTGCTCCGGCACCGACGAGAGCTTTTCCGACGGGCTGCTGGAATATCCGCAATATACCCGCCCGCAGTCGTTCGAGGACCGCCCGATTCCCGAAATCCTGCTGTCCGGCGACCATGCGAGGGTCGCCAGATGGCGCCAGGCAGCGGCCGAGACGCTGACGCAGGAGCGGCGACCCGACCTTTGGGCCGCTCGGCCGAAGCCGTCGGAATCGGTCCGTAAACGAAAGCCGCCAAAAAACACGACGGATGGGTGACAACGCGTTCCGTATGCCGTATAGGGACGCCAAATCCGTGCAATGGCAGGATAGATGGACGTGTGCGCAGCCCGCGCCGATGTCTGGGCGCGCCGCCGATGGAGATTTCAATGAACCTTATTCAGACGCTCGAAAAAGAGCAGTTCGACCGCCTTTCCGCCACCAAGACGATCCCGGAATTCGGTCCCGGCGACACCGTCATCGTCAACGTCAAGGTTGTCGAAGGCGAGCGCTCCCGCGTGCAGGCCTATGAAGGCGTCTGCATCGGCCGTTCCGGCGGTGGCATCAACGAGAGCTTCACGGTTCGCAAGATCTCCTACGGCGAAGGCGTCGAGCGCGTGTTCCCGACGCTGTCGCCGATGGTCGATTCGATCAAGGTGGTACGTCGCGGCAAGGTGCGTCGCGCCAAGCTGTATTATTTGCGCAACCTGCGCGGCAAGTCGGCCCGCATCGTCGAGAAGAAGACCGAGCGTCCCGTCAAGGTCGCTGCCGGCGCGGCTGCCGCCAAGTAACTTTCCAATCCGTCCATGCGATCAAAGCGCGGCGCAAGCCGCGCTTTTTTGCGTCTGCGGCAGATCCAATCGATACGCGATCGGCGGCGTCGGTCGCGCATGTGATGGCGTACTGCGCGATTGCCTGGTCTCGACCTTCTCCGGGTCATGCCGGATGCGTCACTCTCGCCCCTTGGCATCGCCGCTGTCGCCTGTAGACAGCAAGGGCTCCCGCGCAGGCCCGTCGTTTGAACGGGATGTCGGCGCATCGGCGCCCGAGCGCTGATCGGTCGATGTGGCTGCGGGCAAACCGGCGCGATGCGCGCCGGAGTCTGAACGGATTGGCCGCATGGAACTCAAGTCCCTGATCGTCTTCGTCGACCCTTCGCCGGGCGGCGAATCGCGGACCCGTTACGCCGTCAGGCTGGCGGTCCAGCACGACGCGCATCTGATCGGCGTCTTCATCGTCCCGGCGGCCTGGAAGCTGAGCCCGCTGGATTCCTACGTGAAGGGCGCCGGCGCGGTCGGCGAAATGGTCGCGCGCCATGACCGCCTCGAGCACGAGGCGGCCGCGGCGGCCATCAGGCATTTCGAAGCCGTGGCCGGTCGGGAGCGGCTCAGCTTTGAGTTCCGGTCGATCCAGGAAAGCCGTGCCGACGAATTGGTGCGCCTGCACTCGCTGCACACTGACCTCGTCATCGTGGGTCACCCGTCGCCCGGTGGCTTGCCGGCGCAGCAATCGCCGGCCGACTTGCTGCTGGAGACCGGGGTGCCATTCCTGATCGTGCCGGATGCCTGGGAGAGCGACGTTGTCGCGAGCAACATCCTGTTCGCCTGGAATGCCAGCCGGGAGGCTCGCCGAGCGATCAGCGATGCGCTTCCGCTCATGAAAGCCGCGCAATCGGTGGCGGTGCTGGTGATCGATCCGCAGAAAAACCCCGCGCATGGCGAGCAGCCTGGCGCGGACGTGGCGCATTACCTCAGCCGGCACGGCGTTGTCGCGCATGTCGAAGAGCGGCAATCGGACGGGATCGCGGTGGCCGATGTGATTCGGGATTTCGCCGTCCATCATCAGTCAGACCTGATCGTGCTGGGCGCATACAGCCACGCGCGAACTCGCCAGTTTATTTTTGGCGGCGTCACGCGCTCACTGCTCGGCAACGTCCAGGTTCCGATCCTGATCGCCCATTGAGCGGCGAATCGCCAGCGGTTCATCGTTTCGCCCGGGACCGATGTCGGTCGCACCCTCGTGCTCGCCGGCGGTAGTATCGACTTGCTGCTCACCGATGCGGCCCGGCTGGCCAATATTGATTTCGCCGTGCCGGACGGTGTGGTCCACAAGCCAGCTGGTCGCCATATCCGCGTTGATGCGGTTGGGCCGGCCGGAACGGCCGCGGCTCGCCAGTGAGGCGAGAAGTTTCCGAGGCAGATCCGGCCCCGGTAAAGTCAGAGACCCGGATCGATGTTTCTTGTCACGGGGGGAGGAGGGCGCGCCAGACGGACGACCAATTCCGGAAAGCGCTTCTTCGACCGTGCCGCAGGTCTTGATTTTCGCGCCGGACGTCGGCTGCCGCGCATTTGATTTCGTCGGCGTCCCGTGAAGTCGGCTGCCCGACGATGCGAATCGCCTGCAATTCCCGGGGTTTTTTAGTTCCTCCCCGGAACGAACATCGCGTGACGTTTTTCTGACGATTTGTCGTTGACAGGATCGGGGGCTGGCCCCTATAACCCGACCACTGGACGCGAGCGGCGCCGGGGCCAACGGCCCGGGCGAGTTGCTCGCGCTTCGGAAGCTCCTCAGCTCGAAGAGTGAAGCATCA
>JACMOT010000191.1 GCA_014377915.1 Tardiphaga sp.
ATCGCAGGCGAGCCAATGAAACCGGCCACGAACTTGTTGTCGGGGCGATCATAGAGCTCGAGCGGCGCGCCCATCTGCTCGACGATGCCGTCCTGCATCACCACGATCTTGTCGGCCATGGTCATGGCCTCGATCTGGTCATGGGTGACATAGACGGTGGTGGTCTTGAGCCGCTGGTGCAATTCCTTGATCTCGGCGCGCATCGCCACGCGCAATTTAGCATCGAGATTGGACAGCGGCTCGTCGAACAGGAACACTTGGGGATCACGGACAAGGGCGCGGCCCATGGCGACGCGCTGGCGCTGGCCGCCGGAGAGCTGTCGCGGGTAGCGCTCGAGCAACGGGCGCAGATCGAGAATGTCCGCCGCGCGGTTGACCTTGCTATCGATCTCGCTCTTGTCCGCGCCGCGCAGCTTGAGCGAGAAGCCCATATTCTGCGCCACGGTCATGTGCGGGTACAGCGCGTAATTCTGGAACACCATGGCGATGTCGCGCTCTTTGGGCTGGACATCGTTGACGACGCGGTCGCCGATCGAAATGGTTCCGGAGGTGATCTTTTCCAGCCCGGCGAGCATGCGCAGCAGAGTGGATTTTCCGCAGCCCGAGGGGCCGACCAGCACGACAAAGGCGCCATCCTCGATCGGGACGGATACGCCGTGAAGCACCTCAAAGCCACCAAACGACTTACGTACGTCGTGTATCTGCACTGACGCCATGCAATTCCCCTCCTAGAAGTCAAACGTCCTCCGGCTGATGCCGCAGCGTCTGTTGATCGACGTCTTAGCAGAATATTTTTAGATTGTCGTTGGATCATAGTCGTAGGGATGGCGGCCCCGCGACACGTTGCGAAGCGCGCGCCAGCGTGCAACCATCGGCGACCAACCGGAAATTTTATGACGCACCGATCAAGTGTGCGCTGCGGGAGAAACGATGAATAAGCCCCTCAATGGAATCGTCCGGCGAAAACTCCGCTCCAGCGAGTGGTTCAACGATCCGCACAATCCAGCGATGACCGCACTCTATCTTGAGCGCTACTTGAATTACGGGCTGACCCGCCACGAATTACAGTCCGGCAAGCCGATCATCGGCATCGCCCAGACCGGCAACGACCTGTCGCCGTGCAACCGCCACCACCTCGAACTAGCCAAGCGGGTCCGCGAGGGAATCACCGCCGCCGGCGGGCTGGCGATGGAATTTCCGGTGCACCCGATCCAGGAGACCGGCAAGCGACCGACCGCGGCGCTGGACCGCAACCTGGCCTATCTCGGCCTGGTCGAGATCCTGTTCGGCTATCCGCTCGACGGCGTGGTCCTGACCACCGGCTGCGACAAGACGACGCCAGCCTGCCTGATGGCCGCGGCGACCGTGAACCTGCCGGCGATCGTGCTGTCCGGCGGACCGATGCTGAACGGCTGGCACGACGGCGAACGCACCGGCTCAGGCACCGTGGTGTGGAAGTCCCGCGAGCGACTGGCCGCCGGCGAGATCGACTATGAGGAGTTCATGAATCTGGTGGCGTCGTCGGCGCCCTCGGTCGGCCATTGCAACACCATGGGCACCGCCTCGACGATGAATTCGCTGGCCGAAGCGCTGGGCATGTCGCTGCCCGGCTGCGCCGCCATTCCGGCCCCCTACCGCGAACGTGGCCAGATCGCCTACGAGACCGGTAGCCGCATCGTCGAGATGGTGTGGGAAGACCTCAAGCCGTCGGACATCCTGACCCGCGAGGCATTCGAGAACTGCATCGTCGTCAATTCGGCGATCGGCGGCTCGACCAATGCGCCGATCCATATCAACGCGCTGGCACGGCACATCGGCGTCGAGCTGTCGATCGACGACTGGCAGAGCGTGGGACACGCGATCCCGCTGCTGGTCAACATGCAACCGGCCGGCTTCTATCTCGGCGAGGAGTATCACCGCGCCGGTGGCGTGCCGTCGGTGGTGCGCGAATTGATGGCGCACAACAAGATTCACGAGGGCGCCCTGACCGTCAACGGCCAAAGCATGGGCGAGAATTGCGCCAAGGCGCCCACGCCCGACAATGACGTGATCTGGTCCTACGACAAGCCGCTGGTGAAGGACGCTGGCTTCCTGGTGCTGCGCGGCAACCTGTTCGATTCAGCCATCATGAAGACCTCGGTGATCTCGAAGGAGTTCTTCAACCGCTATCTGGCCAATCCGAAGGATCCCAACGCCTTCGAAGGCCGCGCCATCGTATTCGAGGGGCCGGAGGACTATCACCACCGCATCGATGACGAGTCGCTGAACATTGACGAGCACTGCATCCTGTTCGTGCGCGGCACCGGGCCGATCGGCTATCCCGGCGGCGCCGAAGTCGTCAACATGCAGCCGCCGGCCGCCCTGATCAAGCGCGGCATCCTCGCGCTGCCCTGCATCGGCGACGGCCGGCAGTCCGGCACCTCGGGCTCGCCGTCGATTCTGAACGCGACGCCGGAAGCCGCCGCCGATGGCGGGCTGGCGATCCTCAAGACCGGCGACCAGGTGCGCATCGACCTCAACAAGGGCAGTGCCAATATCCTGATCTCCGACGACGAATTGAAGCAGCGCCGCGCCGATCTGAAAGCCGCCGGTGGCTTCAAATACCCGGCGCACCAGACACCATGGCAGGAACTGTACCGCTCGACGGTCGGCCAGCACGCCACCGGCGCCTGCCTCGAACTCGCCACCCGCTACCACGACATCGCCGGCAAGGTCGGCACGGCGCGGCATAATCACTGACCTTTCAGCCGTCATTGCGAGGAGCGAAGCGACGCGGCAATCCAGCAGCCAAAAGCGAAGACTGGATTGCTTCGTCGCAAGGGCTAAGGGGAAAGCCAATTGGCTTTCCCTGACCTCGCAATGACGCCGCCAAGCGGCGTTTGCACAGATAGAAATCCCGGGGAGAATAACCATGTCTGATCGATTGAAAGGCAAGCGCGCCTTTGTCACCGCCGGCGCCGCCGGCATCGGCCGCGCCTGCGCGCTGGCGTTTGCGCGCGAGGGCGCCACCGTGTTCGCGACCGATCTCAACGAGGCCGGCGTGTCCGAGCTCAGCCATGACGGCATCGAAGTGGCAAAACTCGACGTCCGTGACAGCGCCGCGGTGGCGGCGATGGCCCAGCGGGTCGGCAAGGTCGACATCCTGCTCAACGCCGCCGGCTTCGTGCATCACGGCACGGTGCTGGAATGTTCGGATGACGAGTGGGACTTCTCGTTCGATATCAACGTCAAGTCGATGCACCGGACCATCCGGTCGTTCCTGCCCGGCATGCTCGAAGCCGGCCACGGCTCGATTGTCAACATCGCCTCGGCCGCCGGCGTGTTCAAGGCGGCACCGAACCGCTATGTCTACGGCGCCACGAAAGCCGCAGTGGCCGCCCTCACCCGTGCCGTCGCCGCCGATTTCATCACCAAGGGCATCCGCTGCAACTGCATCTGCCCCGGCACCATCGAGACGCCCTCGATGCTCGACCGCGCCGCCGCCGCCGGCCCCAACGGCCGCGAGCTGTTCGTCTCCCGGCAACCGATGGGACGGCTCGGCACCGCCGACGAAATCGCCTCGCTCGCGGTCTATCTCGCCAGCGACGAAAGCGCCTTCACCACCGGTGTCGCCCATATTATCGACGGCGGCTGGACGCTGTAGGCACTGTCGTTCCGGGGCGCGCACAGCGTTAGCTGCGCGCGAATCCGGAACCTCGAACTGTTTTGAACATGTCGGGATTCCGGGTTAGCTCGGGCTGTGCCCTCGCGCCCCGGAATGACCATCAGGATCGCCAGAGAACCATCGAGAGGATTTTTCCCATGAACACGATCGATCTGAACGGCCGCTGCGCCGTGGTTACCGGCGGCGCGCAGGGATTTGGCCGCGCCATCACGGAGCGTTTCGTTGCCTCCGGCGCCAGGGTCGCGATCTGGGATCACGACATCGCCTTCGCCGAACGCACCGCCAAGGAAATTGGCGACGCCGTTATCGCGGTCCAGGTCGACGTCTCCGACCTTGCCGCGGTGGAACAGGCGCGCGACGCGACGCTGAAAGCGTTCGGCAAGATCGACATTCTCGTCAACAATGCCGGCATCGCCGGCATCAACAAGACGGTATGGGAAACCGACCTCGAGGAATGGCGCAAGGTGCAGCGCATCAATCTCGACGGCCCGTTCATCTGCTGCAAGGCGGTGGTGCCGTCGATGCTCAAGCAGGGCTATGGCCGCATCGTCAACATCGCCTCGATCGCTGGCAAGGAAGGCAATCCGAACGCCGCGCATTACTCCGCCTCCAAGGCCGGGCTGATCGCGCTGACCAAATCGCTCGGCAAGGAGCTGGCGTCCCATGATATCGTGGTGAACGCGATCACGCCGGCGGCGGCGAAGACCGCGATCTTCGATCAGATGACGCAACAGCACATCGACTTCATGCTGTCGAAAATTCCGAAGAATCGATTTGTTCGGGTGGAAGAACTCGCCGCGATGGCGGCCTGGCTGGCATCGGCCGACTGTTCATTCTCGACCGGCGCGGTGTTCGATATTTCCGGCGGTCGCGCGACGTATTGAGGCGCCAGCCTCGTCATTCCGGGATTCGCCATAGCCGGCACTTGAGGGCGATGGCGAAGACCCGGAATCTCGACATGTTCAACCAAGTCATTTCGGGATTCCCCGCAACTCCAACTGGAGTGGCTGAGGTTCGCTCGGGCCGCGCCCCCGCACCCCGGAATGACAGCTCACCCCTTGCCCTTGACGCGAAAAATCACCGGCAGCGTGAAGCTCAGCCCCTCATCCGCGATCAGCGGCGGCGGTTGCGGCAGCGGATCCGAGCGGCGGACCATGGCCAGCGCCGCTTCATCAAAGGCGCTGTCGCCCGAGCTCTTCAGGATACTGACCGTAAGCACGTGACCGACGCGGTCGATCTCGAAATTGACGGTAATCTCGGCCGTCTTCTGCTGGCGATCGGCCGGATATTTCTTGTGCTTGTCGAGATGCGCCACCAGTTCCTTCTGCCACGTCACCCTGGCGCGGCGGGCGCTGTCGCCGGTGCCCTGCGCCGGCGCCACCGAGCGCGGGCCTTCCAACGCGGTCTCTGAACTCGGCATCGCCGTCGCCTCCGCCGCGACGGATTCGGTCGAGGCCGATTGCTGGACCACGGCCTTTTCCTGTTGCTCCTCCTTCGGCTTCCTGGAGTCGGTCTCGGTGACGACGCGGTCGGGATCATCGCTCTCCCGCACCTGCGCCTTCGGCAGATCGGACTCCTTGACCTCCGCCTTCTGCTCGGCCACCGCCGGCGACGCCGTGGTGGCCTCGGTGTCCGGACCGGGCGGCAGGTCGGTCGCCTCAAGCTTCGGCGACATCATCTCCAGCCCGACCTCGATCGCTGGCGCGCCCAGCGAGTCATCGGCCTCGTCGGAGTTGATCTGTACAACCGCCAGCGCAAGGCCGCCGACATGCAGGAGCACGGCGCACAGCGCCGCCATCATCCACAGCCGTCGGGACGGCTTGCTTGCATCGGGGTCGGACATCAGACGTCAGGTTTCGTTCAGGGCTTCGGTTGGGGCGCGGCCGACGGCGACACGGCGCCCGGATCGGGGACACCTTCCAGGGTGACCAGCTTCAGCTTGGTGTAGCCGCCGGATCGCAGCAGTTCCAGCACATCCATCATGTCGCCATAGGGCACCGCACGATCGGCCCGCAGGAAGATGGCCTTGTCCTTGTTGCTGTCCGGCATGGCATCCAGCGAGCGCACCAGATCGACGCGCTTCACGAGATTTTCGCCGATCGCCACCGCCAGATCGGGCTTGATGCTGACATAGGTCGGCTTGTCCGGCTTCTTGCTGGGCGTCGCCGTCGAGCTTGGCAGGTCGATCGGCAGGTCGACCGTGGACAGCGGCGCCGCGACCATGAAGATGATCAGCAGGACCAGAATGACATCGATGAATGGCGTGACATTGATCTCATGGTTTTCGCCGAAATCATCATCGTCGTCGGTACCCTCGGAAAGCGACATGCCCATCGGACTACTCCGCCGCGCGCGCGTGCGACGCGCCGTGGGTACGGTCGAGATCGCGCGACAACAGCCGGCCGGCGGCGCCGGAAGCACGGCCCACCAGTTCGAGGTAGCCCTTCGTGACGCGCGAGAAGTGATTGTAGATGATCACCGCCGGGATCGCGGCGACCAGGCCGATCGCGGTGGCCAGCAGCGCCTCGGCAATGCCGGGCGCGACAACCGCGAGGTTGGTGGTCTGTGATTTGGAAATGCCGATGAAGCTGTTCATGATACCCCAGACGGTCCCGAACAGACCGACGAAGGGTGATGTCGCGCCAATGGTGGCGAGCGCGCCCATGCCGAGCCGGACACGACGCGCTTCGGCACGGATGATTTCCGCAAAGCTCGACGCCGCGCGTTCCTTGATGCCGCTGTCGCTGGACAGGCCGGCGGAGATCCGCCCTTCCCGCATCGCGGCGGCGAGCAGCGCCGATAGAACATTGTCGTGGTTGCCGAGCGCGAGCTGGGCTTCCGCCAGCGAACGCGACTCCGCGATGCGCTTCAGCGACCGGCGCAACCGGGTCGCCGACATCGACAGCTCCAGCGTCTTGGCGATGCCGACCGTCCAGGTCACGATCGACGCGAAGGCCAGACCGAGCATCACCACCTGCACCACGATGTCGGCGTTCTTGAACATCGACCACGGCGACAGGTCATGGATCGCCGGCGTCACCACTGCCCTGGCAGTCTTCACGGGATCGACCGTCGAAGCCGCAGCGGCCGGCGCAGGCACGGCGGGCTGCGCGATCGCGGAGGGCGCCGCCGTCTGCTGGGCGAAGACCGGCGAGGCCAGCGCAATGACCGCAAGCGCCATGCAGCACTTCAGAATGTTTCTAAATGACGGGAGCATCATACGTCGGCCCAGTAGCGAATGAGATTGTGATAGATACCGGTCAATTTGACCGTTTCAGGGTCATCTCGTCCGAGACGTTCGACCAGACTCTGGATCGCGCTGTCCAGGTCGAAGATCATGCTGCGCGCATGTGCATCCCGTATCATGCTCTGCAGCCAGAAAAAAGAAGCCACACGCATACCTGATGTCACGGGCGTTACCAGATGCAAGCTGGACGCAGGATAAAGAACCAGATCGCCGGCCGGTAACTTGACCTCGTGCGAGCCGTAATTGTCCTCGACCACCAGTTCGCCGCCCTCATATTCGTCCGGTTCGGCCAGGAACAGCGTGACCGAGAGATCGGTACGAATGCGCATTCCGGTCAGGTGGTCGCCGCGGACGGCGTTATCGACATGCACGCCAAAGTGATGGCCGTCGGAAGCTGCGTAGCGGTTGAACAGCGGCGGAAAGATCCGCAGCGGGATCGCCGCCGAAATAAACCGCGGATTGGCTGTCAGGGCCGAGACGATGCGATGGCCGAGCTTGCGCGCGAGTTCGCTGTCCGGCGGTAATTGCTCGTTACGCTTGACCAGCGCGGACTGCGCGCCGGCGGTGGAGCGGCCATCCTCCCAGCCGGTGGCATCCATGAGGCGGCGGAACTCCGCCACCTCCGCCTTGCTGAGAACCTCGGGTACGCAGATCAACATTTCAGCTTTCCCTCAGAGCGTTCCGCTCAAAGTGAGCCAGACGGACCGGCCCGGCGCGATGAACACGAAGGGCGAGGCGCTGCGGTAGAAAGCGTCGTAGTAGACGGTGTCGAAGATGTTGTTGACCGAGAGCTTGGCCTTGATATTGCGGTTGAAGCGGTACTCGGTGAAGGCATCGAACCGCCAATGCTCGGGCAGCACATTGCCGGTGGTGGCGCCCAGCGTGCCGCCATAGATCTTCGACGCATAGGTCGCCTGCCCGCCGATCTCCCACGGATCGGTGATCTTGTACTTGGTGAGCATGTTGAAGGATTCATGGGCGATGTTGGCGAGCTGCACGCCGACCTGTGCCGGGTCGATCGACTTCTCGACGCGGGATTCCATGAAGACCGCCCCGGCAAACACGCTCCATTTGTCAGTGATCTTGCCACCAACCCCGAGATCGATACCGCGGATGCGATATTCGGCGCCGGCGATGATGTTGGCGCCGCTGGTCTCGCGGGCATTGGTCTTCTCAGTCTGGAACAGCGCGGCGGTCACCAGCAGGTGACGGTCGAACAGCTCCCACTTGGTGCCGACTTCCGCGGCCTTGTTCTCCTCCGGCGCCAGCGCCTGGAACGGCGCGTTGTTGACGACCAGACCACCATAGGCTGTTCCGCTGGCATCCAGCTCGGCGCCGACCGGGTTCGATGACGTTGCGTAGGCGGCGTAAAGACTGCCATATGGCACCGGCTTGAACACACCGCCAACATTGTAGTTGAACATGCCGGAATGAACGCCGGTGTTGGACGTCAGCGTCGAGCCGGCGATATTGTAATCATCATAACGGATGCCGCCGTTCAGGATAATGATATCCTGGAAGTTTGCGGTATGGATCGCGTAGCCCGCCTTGGTATCGACGGTTATGTTGGTCGGGTTGTTGGAACGCTGCGGGGCATTGACGAAGGGAAACAGATTTGGCGGCGCGAACACCGACACCAGGAGCTGTGTTCCGGTTTGCAGACCCGCGAGCTCGGAAGTAAGTCCTGTATAGTTGTCGCGAAACACCTTTTCCTGCGAAAACTCCGCGCCGACGATGGTCGTGTGCTTGACCGGACCGGTGTCGAACTTGAACGTGGCGTCGGTGACGTTGGCCACCGTGTCGGTCACCTGATAGCGACTTTGCGCCGAGAGGGTCGTCGTCGTGTAGGTGCCGTTGTTCGGCAGCGTACCGACGTAATCGAGCACCGAGCGCTCCAGCCGGGTCTTGTTGGCCAGCGTGATGTCCGGCGTAATCTTGACCTCGGCATTGACTGTGCCGAAATCCTGCCGCGCCTTCTGGAAGTCGCGGTTGACGAAGCCGTAATAGGTGTTGCGATCGACGTTAACGGAGGTCACCGGCGCGCCTGCTACGCGGTTATAGGGCACGCCGAAGTCCGGCAGTCCGCTAAGATCCGTGTGGACGTAGTTGGCGGTCACCTTGATGGCGTCGGTCGGTGTCCACTTCAGCGCCCCGAGCGCGCCCCAGCGATCATCGGTGACATAGTTGCGGCCGGCCACG
>JACMOT010000192.1 GCA_014377915.1 Tardiphaga sp.
GACCAGCGACACGATCGGCCTGTTCGATGCGCCACGCATCGCGCGGATGAAGCCCACGGCCTATCTGATCAACACCGCGCGCGGCGGCATCGTGGTGGAAGCCGCCTTGTACGACGCGCTGGTCGCGAAGAAGCTCGCCGGCGCCGGGCTCGACGTGTTCGAGGTGGAACCGCCGCCGCACGACCACAAGCTGTTCGATCTACCCAACGTCATCATCGCGCCGCATGTCGCCGGCGTGACGCGGGAGGCGCTCGCCCGCATGGGGCTACAGACCGCGCTCAACATGCTGAGCGTCCTCGACGGCGAGCCGATCCGGCAGAATGCCGTCAATGCCGAAGTGCTCGGCTAGCCTCGCCAATAACCGGCGCGGTCCGTCGCGCCGGTTACCCCCTTCCCGCATTTTCGAGTACGCATGATGTCTTTCAAGGAATATGGCGACTACGACGCGCTCGGCCTTGCCGCTCTGGTGCGCAGCAAACAGATGAACGCGCGCGAATTGCTCGACGAGGCGGTCGAGCGCTGCGAGCGGGTCAATCCGGAAATCAACGCCGTCGTGGTGCGTCATGAAGATTATGCGCAGCGCCAGATCGAAGCCGGCCTGCCCGATGCGCCATTCGTCGGCGTGCCGTTCCTGCTCAAGGACCTCGAACTACTCGACGGCACCCGCACCACCTTCGGCGCCAGCCTCTACAGAGACCATGTCGCCGACCATACCGGCACCCTCGCCCAGCGCTATCTCGACGCGGGCCTGACCATGTTCGGCAAGAGCGCCAGCCCGGAATTCGGACTGATGCCGACCACCGAGGGCCGGCTGCACGGCCCGACCCGCAACCCGTGGAATCCCGATCATTCCTCGGGCGGCTCGTCGGGCGGCGCGGCGGCGGCGGTCGCGGCGCGCATCCTGCCGGTGGCGCATGCCAGCGATGGCGGCGGCTCGATCCGCATCCCGGCCTCGGCCTGCGGCGTGTTCGGCCTGAAGCCGACCCGCGCGCGCAATCCGTCCGGCCCGGACAAGGGCGAGGGCTGGGGCGGCTTTTCCTGCGGCCATGTGGTCAGCCTCAGCGTGCGCGACAGCGCCGCGATGCTCCCCGCCACCCATGGCGCCGAACCGATCAGCCCCTATTGCGCGCCCTCGCCGGCGCGGCCGTTTCTCGACGAGGTCAGCCGCGATCCCGGCCGGCTGCGGATTTCCTTCACCGACCAGTCGCCTTATGGCGACGCCATCGATCCGGAGATCGCGGCCGCGGTGCGCGATGTCGCGAAAATGCTGGAAGGCCTCGGTCACCATGTCGAAGAACGCGCGCCGGTGCTGGCCGCCGATCCCGCTATGGTGATCGCGGCGGTCGTCGCCGCCAATACCGCGGCGACGGTGCGCGGCGCCGAGCAGACATTCGGTCGCGCAATGACCGCCGACGATTTCGAGAAACTGACACTGGGCAGCGCGCACAATGCGCGCAAGGCCAGCGCGATGGACTATGTGCTGGCGCTGCAGAACGCGTTCCAGATCTCACGCGGCCTGACCGACTTCTTCCCCGGCTGCGAAGTTTTCCTGTCGCCGACCTTGTGCCTGCCGCCGCTGCCGATCGGCGCGATTGACACCATGTCGGATACGCTCGGCCAGATCCCGCCGCTGCTGCGCCGCTACATGCCGGGCACCAGCATGGCCAACATGTCCGGCCAGCCGTCGATGTCGGTGCCGCTGGCCTGGAATAGTGCCGGCCTGCCGCTCGGGATGATGTTCACCGGCCGCTTCGGCGACGAGGCGACCTTGTTCCGGCTCGCCGCCCAGTTGGAAAACCACCGACCCTGGAAGCAGCGGCGGCCGCCAATCTGTGCCTGACGCAGTCATAAATAGTATAAATGGGAACTACGCGCCGACTCAAACGTCATCAGATTTAGCGGGTTTAGTCGAGGGACGAAGATGACTCCGAGCGATCCGACCGAGCATGCGCTCGCTGCCATCGCCAGCATTCTCGACCATTCCAGGGAGCACCCGGAAACCCGTTCCAACAATGAAAGGGAGTCGGGCTTCCATTTTCAGTTGGCACCCGTCATGGAAGAGCCGGTTGCCGGCGCTGAGCCAGATCCCGAACCAGAGGTCGAACTCAAGGCTGAGCCCGAGGTTGAGCACAGGCATCAATCGGCGGCGGAACCAGATCCTGAGTCGGCCGCGGCGCCTGAACCCGTTGAAGTTGCCACTTACTCAAAATCCGGTCCCGGACCGTTCGATGCCCTGCGGTTTCGCTGGAGCGCCCGGCTCGGCGATGATGGCGGTTACTATGTCGACGAAACGATCGGTCCGCATTCGCGGCCACTGTCCTCCGGCCCGATGTCGGCCGATCAGGTCATCGGTTTCATCGACGAACGCGAACGCTCGGCGCGCGAGCGGTTCGACGCGCTGAAACGCGAGATGAGCGCCGGTAGCCACAGCGCTGTCGATCCAGGTCGGTATGGAGGCGAGACTTGAAGCGACCGCGAGACGTGATGGGTGCTCGCTGAATCGTGTCCCGGACGCGATGCATCACGCCCCCCTTGGGCGTGGTGCTTCGCAGAGCCGGGACCATACCAGACGCCGACGTTCGCGACGGTCCCGGCTCTGCCAAGCAGCGCTTTGTGCTGCATCGCGTCCGAGACAAGTGACCGGGTTCAATCCGTAACGATCACGATCTGGCGGCAGGCGCTTGCGGTGCGATATTGAATCACGCGGACATCACGGTAGACTGGTTGCCAAACCTCACGGCGCAAGGGCTGCCGCGAAACACAACTCCGGGGGAATCGTGATGGTCCGTATTCTGGCGGTTACGCTGGCGCTGTGCTGCATGCTGATTGCGCCGTCGCGCGGTGAGGTGCCCGCCGCTTCCCGGCTTGACGAAATCATCTCCCGCGGCACGTTGCGGGTCGGCCTGACCGGCGATTATGCGCCATTCAGTTCGTTCGACGCGGCCACCTCGGGCTTCAGCGGCTTTGACGTCGAGATGGCGCAGTCGCTGGGCGAGGCGCTGGGTGTGAAGGTCGAGTTTGTCCGTACCAGCTGGCCGAAACTGGCGAGTGATTTCGCCGCCGACCAGTTCGACGTGGCGATGGGTGGCATCTCCATCACGCTGGACCGGCAGAAGAAGGGGTTGTTCTCGACGCCGATCATGCGCGAAGGCAAGACGCCGATCGCGCGCTGCGCCGACAAGGAGCGGTTCGGCACGCTGGCGGAGATCGACCAGCCCGGCGTCCGGGTGATCGTCAATCCCGGCGGCACCAATGAGCGCTTTGCCCGCGCCCGCATCAAGCAGGCCGAGATCAAGCTCTTTCCCGATAATACCAAGATTTTCGACGAGATCGCCGAGGGCCGCGCCGACCTGATGATGACGGACTCGTCGGAGACCCGCTATCAGCAGAAACGGCATCCGGGCGTGCTCTGCGCCGTGCATCCCGAGACGCCGTTCGACTTCGCCGAGAAGGCCTACTGGCTGCAGCGCGACATCGCGCTGAAGGCCTTTGTCGATCAGTGGCTGCACATCATGCGGGAGAATGGCGGTTACGCGGCGATCAACCAGCGCTGGTTCAATTGATACGACCTCGTCCTTGTGGGCGCGAGGGCACCGCCCGAACGAACCTCAGCCACTCCAGTTGGAGTGGCGGGGAATCCGGAGATGTTTTGAACATCATGGGATTCCGGGTTCGGTCGCAGCTCACGCTGCTCCCGCCCCGGAATGACATCCAGAATTATTCGCCGACTGCCCCCGCATAGTCTTCGTCGCTGACCTGCTCCAGCCAGGTCGCGTGGCTGCCGTCGAGCGCTTCCTGCATCGCGATATGGGTCATGGCATTGGTCGGCGACGCGCCGTGCCAGTGTTTTTCGCCGGGCGGAATCCACACCACATCGCCGGGACGGATCTCGATAATCGGCCCGCCCAGGCTCTGCACCCGACCGATACCTGTGACCACATACAGTGTCTGGCCGAGCGGGTGGGTGTGCCAGGCGGTGCGCGCGCCGGGCTCGAACGAGACCCGCGCCGACACCAGCCGCGCCGGCGCTTCCGCCGCGATGATCGGGTCCTGAAACACCGTCCCGGTAAAATACTCATGCGGCGCGCGCACGCTCGGACGCGATCCTGCTTCCAGAATCTTCATGGCCGGTCTCCGTTGTGGCCCTCATGGTGAGGCGCGCGTCTCCGCGCATCCCACCATGAGGGAGAACACTCCCCGTCCTTCGAGACGTCGCGCCGGTGCGCGACTCCCCAGGACGAGGGTCTCGGTAGGCTGCTTTACTTCTTCGACGCGGCGTAACGCGCCTTGGTGTCGGCGTTCATCGGATAGAGGCCCGGCAGCGCCGCGCCATTATTGACCTCATCGACGATCCACGCCTCCATGCGCTCCTGCTCCGCACCCTCGGCGAGGATCAGATCGAGGAACGCCTTCGGGATCACCACCGCGCCATCCTGGTCGGCGACGATGACGTCATCCGGGAAGATCGCGACGCCGCCGCAGCCGATCGGCTCGCCCCAGCCGACGAAGGTGAGACCCGCCACCGACGGCGGCGCGGCGTAGCCCGCGCACCACACCGGCAGATCGGTGCCGAGCACGCCTTCGAGATCGCGCACCGCGCCATCGGTGATCAGCGCCGCGACGCCGCGCTTCTTCATGCGCGCGCACAGAATGTCGCCGAAAATGCCGGCGTCGGTAACGCCCATGGCGTCGACCACGGCGATGCAGCCTTCCGGCATCGCTTCGATCGCGGTGCGGGTCGAGATCGGCGACGACCACGATTCCGGGGTCGCGAGATCCTCGCGAGCGGGCACGAAGCGCAGTGTGAAGGCGGAGCCGACCAGGCGCGGCTGGCCGGGACGCAACGGCTTCGAGCCGCGCAGCCAGACGTTTCGCAGCCCCTTCTTCAGCAGAACCGTGGTGATGGTCGCCGTAGAAACCTTGGACAGGATGGCGATCGCTTCGGGGGTCAGGGACATACGCGGGCTTTCTTGCTGGAATTTTAATCGGCGGCGCATCTTGCGGCGGAAAGCCTTGGCGTCAAGGCCCGCGATTTCGCGGCAGCCATGGCCGGCGAGGCTTCGGCGATCAGCCCGGCTTATCGCGGTGATGCGTATTAATTAATTGAACTGGCTCACTTATTTTCAGATTGCGAATTCCACTGCCGGGTAAAACAGGCTAGACGTGGACGATCCCAATCCGATGTTGTGAGGCCATGGTCGCAGCCCTTTCCCCGCCCCGCATCCTGCCATCCGGCGACGCCGCCATTACTGTGGAATTTGCCCGTACCATCGATGCGGCGGCGAACCGGCGCGTGCTGGCGCTCGACCGGCTGGTCGCCGGCGAAGCGCTGCCCGGCGTCACCGAAACGGTGCCGACCTATCGCTCGCTGCTGGTGCATTACGATCCTTTGCAGACTGGTTTCGACGCGCTCGGCGACCAACTCACCGAACTGGCGCTGCGGCCGCTTCCGGAGGCGACAGCGACGCGGCGCTGGCGAATTCCCGTGGCCTATGGCGGCGAGAACGGCATCGATCTCGAGGACGTCGCCAAGGCGCTCGACATCACCCCGGACGAGGTGGTGAAACGCCATGTCGGCGGCGACTACAAGGTGGCGATGATCGGCTTCACCCCGGGCTGGTCCTATCTCAGCGGCCTGCCCGCCTCGATGGAAATGTCGCGGCGGCAAAATCCGCGGCTGCTGACGCCGGCCGGCACCATCTCGATCGGCGGCATCCAGACCGGCGTGCAATGCCTCGCCGGACCCAGCGGCTGGCATCTGCTTGGCCGTACCGCGGTGCGCACCTATCAGCTCGGCCGCGACCCGATCTTCCTGCTGGAGCCGGGCGACGCCATCACCTTCGCCGCGGTCGACGACAAGACCTTTGCCGAGCAGGACCGCGCCGCCGAAGCCGGCGAAGTTGTCGCCGAGTTGATCTCATGAGCACGCTGGTCATCACCACCATCAGCCCGGGCACCTCGGTGCAGGACGGCGGCCGTTTCGGCCAGCAGCGCTACGGCCTGGTGCCGTCGGGCGCGGTCGATCGCCTCGCGCTCGCCGCCGCCAATGCGCTGCTCGGCAATGCGCTGTTCGCCGCGACCATCGAACTCGGCCCGATGAATTCGGTACTGACGGCCCGGGGCGGCGCGGTGCGCGTGGCGCTCACCGGTGCGACGCGGCCGGCGGAAGTCGGCGGCCGACCGCTCGCGCTCAACAGCTCGGTGATGATCGCTGATGGCGAGAGCCTGACCCTCGGTGTCGCCCGCGGTGGCACTTTCGGCTACCTGGGCATCGAAGGCGGCGTGCAGGGCGAGCCGATGTTCGGCAGCCTCGCGGTCAACGCCCGCGCCGGGCTCGGCAGCCCCTACCCGCGCCCGCTGCAGGCCGGCGACGAATTGCAGGTCGCCGCCGCCAGCGCTGGCAATGACAAGCGGATCGACCTGCCGGCGCCGCAGGATGGTCCGATCCGCGTCGTGATGGGCCCGCAGGACGACGAGTTCGGCGACGCCACCCTGCTATTCCTGTCCAGCGAGTGGAAGATCTCGGCGATGTCCGACCGCATGGGCTATCGCCTCGAAGGCCCGGTGATCAAGCATCTGCACGGCCACAACATCGTCTCCGACGGCACCGTTAATGGCTCGATCCAGATACCCGGCAACGGCGCGCCGATCGTGCTGATGCCCGACCGCGGCACCTCCGGCGGCTATCCGAAGATCGCCACCGTGATCTCCACCGATCTCGGCCGCTTCGGCCAGACCCAGCCCGGCCGCGGCTTCCGCTTCCAGGCCGTCACCATGGCCGAGGCACAGGCGGCCTATCGCGGCTTTGCCGAGCTGCTCAACAGCCTGCCCGGCCGCGTCCAGGATTCTAACCTTCTGACCATCGACGTGGCGGCGCTGCACTCCGCCAATGTCGCCGGCATCGCGGTCAGCGCGACGGACGCATCGAGCTGGCAGATTTCACAGCCGGCGCCTACTTGCGATTGATCTCCAACACCGACGGAAGAACACGACCATGAACATCGATCTGAACTGCGATCTCGGCGAAAGCTTCGGCATGTGGGAGATGGGCAATGACGCCGCCATGATCGAGCTGGCGACCTCGGTCAATATCGCCTGCGGCTATCATGCCGGCGACGCCGACGTGATGCGCCAGACGGTGCAGCTCGCCAAGGCGCGCGATGTCGCGATCGGTGCGCATCCCGGCTACCGCGATCTGCACGGTTTTGGCCGCCGCCCGATCGTCGGCCTCACGGCGCTGGAGATCGAGAACCTGGTCGCCTACCAGATCGGCGCGCTGCAATCGATCGCCGCGATGGAGGGCTACAAGGTCACCCATGTGAAGGCGCATGGCGCGATTTCCAACGTCGCCTGCGAAGACGACATGACCGCCCGCGCCATCGCCGCCGGCATCAAGGGCGTCGATCGCAATCTGGTCTTCGTGGTGCTGTCGAATTCGAAACTGGTCACCGCCGGCGAGGCCGCGGGACTGCGGCTGGCGCATGAAGTATTTGCCGACCGCGCCTATGAGGACAATGGCAATCTGGTGTCACGGAAAAAGCCCGGCGCGGTGCTGCACGATCCGGTCATGGTCGCCGACCGCGTGGTGAAGATGGTGCAGGACGGCGCGGTGACCTCGATCACCGGCAAAATCATCAAGATGAAGATGGACACCGTCTGCATCCATGGCGACACGCCGGGCGCGGTCGATCTCGGCCGCCACGTCCGCGACGGATTGAAGGCTGCCGGGATTGAAGTGAAGCCATTCAAGACGGCTTAAGCCACGATGTCATTGCGGGGCGCGAGGGCACTGCCCGAGCGAACCCGGCATCTGGCGATGTTCAAAACACATCGAGGTTCCGGGTTCGCTCGCAGCTGACGCCGCGCGCGCCCCGGAACGACGAGCTTGCAGCCCACCTGTCGTTCCGCATTCCGTCATGCGACCGGCCATCAACCATCGGTACGGCTGCTCGCCAGATGGCTGGTCAGTCTTCGCGTCACGTCGCGGCGCAGAATATTGAATTCCGGCGACGCCACGTCGCGCGGCCGTGGCAGGTCGATATCCATCTCGCAATCGATCCGGCCCGGCCCGGCGGTCATCACGATCACCCGGTCGGCGAGCATCACCGCCTCCTCCACCGAATGGGTGACGAAGATCACCGTCAGCCCGGTCGAGCGCCAGATGTCGACCAGCTCTTCCTGCAGCTTGCCGCGCGTCAACGCATCCAGCGCGCCGAATGGCTCGTCCATCAGCAGGATGTCGGTATCGTTGGTCAGCACCCGGGCAATCGCCACGCGCTGCTTCATGCCGCCGGACAATTCGTGCGGATAGCGGTCGGCAAAGGCGGACAGCCCGACCATCTTCATGAATTTCTCGCTCAGCTCCGCCACCATCTTCGAGGCAATGCCGCGATGTTTTGGTCCGAAGCCGATATTCTCCCGTACCGTCAGCCAGGGAAACAACGCGTAGTCCTGAAACACCATGCCGCGGTCCGGCCCCGGCCCGGCAATGGGCCGGCCGTCCATAGCGAGCGTGCCGGTGCTTGGCGTCTCGAACCCCGCGATCAGCCGCAGTAGCGTGCTTTTGCCACAACCGCTGGCCCCGATCAGGCAGACCAACTC
>JACMOT010000193.1 GCA_014377915.1 Tardiphaga sp.
ACGCCGCCGACCGCGGAACCCGACATCACCGTCAAATACGGCGTCATGCTCGGTCTGCCGGACGGCAATGGCGGATCGACCGCGTTGAGCAAGGCCGATCTGGCGCCGCTGGACATCGTCGCCTTCCGGCGCCACCTGAAAACCTGTTCGAGACTACCAGCCGCGGTGATGCAGAACGACAAGGTGCGGATCGTGCTGCGCGCCTTTCTGTCGCCGGCTGGCCGGCTGGTCACCGAGCCCAATCTGATCGAGGCCAGCGCCTCGGCCAAGGGTCCGCTGCTGATGCAGGCGGCGATGCGGGCGCTGGAAGCGTGCCAGCCTTATGCGGTGCTGCCCGCCGACAAGTATAACGAGTGGAAGGTGCTCGATCTCGCCTTCACGCCGCAGGATTTTGCCGGTTGACCGGCGCGTAGCCGGTCGGCGCCATCGCGCGCCAGGCGTTGGAAGCAAACTGCCGCCGCCAGGTCACGATCACCACCGCCGCGGTGGAGACCAAAAACACCCACGGGCTGACGAACCAGCCGAGATAGCCGAGCGCGAAGAAGAATGCGCGCTGGCCGCGGTTGAACTGCCGCGCCGCGGCCCCGAACAGCCGGACCGTGCGCAGCACATGCGCTTCGGCCTCCGGGGTGTCGCGCTGCGAGGCCAGCGGCATCGCGCCGATCAGGATTGCGACATAGTTGAACAACCGGTACGACCACGCGAATTTGAAAAACGCATAGACGAAGATCAGCAGTAGCCCCATGCATTTGATCTCCCACAGCGCCGGCGCGGCGCTGAAGCCGATCGGCAGGTTCTGCAGCATCGGCATCACCTCGTTGGTGGCGCGCAGCAATGCCAGCGAGCCGCCGATCGCGATCAAGGTGGTCGAGGCGAACCAGGCGGTGCCGTTCTGCAGCGAGGTCATGATGTGGGTATCGACGATCCGAGCCTCGCGCTCCAGCAGGCGTCGGATCCAGACTTCGCGGTAGACATTCATCCGCGCCGAAAGGCTGTCGCGCCCATAAGCGGTGTGCTCCAGCGTGATGGCGTAGGTGGTCCATTCCAGGATGAAGAACCCGACCGCAACAACGTCAATCAAGGAATAGTTGATCATGCCACACCTGCAGGAGAGGTTGCCACGTTGCCACGCATGCGGAGTCGCGGCAACCGGGATGCGCGCGGCTTGATTGCACCCGGGCATGCGTGGCACCCTGACGTCGCGCAGGGAGTGCTCTATGTCGTTGACGCTGGTCATTGGTAACAAGAATTATTCGTCGTGGTCGATGCGGCCGTGGATCGCGATGAAAGCGAGTGGCATCGCGTTCGAGGAAGTGATGATTCCGCTTTATACGGGCGCCGCCGACAAGCAGCGGCTTCTCGGTTTCAGCCCCTCCGGGAAGGTGCCAGCGCTGGTCGATGGCGATGTGACGGTTTGGGATTCGCTGGCGATCATCGAATATTTGGCCGAAAAATTCCCCGACACCGGGCTGTGGCCGCAAGACCGCGCCAGTCGAGCGCATGCCCGTGCGATTTCAGCGGAAATGCATTCCGGCTTCATGGCGCTGCGCAACGAATGCGGCATGAATTTGCATCGTTCGGCACGGGCCAAGGTACTATCCGTGGACGCGCAGGCCAACATCACGCGCATCCAGCAGATCTGGTCGGAGTGCCGGATGCGCTACGGCCGCGTCGGGCCCTATCTGTTTGGCCATTTCACCGCGGCGGACGCGATGTACGCGCCGGTGATCCAGCGGTTTCTGGGCTATTCCATCGATGTCACGCCAGAAGCGAGGGCATACATGGAGGCGATGCAGGTGCTGCCGGCATTCCGGCAATGGACGGCGGAAGGCCTTGCCGAAACGCTGGTGATCGAACGCCTTGAACAAGACTGATCCGGTCGGGCGTTGCCATAACAACCGCGCATTGCGGGCGCATGGTCGCCATCAATTCAAACTCACAGCAACAGGGACGGTTCGATGAACTGGGCATGGGCATCCGGGCTCGAGCAACTTTGGCGATCACCAGATTTCCCGGTCTGGCTGGCGCTGGGTGGCGCGCTGTTTTTTGGCTTGCTGGCGCTGGTTGCGCTGTTGCGCGCTGAAAAATCCGTCGCCAGCGGGGCGCTCGCCGTGATCGCGCTGCTGGCGATCGCGGTGGCCGCGGCGGCGACGATCCGCAGCCTGGAAGCCGGCGGTCAGGGTGGGGCGGCACCGACCGCAATGATGCCGCCGCCGCCGCGGGTCGCCGCGTCTTTGCCGGCGCTGGCTTGTCTTGACGATCTGGCCGGCGACGTCGTGCTGGCGGCCTGCGAAAAGGCATTGTTCGGCTCCGCGGCGGCCGTGGCCGCGGCGGTGCCCGCGACCGCCGCGAAACTCGGCTGGCTGACCGCCTACGGCAATGTCGCCGCCGCCAACAAGGCCATGACGTCCGACCTGTTGGTGCTGCGCCACGCGCTGGAGCGGGACCGCTACGGGTTGATCGCCTATGTGCTGCAGATCCGCGATCGCTGCGATCCCGACGAGTGTGCGGCCTATGCGGCGCTGACCGATCACCGGCAGATTGCCGCCAACATGGACGAGCGAACTTTTGACGGTCTGGTGACCCGTTACGCCGCGGTCTGGAATGCGTCCCCGCCAGTCAGCGGCGCGGGCGGTCTGCCGGTGTCGGTTCCGACCGGCAAGCCGACCACTGCCGATTTTCCCTCGGCGGCGTCGATACCCCCGGTCAACATCATGACTCCGGAGCCGGTGACGCCAGCGCGGCCACCGGCGGCCGCCAACGCCCAGGCGCCGCGTCCCGCGGTGACCGCCGCTCCCGCGACGACGACCGCGCCCGCGCCAAAGAAACCCGCCGTGCCTAAAGCGGCCCGTCCACAGGCAGCGGCGCCCTCGGGGCCGGTTCAGCTTGCGCCAATCGCGTCCGACCCCGATAACTGAGCTCTTGTAATTTCCCGCCGCGATGCCGACTTCGGAACCATGGCCTTACATCTGATCAAACTTGCCGTCGGCTGCGAATCCATCAAGGAATTCAAGGGCTGGATCGCGGATCGCATCGCCGCGGCGAAACGGCGGGGTGAACCGCCGCAACACAACCACATTACCCGCATGGTGCCGAAGCGTGACGCCGAGCTGCTCGACGGCGGGTCGCTGTATTGGGTGATCAAGGGTGAGATCGCGGTGCGCGAGAAGCTGCTGGCGATCGAGCCGTTCCGCGACCAGGACGGCATCAACCGCTGCCGGCTGGTGCTGCAGCCCAAGGTGTTCATGGTGTCGCCGCGTCCGCTGCGGCCGTTCCAGGGCTGGCGTTACCTGACCGACAGCGATGCGCCGGCCGATCTCGGCAAGGCCGCGGCCTCGATCGAGGCAATGCCCGAGCCGATGCGCCGCGAACTGCGCGAACTGGGCCTGTTGTAGCGAACATTTATGTTGCCCCGGACGCGACGCAATACGAAGTATTGCCTCGCAGAGCCGCCGTCGCGGGCGACGGCGCTTCGGGCGATCCCGGCTCTGCGCAGCAGCGTTAAGGACGCTGCAGGGCGTCCGGGACACGGGTAGCAACTCACACCCCGATATTGTCGATCAGCCTGGTATTGCCGATGCGGGCCGCGACCAATAGACGGACCGGCCCATCCTTCAGGCTGGTAACCGGCGCCAGCGATTCCGCATGGCGGGCCTCGAAATAATCCACGGCAAAGCCGGCCACGGTGATCCGCGCGGCGCCGTCGGTCATCGCGGCTGTCATGTCGTCGCCAGCGCGCAGCCGTTTCGCCGCCTCCTTCATCGCCCGGTACAATACCGGCGCCGTGGCGCGATCCTCTGGCGACAGATAGACATTACGTGACGACATGGCGAGGCCGTCGCGTTCGCGCACCGTGGTGGCGCCGGTCACCTTGACGCCGAGATCGAGATCCCGCGCCATCCGGGTAACGACCTTCAGCTGCTGGAAATCCTTCTCCCCGAAGAACGCGAAGTCGGGCCGCGTCTGGGTAAAAAGCTTTCCAACGACGGTCGTGACGCCGCCGAAAAATTGCGGACGGAAACGGTCTTCCAGTCCGGCGGTGGCCGGCCCGCCAGTAAGGATCTGCGTCGCGAAGCCGTCGGGATACATGGTTTTGACGTCGGGATTCCAGATCAGGTCGACGCCGGCGGCGGTAAGTTTGGCGACATCACCCTTCCAGGTACGCGGATAGGAGCCGAAATCCTCGGTCGGGGCGAATTGCGCCGGATTGACGAAGATCGACACGATCACCTTGCCGGCACGGCGCTGCGCCAGCCGGACCAACGAGACGTGGCCGTCATGCAGCGCGCCCATCGTCGGTACCAGCGCGACGGTGGCCTTGCGGGCGCGCAACCCATCCAGCGCTCGGCGCAGGGCAGGGAGCGTGCGGGCAATCATCGGAGGTCGGGGCATCGCAGCTCGATGTTCGGTTAAGGGCAAATCCGGGTCTTGCTTACCAAAGCTGGCGCGGCGATGCCAACTGGCGGGGTTCCGGGATGCCGCGCAATGGCCGGGATTCATCATTAAGCGCGCCGGATCGTAGTGGGCCCCGTCCGGGACAGCATTTCGCTTGACCGCGGCCGCCGCCGATTTGAAGATCAATCGGAGGATCGATCCATGTTGATGCAGACCAGTCGGGGCCAGTCGGGCGCCGCGCATGTCATCGTGCTGGGCAATGAAAAGGGCGGGTCGGGCAAATCGACCACCGCGCTTCACATCGTCGTGGCTTTGCTGAAGGCTGGCCAGCGCGTCGCCACCATCGATCTGGATTGCCGCCAACAGAGTCTCACGCGCTATATCGGCAACCGCCAGGCCTGGGCGCAGCGTTCGGGCGTGGAGTTGGAAGCGCCGTCGCATTGCTGCCTCACGCTCGGCACCGCGATGCAGATCGCCGACAATGAAGCGACCGAGCTCGAGCAGTTCGCCGGTGCTGTCAGCGCCGTGGAGCGGACGCATGATTTCATCGTCATCGATACGCCGGGCACCGACAGCTATCTGATGCGGCTGGCGCATGCGATGGCTGATACGCTGGTAACGCCGATCAATGACAGCTTTCTCGATTTTGATGTGCTTGGGACCGTCGACGCTGCCACCTATTCCGTGACCGGCGAAAGCCATTACGCGCAAATGGTGCGCGCGGCGCGGCGCCAGCGCCGCCAGGTCGACGGCGCCAGCACCGACTGGATCGTGGTGCGCAACCGGCTATCGATGGCCGGCTCCCGCAACAAGATGCTGGTCGCCGGCGTACTCGACCAGCTTTCCCTGCAGCTTGGTTTTCGCGCGGTCGACGGGCTTGCCGAACGGGTGATGTATCGCGAGTTCTTTCCGCGCGGCCTGACGGCGCTCGATGACCTCAATGAGGTGACTCTGGGCCGGCGTCCGAGCATGGGCCATGTCACCGCGCGCGAGGAGGTGACCGAATTGCTCCGCAAGCTGAAATTGCCGCTCGATGAACGCGGCCGGCGTCGCGCCGCCAACCGCGCCGAATGGTTTTCACAGGTCGACAAGCCGCTCGAAGTCCACGACATCCTCGGCGCCTGAGTCGGCTAGCACCGCTACCATCCGATTCCGCCGGGAACGAGCGGTGATTCCAGACGTTGATTTCGAACGCCCAGGCGGATGACTTTGAAATTCGGTTCTCTTGCGTAAATCGCTTAAATTTCGCCCTATCGGAGTACGGCTTTCTTGAGCAACTGCACAATTAACGGGTGCGGCGCACAATGTTATGGCGGTGAAATCACATTATTTGACCTTTATGTCACCACGCTGTGACATGTATGCTGGACAAGGGCGCGGGACGAATTCGATCTAGAAAACTGCATCCGGCTCCGGCCGACAGGGACGAACATGAAACGCGGAATACTCATCCTGCTTTCGGTTTGCGTGCTCGCCACCGCCGCGTATTTCACCGCGAGCAAGTGGGCGATCCGGCATGAGACGCTGACGTTCTTCGATGCTGCCCGCAATCGTCCGGTGCAGGTCGATGTCGCCGTTCGTCGCGACAAGGAAATGCAGGCCAATGCCGGTATGATTACCCTGCCGGTCGCCGTGCTGAACCATGGCAACACCGTCAAGTTTACCGAGTACTCCTTCCTCGCCAACGTGTTCGCGGCACGCGGCTACATGGCTGTCAGCATCCAGCACGATCTGGATTCCGACGCGCCGCTGGTCACCAAGGTCGGCGAGCTCTATGTCGGCCGTCTGCCGGTCTATCAGCGTGGCGTGGAGAACATCCTGTTCGCGATCAAGCAGTTGAAGTCAATCCAGCCGAATTCCGATTATGACCGTCTGACCATGGTCGGCCATTCCAATGGCGGCGACATCTCGATGTACTTCGCCAAGATGCATCCGGAAGAGGTGAAGAAGGTCGTGACGCTGGATAATCTGCGCGTGCCTTTCATGACCGACGGCAAGTTCAAGATTCTGTCGTTCCGTTCCCAGGATGCCGTCTTCAAGCCCGATCCCGGCGTCGTCCCGGATGACGAGATCTGTGAAAAGGCTGGCATCACGGTGGTCAACACCGGCGCCCAGCATACCGACCTGAGCGATCGTGGTCCCGATACGCTGAAGACAAAAATCCAGGGTCTGCTCGACAAATTCCTTGACGAAGACAGTGATCTGTCGACGGTCGCCGGCAGGCCGAAAATCATCCAGACGCCGTCGCCGCAGAGCAAGGTCGATGTGCCGCAGGGCAAGGTCGCGCAATATACGCCAAGCGTGAACTGAGCCCAAGGGGCCCAGATTGACCACACTGGGTACAATCTCCACATAGGGTTCGCATCACATAGCGAGCTTCCATGTCCCGCGATCCCACGATTCCAAAATCGGCCAGCGACACCCTGACGACCAGGCCGTCGGCATCGGCCGATATCGCGGCTTTCGTGGCCAAGGCAAAGGCGATGTCGCCGCCGTCGGCGGGCGGCAAGGGCCGGCTGGTGTTCGCGCTGGATGCCACCATGAGCCGGCAGCCGACCTGGGACATGGCCTGCGCGCTGCAGGCCGACATGTTTCGCGAGGCGGCGGCGGTCGGCAGCCTCGACATCCGGCTGGTGTATTTCCGGGGCATGAGCGAGTGCCGGGCCAGCGGCTGGATCTCCGACACCGCCCAACTGGCCCGATTGATGGGCAAGATCACCTGCCAGGGCGGCCAGACCCAGATCGGCAAGGTGTTGAGCGAAACGCGGCGCGAGGCGGTGGCCTCGGGCGTGCGGGCGCTGGTGTTTGTCGGCGACGCGATGGAAGAACATGTCGACGCGCTGTGTGCCAGCGCCGGCGAGCTCGGGCTGCTCAAGGTTCCCGTCTTCATGTTCCAGGAGGGGCAGGATCCGGCGGCCGAACAGGCGTTTCGCGAGATCGCCCGGCTGACCGGCGGCGCGTGGTGCCGATTCGATCCGGGCGCTGCCACGCAGTTGCGCGAGCTGCTGCGGGCGGTGGCGGCCTACGCCGCCGGCGGCCGCGACGCCTTGACGCGGTTGTCAAAGACGGCGCCCGGCGCCGCCCTTCTGCTCGGACAGATGACCTGACGTCACGCTTTCGCTTCGCGCTGCGACCGCCTATCTAGTAAATCATGCCTACTTTGATCGCCGGCGCGCTCGCCGTTTTCATTCTCTACACGCTGCTGCAGATGTTGCGGGCGGCCAACCCGGCCATTTTGGCACGCGGCGTCAAGATCGGCGGCGGTATCGTCGCGCTGGCGGTGGCGGCGTTCACCGGCATCAAGGGTGAGCTGGCGGTGGCCATTCCGCTCGGCATCTTCGGTGCCGGCCTGCTCGGTTGGTCGCCGTTCGGCACTTCAGGTTTCAGCAGCATCGGCGGCATGTTCGGGGGCGGCGCTGCGCGCAAGTCGGCAGGCCAGACCTCGGCGGTCCGCTCGCAATATCTCGACATGACGCTGGATCACGACAGCGGCGCGCTGACCGGCCGGTTCATCGCTGGCCCTCATGCCGGGCAGTCGCTTGACGCGTTCGACCTGCCTCAACTCGCCGCGATGATGGTCGGCTTCGATGCCGAGAGTATCGCGCTACTTGAAAGTTATCTGGACCGCCGGTTTCCCGCCTGGCGTCAGGACGCGCAGTTTGACGGGGCAGAGCGGGAGAGCCATGCGACGTCGAGCGGCAAAATGACGGACGAGGAGGCTTATCAGATCCTTGGCCTGCAGCCGGGGGCGAGCCGCGAGGCGATCGGGCAGTCGCACCGATCGCTCATGAAGAAACTGCATCCCGACCAGGGGGGCTCGACGTACCTCGCGGCCAGGGTAAACGAGGCTAAAGACACTCTGCTTCGCACGCATCGCAACTAACTCCGTACGCTATCAACGCTACACAAGCTGCGAGTTTCTCCGGTTCTCTGTGGACGCTGTGTCGCCCGCCGTTGTCCGGCGTGGTCGATCATTCCCTTGCTGTGATGTGTAGCCGGGAAGTCTTGACGAGAGGTTTTCAGGCGCGGGTTTCTTTACCCTGAAACGAGAAATGGCCGGGACAAGGTCCCGGCCATTTCTCGCAGCGCATGAAGGTTGGACGCCTAGTTCTTGATGGTGATGCAGGAAATTTCCGAGCGCTTCAGCGTCTTGCAGACGGCTTCGGCCTGTTCGCGATCGAGTCCGGCAAAGCGGGCGCGGAACAGTTTCTTGTCGCCCTTCGACACCACCGTCTCGGTGAATGGATCAGCCTTGCCGAGCAGGCCGCGCGACTGTTCGCGGGCGGCGTCGAGGCGGAGGCGGGCTTCGCTTTCGCTGTCGAGCGCGCCGACCTGAATGATCCAGCCGGTATGGCTGGCGACCGGCTTGATCGCGCCGCCCTGTTGCACCGCCTGCGGTGCCGGCACGGAGCGCGGCGATGGCTCGGCATAGGCCATGGCCTGGTGTTGCGGCGCCACGCTGGAGGCGGGCAGCACACCGAGCAGCCCCTGACCGGTGCCGAAATTGGCCGGCTGTTTTGGCATTTCGGAACGCTGGTAGAGCGAGTTGGAGGCCTGCGGTGCATCAGCACGATCGGGGGCGTCGGTGCGGGAGATCGTGTTGGTGATCGTGGCGGCAGGCTGATCCGAGCCGGCCGAAGCCAGCTTGATCTGTCCGGACTTGACCTGGACGGTCTTCACCCGCACCGGCTTCATTGGCTCCGAAGAGCCGGGAATCGCGGAGATGGCGGGGCTTTCGATCACACCGCTGTTGAGCGGACCCGGTTCAGGCTTGCGCGCCGCCGGCAATGCTGCGGCCGCCGATGCGAGCACGGAGCGAGACAGCACCGGGGCGGCCGGGCGAACCGGTGTCTCGATGGGCTCGGCGGCGGCGGCGGCCACCTGAACGGCGCCGTTGACCTGAGTGACCTGCGTGGGGCGCGCCTCGGCGGCGGCCTCGGCGACATCGGCATTGGCCTCCGACGGGTTGCGCTCGGTGATCGCGGCGACGGTGCGGCGGGTCGCGCCCTTCTCGAGATTCTCGGCAAGCAGGCTGCGCATGGTGGCGGCGCGGGCGCCGCCGGAGCTGCCGCCTAACACGACGCCGTCCAGATGTCGATTGCCGCGGCGCATCGAGGTGACCAGGTTGAACCCGGAAGCGCGGGTGTAGCCGGTCTTGATGCCGTCGACGCCTTCGACGCTGCCGATCAGACGATTGTGGTTGCGGATGCTGTGGCCACGAAAATTGAATGAGGCGGTGGAGAAATAGCGGTAATAGCGCGGGAAGCGATCCTGGATGGCGCGGCCCAGCGTCGCCTGGTCGCGGGCGGTGGTGACCTGGTCGTCATTCGGCAGGCCGTTGGCATTGCGATAGACGGTGCGGCTCATGCCGAGCGCGCGGGCCTTGCGGGTCATCAGCTTGGCAAAATCGTCCTCGTCGCCCGCAATCGCCTCGGCGATGACGACCGATGCGTCATTGGCAGAGCGGGTCACCAGACCCTTGATGGCGTCTTCGACCGTAATGGTCTGGCCGGGGCGCAGGCCGAGCTTGGTGGGCGCCTGTTCCGACGCGTAGGGCGTCACATTCATTTCAGTATCGAGCGACATCTTGCCGGATTCGAGTTTCTCGAACAGCAGATACAGCGTCATGATCTTGGTGAGCGAGGCCGGATGGCGCAGCGCATCCGGATTGTTCGACGACAGCACGGCGCCGGAATTGCCGTCCACCATGATCGAGGAGAAGGCCGGGCTGTAGCCACCGCCACGGCTGACGCTGTGTTTGCCGGAGCGATGCTTGCCGTGCCGGCGGGCGTCGGCGGAATCGGTCGTGATAAAGATAGTCGCGGTGAGAGTTGCCAGCCCAAGGGCGCACACCCTGAGCGTGCGCGACGAAGCAAACGTTGTGCGAAGCATGAACTTCCCCGTCCGATTTCCAGTCTAAATCACTGGTTCGTGGGGCCAAATTATGCCCGACAACCCAGGATCTGTCCCAGTTAAAGCGCTCAGCCTGAACAAATCTCTCGGCGCATGGCGATCATGCCACGTGCTAAGAGGTTGTGTTCACGCGGTTTTCCATCTGTCGGCCGGAACGCAACACTACAGAGAATCAAACTAGAACCGGCGAGTTTCCAAAAGGTTAAGCAACCCTTGCCGCAACCCGACCTATTCGCAGCATTGTGGTAATATTGTGCGTCGCACAAAATTCTTGACCTTATGCTGCACTGCACTATAAGTGGCGACAGTCAGTTCCCGGCAGTTCCGGAGATCGCTGACATAAGTCTGGGAAAGGATTCCACCGTGATTAAAGTCGAGCAGATTCAGCAGTACGGCAAAGAGCAGTTCGAGAGCGCCGTTGCTTCGGCCACCACGCTTCAGAACGGTGCGCAGGCCATTGCGGCTGTCGTTGGCGATTACACCAAGAAGTCGTTCGAAGATGGCAATGCCTTCGTCGCCAAGCTGTCCGGTGTGAAGTCGATCGAAAAAGCGGTCGAAATGCAGACCGAATATGCCAAGTCGAGCTACGAGGCCTTCGTCGCGGAATCGCAGAAGATCGGCGCGCTCTATACCGATCTCGCCAAGCAGGCCTACAAGCCGTTCGAAGGCTTCATGGCCAAGATCAATCCCGCCAGCTAATTCAGGCGACCCGAACGCAAAACGCCCGGCCGCGAGGCCGGGCGTTTTTTATGGCGACCACCTTCAGATTTAGTTGGCGACACGCAGTTTTGACAGCGAGTTGCCGATCGACTTGAAGGCGTCGGCGGTCTGCGAGGCCGCGGTCACGAGGTAGAAATTGCTCGATCCGCTCGCGCAATATTGCAGCACGGTGGAGGTTGGGTCGGCCGGTTTGCCGGTATTGACCTGCACGGTGTAGATCGTGATGCCGGCGGCCTTGATGTTGTCGCACATGATCTTCTGCCGATCATCGATCGCCGTGCCATTCTGGCTTGAGCCGTTACCATTCACAGGCCAGCGGTTTTCAGTATTCAATCCGTCCGACAGCAGGATGATCGACTTCTGATAGGTGTAGTTGCCATCTTCAGCGGGGGCATTGAACGGCGCTGTCTGGCCAAGCGACTGCCACGCCAGAGCCAGGCCGATCGGCTGGTTGGTGCCGCCCGTGGCCTGCATGGCGTCGATACCGGATTTGAGCGCCGTCCAGTTATAGCTCAACGGCGTGACCGGCAGCAGCAGCGGGGAATTGCCCGGCGCGCAATACGATTCCTTGTTTTCATAGTACTGCTCAGCCGGAAACAGCGAGGCGACCGTGGCCAAGGCAGGCGGGGTGTTCTTGACGTCGTAATCCGGTGTGCGGTCGGCGATGCAGCCCGACCAGGTGTTGTGATTGTTCGGCGTCCAGACGTGGGTGTAGGTCGGCTGTTTGCAAACCGTGCCGCTGCCGGAGCCGGTGCATGTGCACGCGGTCGCGAAGCCGCTGCAACTCGCGTACTTTCCTGTGCTGACATTCGTGGTGGATGTCGATGCGACGCTCGTGTAGCAGCCGTTGATCAAATAGTGGTAGGCATAGCTGTTACTGCTGCGGTCCCCCCCCGGACAGATCAGTCCCGAGGTCGGAATGGTACCGACGACCGTCGTGCTGGCCGGTCCGTTCATGCACGTAAAGCCGTCGCTCGACATACTCCACGGGCATGGCGAGCCTGGTCCAAGTAGTGCCCAGTTGCTGGGCTTGTTCGACGACCCCACCAGGTCAGGTGCCTCGGCTTCCCAATCGGTCCAGTCGATCCAGGTCTGGTTGTAGTTGCTAGCGCCCATATTCACGTCTTTGGCAAAGGGGACGACGGAGATGTAGACATCGCCATCCGTCTTGGCGAGCGGGCTGAGCTGGTCGATCAGGTTCTTTGCCGCGGTCTTCAAGGCGTCGAGCTTGCCGTCGGAATTCATCGATCCGGTATTGTCGAGCGCCATCGCCACCCGCATCCGGGAGGTGCCCCAGTTTGTGGTGGAGGCGGTACTGATCCCCATGCTGGGAAAGCCGACCAGTTTCATGAAATCGGTCTTGACGCTGCCGGCTGTGCTGAGCACGACCGTGGAGCCGTTGCCGGTATTGGCGGCATAGATCGCGGTGATCGGCGACACCGTGGCATTGACGTTGGTGTAGAGCGAATTGAAATAAGTCTGCGCCAGCGCGGTGATCTGCGCCTGGCTCAGGCTGGGACTGGCGGCGACATCTCTCGAGACCATGAGGGCTGCCGAATCCAGCGCCACCTGCATCGAAGATCTCGCGGAGTTGGTCCGGCTGTAATCGACCGCGGCGCCGACAAAGGCCAGCAGCGGCACGACCAGGATACCGAACATGATCGCGACATTGCCGCTGTTCGATCGGGTGAACCGCGCCAGGCATTGTTGCGCTTGAGATTTGAGCAGTCGAATGTACATGGCCACCACCGAGCTGGAATTCCAGCGGTATTTCGCCGCGGTCGCCTAAACAGGTGGTAAAGGTCTCTGCGGAATGCCGGTAAATGGCCTGCTGATGCGGTGGGGTCGGTTGCTATCGTCAACGGCGGCTAAATGGCGTGCCGGATCATTTGGGCAAACCGGAAGGATCGATTAACCTTGCGTGCTGGCGGCACCGCCGCGAGTCGCGGCGGCGCTGGTGCTGGCTGGATTTTCTGCCCTGCCGTGTGCTTGCAGCAGGCAAGGCTGGAACCCATATCCCGATTGTCGGACTGTTTCGGTCCGGCGATGATCGCCAGTCTGTCCGGCGACCGCATGGCCTGTTTCCGAGCCCTGTGACCGGCAGTGGCCATGATGCTCGAGGACGCCGATACCTATCTCATGTTGCAGACAATTCCAGACCTGAATTCGCGCGGGAAGCCGATGCCCGAACCGATCTCCGTCCAGTGCCGTGATTTCCGGGCTCCCGGGATGAGTGGCGCTGACCGTCCGTCGGGGGCGGGCAATGATGAAGGTCGATCGGGCACGCCGGGCGGGCCGAACACCTCGGTGATCACCAAGGTGAAGCCGAAAACCAAGAAGCCGAGCCTCTACCGCGTGCTGATTCTGAACGATGATTACACCCCGATGGAATTCGTCGTTCATGTGCTGGAGAAATTTTTCCAGAAAAACGCCGAGGCGGCGACCGAGATCATGCTGCATGTCCACCATCATGGCATCGGCGAGTGCGGTGTATTCACCTACGAGATCGCCGAAACCAAGGTGACGCAGGTGATGGATTTCGCGCGCAAGCACCAGCACCCTTTGCAATGCGTGATGGAAAAGAAGTAGCCTTTCCGACAAGCCCTGTTTGGGAACGGGTTTTGCAGTGAAATATCCGTATTCGACCAGGCGCCCCGGCGTGTCGGCATCCTGTTGGTGCGGCCGTCGGTCCCGAGGCCGGGTTAGTTAAGCGACGCAACGGGAACCACTTTCGCCACGATCTTGCGTACCTATATGGGGAAAGGTTCCAGTTGCCTGAGGCGGCAACGCCCATCATGATGGTGGGGGCCAAAGAGGACGCGGAATGCCAACTTTTTCTCAAAGCCTTGAACAATCGCTGCATCGCGCGCTTTCGATCGCGAATGAGCGGCATCACCAATACGCCACGCTGGAACATCTCCTGCTGTCGCTGGTCGATGACTCCGATGCGGCCGCGGTAATGCGGGCCTGCAGCGTCGATCTCGACAAGCTGCGCACCAGCCTCGCCAATTATCTCGAAACCGAATTTGAAAACCTGGTGACGGACGGCGCCGATGACGCCAAGCCGACCGCCGGTTTCCAGCGTGTCATTCAGCGCGCCGTGATTCATGTGCAATCGTCGGGTCGCGAGGAAGTGACCGGCGCCAATGTGCTGATTGCGATCTTCGCCGAGCGTGAGAGTCACGCCGCCTATTTCCTGCAGGAGCAGGACATGACGCGGTATGACGCGGTGAATTACATCAGCCATGGCATTGCCAAGCGTCCGGGCGTGTCCGAGGCGCGGCCGGTGCGCGGCGTCGACGAAGAGACCGAGACCAAGAACGGCGACGATTCCAAGAAGAAGGGGGAGGCGCTCGACACCTATTGCGTCAACCTCAACAAGAAGGCCCGTGACGGCAAGATCGACCCGGTGATCGGACGCAATTCCGAGATCAACCGCGCGATCCAGGTGCTGTGCCGCCGACAGAAGAACAATCCGCTGTTCGTCGGTGAAGCCGGCGTCGGCAAGACCGCGATCGCCGAGGGTCTGGCGAAGCGCATCGTCGACAGCGAAGTGCCCGAAGTGCTCGCGGCGGCCACCGTGTTCTCGCTGGACATGGGCACGCTGCTGGCCGGCACACGCTATCGCGGTGACTTCGAGGAACGCCTGAAGCAGGTGCTCAAGGAGTTGGAAGCGCATCCCAACGCGATCCTGTTCATCGACGAGATCCACACCGTGATCGGCGCCGGCGCCACCTCCGGCGGCGCGATGGATGCCTCGAATTTGCTCAAGCCTGCCCTGGCTTCGGGCACCATTCGTTGCATGGGCTCGACCACCTACAAGGAATATCGCCAGCACTTCGAGAAGGATCGCGCTCTGGTGCGCCGGTTCCAGAAGATCGACGTCAACGAGCCGACCGTCGAGGACGCGATCGCGATCCTCAAGGGGCTGAAGCCGTATTTCGAAGAATATCACAAGCTGAAATACACCAACGAAGCCATCGAGGCGGCGGTGCAGCTGTCGTCGCGTTATATCCATGACCGCAAGCTGCCGGACAAGGCGATCGATGTGATCGATGAATCCGGCGCCGCGCAGATGCTGGTCGCGGAGAACAAGCGCAAGAAGACCATCGGCATCAAGGAAATCGAGACCACGATCGCGACCATGGCGCGGATTCCGCCCAAGAGCGTGTCGAAGGACGATGCCGAGTTGCTGCGTCATCTGGAAACCACGCTGAAGCGCGTGGTGTTCGGTCAGGACAATGCCATCGAGGCGCTGTCAGCCTCGATCAAATTGGCGCGGGCTGGACTGCGTGAACCGGAGAAGCCGATCGGCTCCTATCTGTTCTCGGGCCCGACCGGCGTCGGCAAGACCGAAGTGGCGAAGCAGCTGGCGGCCTCTCTGGGCGTCGAGCTGATCCGTTTCGACATGTCCGAATATATGGAACGCCACACCGTGTCGCGGCTGATCGGCGCGCCTCCGGGCTATGTCGGCTTCGACCAGGGTGGCTTGCTGACCGACGGCGTCGACCAGCATCCGCATTGCGTGGTGCTGCTCGACGAAATCGAGAAGGCGCATCCCGATCTGTACAA
>JACMOT010000015.1 GCA_014377915.1 Tardiphaga sp.
CGCCGCTGGCGAATTCTTCGATCCCGATGCCCGTCCGGGCGACGAAGACGAAGCCTCCGAAGAGAAGTAAGACCGCGCTCTTCCGGGAGCCCGCGTCCTGCAGCAAGCCCGGCCCTCACAGGCCGGGCTTTTCTACGTTAATAGGCGCGCCCAGCAAAAAGCCCGACCTGCTGACAGGCCGGGCTTTTCGGTTACAATCAGGAGGTTGGGCCGATACCTTCGCCTATTGCGGGACTGCAGCGCCGGGCGTACCGGCAGCAGCCGGCGGCACCGCCGGCTCCGCGGCCGGAGCCGGCGACACATAGGCCGGGGCCCCAGGCGTCGGTGCCGAGGATGGTGTCTCGGATGGCGACGGTCGCGCGTCCGGCTCAGCCCGAGGCGCCGGCGTCACCGCCGGAACCGGGTCGGCGCGCAACGGTGTTTCCACCCTGGATTCGCTTTTTGCTGGTTCGGGCCTGGAAACTTCCGGCCTGGCTTCATCCGCGGGTTTGGCGACCGGTTTGCTGGCCTCTTCCTTCGGAGCCTGTAAGGGCACCGGCTTCGCCGGTTCAGGCTTCGTCGCTTCGATCTTGGGAGCGTCGGCCTTCGGCGCTTCCATTTTCGGCTCGTCCTTTACGGTCGCGGCCTTTGGCGCCTCGTCGCGGTCACGCCGGTTTTTCTTGCCGGATTTCTGCCTTGGCTCAGGCTTCGCAACCGCTTCATTCTCGGTCGCCGGAGTCTCCTCGACCGCAGGCTTGGCGGCATCGGGATTTTCGATGGCAGGACGCTGTCGCTTGGCATTGCGGGACTGACGCGGGGTCGGCGCCGCCTGATCCGGTTTCACATCGGGCTTGGCCTCCTGCGGCTCCGGCTCACGCTTGCGGCGGCCAAAGCCGAACAGGCCAGGCTCGTCGGCCGGCGCAGCCGCGGGTGATGTCGCCGCCGGCTTCTGCTCGGAACTCATTTCCTTTCCCTGCTTAGTGAGCCCACCGCCGCCGAACCGCGTGTCGGTGGCGCCATTGGAAATCACATAGGCCGATAGCAGCGAGGCCATGTCGGTGCTGGTTGTATAATGCTGACGCAGGAAGCCGGGCAGCGCGCCCGGTGCCACCGACTTCAGCAGCCCGCGCGGGCTCTTGTGGCAGACGGCACAGCCGCCGGCGAAAATCTGGGAGGGGGTTTTTCCAGCTTCCAGGTTTTGCGCCTGGGCCGGGACTGCCGTGAAGCCGATCAGGAGCATCACCGTCGCTAAACTGAGCGCTCGGCTCAACATTTCAATCTCCTGATACAGAAACCCGGGGGCAAGGCGGACAGCTTGTAGCTCATTGCACCATGAATGGAAGTGGGCAGATTCCGCAACAGCGAGATGGAACATTTCAGATGGCGGCATTGCGGCAGACGCAGTGGCATACCACAAAAGGTATTACTATCATGTAATTCAGAGCGAGGAGATCGACGATCGCGCCAACGGCCGGCAGATCGCTCATGCCCGGTCGCCCATGATCACGGTATTGGGGTAATTCGATGGAACGTCTGTTGCGTTTCTTTCTCGATCGCTACATCCGGCGCGGAACCATCACTTTCATCACCGCCCGAGGCACACGCTTCACCTGTGGCGACGGCAGCGGCCCGCAGGTTTCCGCCCGATTTGTGACCTCCGCCGCCGAACGGCGACTTTTGATCGACCCTGAGCTGGCGCTCGGCGAGATTTTCATGGAAGGCCTGCTGGTGATGGAGCGCGGCACTATCGCCGACCTGCTCGCCATTGCCCTCGCCCAGCCTGACCTGGCTCCCCGGTGGGCCCGGGCGCAGTGGTGGCTGCGCTATTTGATCCGGCACGTGCAGCAGTTCAATCCGCGACAGCGCTCCCGGAACAATGTGGCGCATCATTACGATCTGGACGGCCGGCTCTACGCGCTGTTTCTGGATGCCGACCGGCAGTACAGCTGCGCCTATTTCGAGACCCCCTTCGCGAGCCTCGATGACGCACAGCTGGCCAAGAAACGCCATCTGGCCGCTAAAATGCTGATTGCGCCCGGCCAGCGGGTGCTGGATATCGGATCCGGCTGGGGAGGCCTTGGCCTGTATCTGGCGCAAATGACCGGTGCTGACGTCACCGGGGTGACGCTCTCGACCGAGCAATTGCAGGTCGCCAATGCCCGGACCGCCGAGCAAAAGCTCGACAATTCTGCCCGCTTCCTGCTGCAGGACTATCGCGACATTCCCGGTCCGTTCGATCGCATCGTTTCCGTGGGCATGTTCGAGCATGTCGGTGTCGATCATTACGACACTTTTTTCCGTCGCTGCGCCGAATTGCTCGGCGAAGAAGGCGTGATGGTCTTGCATTCGATCGGTCGGCCGGAAGGCCCGGGCATTACCAATCCGTGGATCGCCAAATATATTTTTCCGGGAGGGTACATTCCGGCCCTGTCAGAAGTGCTGCCTGCGATTGAACGCGCCGGTTTGCTGATATCGGACGTCGAGATCCTGCGGCTGCATTACGCCGATACCCTGAAAGCCTGGCGTGAGCGCTTCATGGCGCGGCGCGAGGAAGCGGTTCGACTGTATGACGAGCGCTTCGCGCGAATGTGGGAGTTTTATCTGGCATCGTCGGAAATGTCGTTCCGCAAGCAGAACGTGATGAATTTCCAGATCCAGCTGACCCGACGACAGAACGTCGTTCCAGTTACGCGGAATTATATCGAACGCGAGGAAGCGAGACTACGAGCGCTAGAGAACGGGCAACAACCGCGGCTACAAATGGCCGGCGAATAGGTCCGAGTGGCGGACCTCGAGCGCGGTGGCGACGGGGCGGCCGAGCGCGCGTCCGGGAGCCGCTGGACGGAGCAAGCGCAACTTGGCCGCGCAGACGGTCTGTGAGTCGCACGCCAGATCGCCGCGGCGCTCGGTCTCCTCGAAGCTGTGGATCAGGCCGGCTAACCAGTCGGACCCATCCGTTCCAAAACCATGTGGCTGCTGGCGCTGATTCATTATATCAATCCTTCGCCTGTTCCCTCAAGCAACGTCCGATATCCCGACGGGTTCCGATCTGACGGGCAATCCGCCTTGGAACCCACCGTCTGGCCCGTTGGCGATAATGAGTGACAAATCTCGCCGCCAGGTTCAGGCAAGCCGGCTCATTTACGGCGGGTTGTTAAGAGAGAATTCAGGACGACTCACGCAACCATGGCGTCAAGCGGGATCGGTCATCGCCGATCAGCCGATTGTGTGAATCGTGCATAAGGCAGGTTCGCGCTTCCCCCCGGGACCGAAGCAGCGCTCTATCCGCCCAATCCGCCAATTCAGAAGAACCAATACATGGCCGCATTTGATTCGAACGTCCTCAAGCTGGCTCCGGACGCGGCCACGCCCGCCTACCGGACCGCGCCGCACAATATCGAGGCGGAACAGAGCGTGCTCGGCGCCATGCTGGTCAATAATGACGCGTTCTACCGGGTCTCCGACTTTCTGAAGCCAGAACATTTCTTCGAGCCGATCCATCAGACCATCTACGAGACCGCCAGCAGCATCATCCGCGCCGGCAAGGTGGCCACCCCGGTCACGCTGAAGACCTTTCTGCCGACCGATACCGATCTCGGCGGCATGACCGTCGGTCAATACCTCGCCCGGCTCGCCGCCGAAGCCACCACCATCATCAACGCCCATGATTATGGCCGCACCATCTATGAGCTGGCGATCCGACGACAGCTGATCCATGTCGGCGAGGACATGGTCAACGTCGCCTATGACGCGCCGGTCGACTTCGCGCCGCGCGCCCA
>JACMOT010000194.1 GCA_014377915.1 Tardiphaga sp.
CGAGCACCTTGCCGCAGAGATGATCCTCCAGCGCGGCACGAATGATCTCCTTGCCATCATATAGATATTCCGGACCGATGAATCCGACCACGCTGTTGACCAGCAGCGGCGAAAACGCCCGCGCCACGCCATAGGCCCGGGCCTCCAGCGTCTGCTGATCGACGCCGTGATGGGCATTGGCCGACAGTGCCGAGCCCTGCCCGGTCTCGAAATACATCACATTATTGCCGACCGTGCCGCGCTTGAGCGACTGCCCGGCCTCATAGGCTTCCTCCAGAATCACCAGGTCGATGCCAAAGCTACGGTTGGCGGCTTCGGTGCCGGCGATCGACTGGAACACCAGATCGACCGGAACGCCCTGGTTCATCAAATCGAGCGTCGTGGTGACATGGGTCAGCACGCAGCTCTGGGTCGGAATCCGCAGCCGGGCGATGACGTCGTCGAGCATCCGGACCAGATCGCCCAGCACCGCGGGATCGTCGCTGGCCGGATTGATGCCGATACAGGCGTCACCGGAGCCAAGGATCAGGCCGTCGAGGACCGAGGCGGTGATGCCTCTGATATCGTCGAACGGATGATTGGGCTGCAGCCGCGTACTCATGCGGCCGCGCTGGCCGATGGTGTTGCGGAAGCGGGTGATGATTTCGCACTTCTTCGCCACCAGGATCAGGTCCTGGTTACGCATCAGCTTGCTGACCGCCGCGGCCATTTCAGGGGTAACGCCCGGGGCCAGTCTGGTGAGGCTCTCCGGCGTGGCCGCGTCCGACAACAGCCAGTCGCGAAAGTCACCGACGGTGAGCGACGACACCGCGGCGAAAGCGCGCATATCGTGGCTGTCGATGATCAGGCGGGTGACCTCGTCATCCTCGTAGGGCACCACGGTCTCGATCAGGAACTGTCGCAGCGGCACGTTGGCCAGCGCCATCCGTGCCGCGATCATCTGCTCGGCCGTGTCGGCGGCAATGCCGGCCAGCCGGTCACCCGACCGCGGCGGCGTCGCCTTGGCCATCAGGTCACGCAGACCCTCGAACATGAATGAATGCGCGCCGACGACGTGGCGATAGATCATGGCAGCCCCTCGGCCGCCGTACCTGAGGAAATTCAAGCGCGGCGACCGAGTGGCAGGCTACCATCGAAACAGAGATTACGCAGCCTTGACGGTGGCGAGGAATTTATCGACCTCACCGCGCAATTGCACCGACTGCCGCGACAGTTCCGAAGCCGACGCCAGCACCTGGGCCGCCGCGGCGCCGGTTTCGTTGGCGGCAGATGTAATGCCGGAGATATTGGCCGAGACCTCGCCGGTTCCCCGCGCGGCTTCCTGGACGCTGCGGGAAATCTCGTTGGTCGCCGCCCCCTGCTCCTCGACCGCGGCGGAAATCGCCGTCGAAATTTCGTTGAGCGAGTTGATGACCTTGGTAATGGTGCCGATCGCCGCCACCGATTCGGCGGTCGAACTCTGGATGTCGCCGATCTGCTCGGCGATCTCAGCGGTCGCCTTGGCGGTCTGCTCGGCCAGCGATTTGACCTCCTGCGCCACCACCGCGAAGCCGCGGCCGGCCTCGCCGGCACGTGCCGCCTCGATGGTCGCATTGAGCGCCAGCAGATTGGTCTGCGCGGCGATGTTATTGATCAGTTCAACCACCATGCCGATCTTCTGCGCGCCTTCGGCCAGACGATTCATCTTGACCGCGGTCTCGTCGGCGTCGCGCACGGCGGTGCCGGCAATCCGCGCCGATTCATTGACCTGGCGGGAAATCTCGCTGATCGAGCTGGTGAGTTGTTCGGTGGCTACAGCCACCGCCTGCACGCCGGAGGTCGCGCTTTGCGAAGCCGAATCGACGATCCTCGACTGCGAGGAAGCCGTTGACGCGGATGATGTCATGCGCTGCGCCGCGATCTGGAGTTCGCTGGACGCGGTCGCGACAATGCTGACCACGCCACCGACCGTCTTTTCGAAATCCGCCGCCAGCCGGTCCAGCATGACGCGGCGGTCACGACGGCCTTCCTCGATATAGACCGAGATTGCCAGATCCATGTCGAGCATCGCCGCCTTGATAATGGCGGTCTGCAACGCGGCGCGCTTGGTCTTGGCGCTGAAGTCGAACCGGCCAAACGGCATGCGCTGCGCGATCGCGCCCACCACTCCAGTGACCAGCGCGTTGTAGCCGCCGATGTACCAGCGTGGCTCAAGTCCGAGCTTGTTATGAACCTGCCCGATCTTGTTGACCGAGGCCTGATAGGTCTGGTCGAAACGTCCGTCGAGGATCACCGTCCAATGCTGGATCTGCATCTTCTTGGCGTGCGTCATCTGGTCGCGACTTTTGAAAAACGCGTTGGTTTCCGAAAATCGGGAGATGTGATCGTAGAACCGATCCATGACAAGCGGCAGTTCGCCCAGCACAAAGGCTTTTCCGGCACGCAAGCTCGCGACGGTTTCATCGTCGATCAGATTGAATTTCAGGCGCTCGGAAATTATGTTATCGCCGCTCATCGCAAGGCTCCGCTGCAATCTGTTGGCTGGAGATACACAGCGACGGAGGCCGCTCTGTCCGGAACAGCCCCCTTTTGCGCGGGCTGCCAAACGCACATCGACCAAGGCGAAACCAAACCGCCCGAGACAAATGTTAGTGACCGAACATAGCCTGACGTGGTTAATTTGTAGTTGTATATTTGTCCCGCAAATTTACGGAAACTGCGCATCTGGGTACCACACGATGCGTAGTTTTAGACCCGGTTACCGGCGGCGAAACCCGACGACCACGCCCACTGGAAATTGAAGCCGCCGAGATGGCCGGTGACGTCGACGACTTCGCCGATGAAATAAAGCCCCGGCACCGATATCGATTCGAACGTCTTCGACGACAGTTCAGTGGTATCAACACCGCCCAGTGTTACTTCCGCCGTGCGATAGCCTTCGGTGCCATTCGGCCGCACCCGCCACTCCTTCACGGCGGCCACCGCGGTCGCGAGCACCTTGTCGGAAAAATCCGCCAGCCGCTGCGGACCAGCGACGCGGTCGGCGGCCATGTGGGCAAGTCGCTTCGGCAGTAATTCGGTCAGCACGGTAGCCAGTTCCTGGCGCGGCCGCTCGCGGCGCGCCTGCTTCAGCCCGGCCAGCACATCGACCTCCGGGGCCATGTCGATGACGACATCCTGGCCGTCGCGCCAATAGGACGAGATCTGCAGCACCGCGGGCCCGCTCAGGCCGCGATGGGTGAACAGCAGCGCTTCCTCGAACCGGGTCTTGCCAACACTGACCGCGACATCGACGGCGAGGCCGGCGAGATCCTTGAACTGGGCCAGCATGCCGACGTCGAAAGTCAGCGGCACCAGCCCCGCGCGCGGCGGTACCATCTTCAGACCGAACTGCTGCGCGGTCTTGTAGCCAAAGGCGCTGGCGCCCATTTTCGGAATCGACGGACCACCGGTGGCGACCACCAGCGACTGGCTGCGATATTCGCCCTGATCGGTGGCGATGATAAAGCCGGACTCGTTCCTGGACACGTTCAGGATGGTCACGCCAAGCCGCATCTGCGCGTCGCCCTTGCGGGTCTCCGCCAGCAACATGTCGATGATCTGCTGCGCCGAACCATCGCAGAACAATTGTCCACGGCTCTTCTCGTGCCAGTCGATGCGATATCTATCGACCAGCGCGATGAAATCCTGCTGCGTAAAACTCTTCAGCGCCGATTTGCAGAATTGCGGATTTTCCGACAGGAAATTGGCCGGCGTGGTGTGCAAATTGGTAAAATTACAGCGCCCGCCGCCAGAAATGCGGATCTTTTCGCCGGGCGCCCGCGCCTGCTCGAGTAGCAGTACCGAGCGACCGCGCTGCCCGGCGACGCCGGCGCACATCAGCCCGGCGGCGCCGGCCCCCAGGATGATGACGTCGTAATTGTTGTGAGGACGGCTCATTCGACCAGCAATACGTCAACGGCGACAGCCAGCTTCTGCTTGCGGGAACCGACGATCACGCCGTCCACCGGCGAGACATCGGAAAAATCACGGCCGACGGCGAGGATGATATGGTCGTTCTCCACGAGGATGTCGTTGGTGGGATCAAAGCCGATCCAGCCCAGTCGCTTGCCGCACCAGACGGAAGCCCAAGCATGGGTGGCATCGGCGCCCTGCAGCCGGACCTTGCCGGGCGGCGGGATGGTGCGCAGATAGCCACTTACATAGCCCGCCGGCAAGCCCAGTCCGCGCATCCCGGCGATCATGATATGGGCAAAATCCTGACAGACGCCATGGCGCTTTTCCAGCACCTCCTGCAGCGGCGTCGAGATCACCGTCGCTTTCGGGTCATATTTGAACTCGGTGCGAATGCGATGCATCAGATCGACGGCGCCGGCAAGGATGCCGCGTCCATCTGGAAAACTGATCGCGGCATAGGCCGTGACATCGTCGAGGATCGGCACCAGCGGGCTGGCGAACACATAGCCGATCGGCGAAGCCGCGCTGAGGTCGCTGGAGTCAAACGACGCGTCGCGCAGGGTTTGCCAGGGCGGACTGTCGTCGCCGCGCCCCGGCGTCGAGCGCTCGACATAGACGCGCGAACGACTGTCGATGCGCAGCACGCGGTGTGGATTTTCGATCAGCACGGTTTCGGTGCGCGTGCCGAAGAAGTCGGTTCGCATGGTCCGCGATGCCGGCGCCGGCTTGATGTCCACGCTGTGCGAGACCAGTTGCTGACCGGCGCTGTTGATTGGCTCCAGCCGCAGCGAGCAGCGCGCGAAGCTGACCTGGCTTTCATAATTATACGTCGTGACATGGCGGATATCGTAGATCACGCCAGCCCCCTCAGTTTTTCCGGTCGCGTCGCGCTGCTGCCATGCGGAAAATAATGCGAGCCGATCGCGCTGGACAGCCCGAGCAGATCCTGTTCCAGCGCGAAAAGCGACTTGGTATGCAATCCGGAGGCCTCGCCGGTGATGAGCTGCGACTGCAGCGCGACCGCGAGACGCTGCGGCTGCTCCATCAAGCCGTTCTCCTTCAGCGCCGGCAGGTTGGCAATATGGTCGTTGAGGGCCGACACCTGGAATGCCACCGAGCGCGGATTATAGGGGTCGAGCACCACCAGATCGCGCACCGGCGCCAGCAACGGGCCGACCAGATAACGCGAGCGATAGGTGATCTGGCAATCCACCAGCGTCAACAGGATGTCGAGATCGTCACTGCTGGCCTCGTCATAGGCGAACTGCCGGGCGAAGCGCGTGATGTTGATGGCACGCTCGGCGCGGCGGCCCATTTCAAGGAAGCGCCAGCCGGCGGCGCGATTCATGTTTTCCTGCGCCAGCCCGGCGAAACTCGCCAGTTCCCGCAGCGTCAGTTCGGCGGCGCTGACCACATCATCATCATCCTCGACTTCGTGGCTTAGCCGCTCGGTCATTTCGACGATCACCTGCCAGGCATCCGGCGACAGCCTTTCGCGCAGCGACGTCGCCGTGCGCTGCGCGGCGCGCACCAGTGACAGCGCCGAACCAAACCGGTCCTCGCCTTGCAGCGCTTGCGCGGCGATCCTGGCCGGCTGCGCACGCGCGGTCAGCGAGGTCGCGCCCCAGGTGATCAGCAGGCGCTGGATGCGCTCGACAGATTGCTGCGCGGTAGTGCCGGCCTTGGCCGGATCGCGCTGTGGCACGCTCAGGGCGCGCACGAGGCGCAACGTCGACTCCGCGCGTTCAAGGTAGCGCCCGAGCCAGAACAGATTGTCAGCGGCGCGGCTGGGCACCCAGCCGGCAATGCGGCGAATACGGACGGTTTCGACCGCCGGCAGCAGCGTCGACGCCACCACCGCTTTGTCGGCGACAACCCAGACATCGGCCGCGCGCGCGCCGGCGCCCATCGACACCGCGCGGGCATCGGGCTTATCGGCGATCCGGCAAAAGCCACCGGGCATGATGGTCCAGCCATTGGGCGTTTGCGCGGCGAACACGCGCAGCACAAAGGGCCGCGGCGCGAGGCGACCATTGTCCCATACCGGCGTGGTCGACAGCTTGACCTGCTCCTGGCCGACATAGTCGATGCCGCGGTTGCTGATCGCAACCTTGAGCCGTTCGCGATCGGCCGGCGACAATTGCGCGGCCAGCACCGGCCCCCCCGGAAAACCAGGCACGGTCTGGCCATAGGCGCTCTCGATCACGAAATCATCGAGGCGGTCCAGCACTTCCTCGCGGGCTTTTTTCTGGCCGCACCACCAGGTGGCGATATGCGGCATCATCAGCTTTTCGCCGAGCAGCCTCTCGCTCAGGCTGGGCAGGAAGCCGAGCAGCGCGCGCGCTTCCATCACCCCGGAGCCTGGCATGTTGGCGACCACCACGCCGTTCTTGCGGATGACGTCGATCAGTCCGGACACGCCGAGCTGCGACGAGGCATCGAGTTCAAGCGGATCGAGCGAATTGGAATCGACGCGGCGCAGCAAGACGTCGAGCCGCTTCAGGCCGGCGACGGTGCGGATATGGATACGGTCGCCGGAGACGGCGAGATCATCGCCCTCGACCAGCAGGAAGCCGAGATAGCGCGCCAGCGTGGCGTGCTCGAAATAGGTTTCGCTGAACGGCCCCGGCGTCAGCAGGCCGATGCGTGGCTCGTCGCGGTCGGCGGAAGCGCGCAGCGAATCGCGGAACGCCTCGAAGAACGGGGCGACGCGTTCGACATTCATCGACTTGTAGAGGTCGGTGAAGGCGCGCGACAGCACCAGCCGGTTTTCCAGCGCGTAGCCCATGCCCGACGGCGCCTGGGTGCGATCGCCAAGCACCCACCAGCGGCCATCGGGACCACGGCCAAGATCAGCGGCGTAGACGTTGAGATATTTGCCGCCGGGCGGCGCGACCCCGCAGATCGAGCGCAGATATTCCGGGCTGCCGGCAATCGCCGCGGCCGGCACCGCGCCCGACGCGACCAGACTGCCGCCGCCATAAAGATCAGCCAGCACCTTTTCGATCAGTTCGGCGCGCTGGGTGATGGCGGCGGAAATCTGCTGCCATTCCGACGCATCGATCAGCAGCGGCACATGGCTGAGCGGCCAGATCCGGTCGGCGATCTCGCCGGGGGCACGATAGGTCACGCCGGCCTCGCGCAGATGGCGATCGGCGGAGCTGAAGCGGCGCTCGACGTCGGTCGAGGCCAGCCCGCCAAACGCCTCGAAGAACCGCTCCCAGACCGGGCGCGGCGTGCCGTCTTGCGCAATGAATTCGTCGGGAATTCCAGGCAGCCGTTCGTAATCGCGGGTCCACTGGGCGACCTTGCGACCTCCCGGACGGGGCTTCTTCCCCTGGCCGGCCTGACCCGTCATTACCGACTCTCCTGCCAACACGATTGGCCTACTCAATGCAGGAGCGGCGTCCTCAAGTCGAGCGTCAACGGGAATTCAAGTGTGCGTTCTTCCCTCGGCGGGTCCATTTCGCCGGGGGTGTGGCCAATCTCCTCGAACCGCGCCAGACGGCGCGCTTCCGCTTCATAGGAGTTGACCGGCTTGGTCTCGTAGCTGCGCCCGCCAGGATGGGCGACATGATAGACGCAACCGCCGAGCGACCGCCGGTTCCAGGTATCGACGATGTCGAACACCAGGGGCGCATGGACCGGAATCGTCGGATGCAGGCCGGAGGCCGGCTGCCAGGCCTTGAAGCGCACCGCGCCGACGACCTCGCCGGAGCGTCCGGTGTCGGTCATCGGCAGCGCGCGGCCGTTGCAGGTAATCATGTGCCGGCCGACGACAAAGCCGTTGGCCTTGAGCTGCAACCGCTCCACCGAGGAATCGACGTAGCGCACCGTGCCGCCCGCCGTGCCCTCCTCGCCGAGCACGTGCCACGGCTCCAGCGCCTGGCGCACTTCCAGCGTGACGCCACCATAGGTGACGTGGCCGAACACCGGGAAGCGGAATTCGAGCTGCGCCTCGAACCATTCCTTGGAGAATTCATAGCCGGAGTGGCCGAGCTCGGCGAGCACGCCCTGAAAATCCTCCCAGAGATAATGCGGCAGCATGAAGCGGTCATGCAGCGTGGTCCCCCAGCGCACGAAGCCGCCCTGCTGCGGCTCGCGCCACATTTTCGCGATCAGCGCGCGGATAAGCAGCTGTTGCGCCAGCGACATCCGCGGATCGGGCGGCATCTCCAGCGCACGGAATTCGACCAGGCCGAGCCGGCCCGTGGTGCCATCCGGCGAATACAGCTTGTCGATGCAGATCTCGGAGCGGTGGGTGTTGCCGGTGATATCGACGAGGATGTGCCGGAATAGCCGGTCGACCAACCACAGCGGCGCCTTGACGCCCGGCGGCGGCACCTGCGCCAGCGCGATCTCCAGCTCGTACAACGCATCATGGCGCGCTTCGTCGATGCGCGGCGCCTGGCTGGTCGGGCCGATGAACATGCCGGAGAACAGATAGGACAGCGAGGGATGGCGCTGCCAGTACAGCACCAGGCTTTTCAGCAGATCCGGCCGCCGCAGAAAGGGCGAGTCCTCCGGCTTGCTGCCGCCGACCACGACGTGGTTACCGCCACCGGTGCCGGTATGACGACCATCGACCAAAAAGCGGTTGGCGCCGAGCCGCGTCCGTGCGGCGTCCTCATACAGGAAGGTCGTGGTATTGACCGCCTCGCGCCAGGTCGCGGCGGGATGGATGTTGATTTCCAGCACGCCAGGATCGGGCGTCACCTTGATCACTTCGAGGCGCGGGTCGAATGGCGGCGGATAGCCCTCGACATGGACCCGCAGCTGCATCTCTTCGGCGGTCGCCTCCAGCGCGGTGATCAGTTCGAGATAATCCTCGAGCTTTTCCACCGGCGGCATGAACGCACAGAGGATTCCGTCGCGCACTTCGATCGACAGCGCGGTGCGCACCGGACCGTGATCGCGGCGTTCCTGAATCTTCTCGGCCGCGGCCCGCGCTCGCGCGGTGGCCTCGGCGTCGTCGGCCGAGAGTTCGCCGCGCGGCTCCATCGGGTCCTGCTCGACGATGAAGGGGAAGTCATCCTCCGGCACATGCGGCAACGACGCGATCGGCAGCCGCAGTCCGAGCGGCGAATCGCCGGGCGTCAGGAACAGATTGCCGCGACGCAGCTTCCAGTGTTCGGAGCGCCAGCGAATGTCCGGCTCCGCTTCCGCATTCCAGCGCTGGATCGGCAGCACGAAACCCTTTGGCGTGTGTAATCCCTGGTCGAATACCCGCGCCATCCGCGACCGCTCTTCGGGGTCGGCGAGTTTTGAATCGCTGGGGTCGACATTATCCGGCAGCCCGGCTTCCTTCCGCAGCCAGTGACCGGGGTCTTCGAACGCCGGCATGATATATTCACGGGGCACGCCAAGCCGGTGCGCGGCGCCTTCGGCAAACTTCTCGGCCTGGTTGACGTCGGCGGTGCGCGGACCTTCGACGCGGGCGATCAGCGCATCGTTCTTCCAGATCGGTACGCCGTCGCGGCGCCAGTACAGGCCAAAGGCCCAGCGCGGCAGGCTTTCGCCGGGGTACCATTTGCCCTGGCCGTAATGCAGCAGCCCGCCCGGCGCGAAGCGCGTGCGCAGCCGGCGGATCAGGTCGTCGCCGAGGCCGCGCTTGGTCGGACCCACGGCGGCGATATTCCACTCCGCCGATTCCAGATCGTCCATCGACACGAAGGTCGGCTCGCCCCCCATGGTGAGGCGGACATCATCGGCCTTGAGGTCGGCATCGACCTTCTCGCCGAGCGCGTCGAGCCGCTGCCACGCTTCCTCGGAAAACGGCTTGGTGATGCGCGGCGCCTCGCGGACGCGCTTCACTTCCATCTCGAAGCCGAACTCGACCTCGGCGAAGCCGGCCATGCCGGAGATCGGCGCCGCCGAACGGAAATGCGGCGTAGCGGCGACCGGGATATGGCCCTCGCCGGTCAGCATGCCCGAGGTCGCGTCGAAGCCGACCCAGCCGGCGCCGGGAAGATAGACCTCGGCCCAGGCGTGCAGATCGGTGAAGTCGTTCTCGACCTCGCGCGGACCTTCCAGCGGATCGATGTCGGGGCGCAACTGAATCAGGTAGCCGGACACGAAACGCGCGGCGAGGCCAAGATGGCGCAAAGTCTGGATCAGCAGCCACGCCGAATCGCGGCACGAGCCGGACTTGTTGGCCAGCGTCTGCTCCGGGGTCTGGATACCGGGCTCCAGGCGGATGATGTAGTTGACCTGGGTGCGCAGCCGCGCATTGAGATCGACCAGGAAATTGACGGTGCTGGGCGCCTGCTTGGCGATCTCGGCCACGTAAGCCTGGAACAGCGGACCGGCTTCTTCCGTCGCCAGATAGGGCGCCAGTTCGGTCTTGAGATCATCGGGATAGACGAACGGAAACGTCTCGGCATAGGGCTCGACGAAGAAGTCGAAGGGGTTGATCACCGTCATTTCGGCGGTGAAATCGACTTCGATCTTGAGCTCGCTGGCCTTCTCCGGAAACACGAAGCGCGCCAGCCAGTTGCCCTGCGGATCCTGCTGCCAGTTCACGAAATGATTGGCCGGCGTCACCTTCAGCGAATAGGCCGGAATCGGCGTGCGCGTATGCGGCGCCGGACGCAGCCGGATGGTCTGCGGGCCGAGATCGATCGGCCGATCATATTTATAATGCGTGACGTGGTGCAGGGCGACGAAGATCGACAATGGGCAACTCCAGCAGCTTTTTTAAGCAGAACACTGCCGGCGGTGAGGATCAAGGCCTAACAACGGGCACAATGTGCCTGTTGTGGGGGCGCTCTGACCTCTCTCCGTCAGTGCGAGGAGCCATTGCGACGAAGCAATCCAGTTCTTTTTTCGGTTGCCGCTTTCTGGATTGCCGCGTCGCTTCGCGCCTCGCAATGACGTCGAGAGGTCCTACATCGTCGCGCGCAGCACCCAGGGCGCAAACTCCGCGCCGCCGAAATCAAAACTCTCGCTCTTGGTCGGCTCTCCCGACGCCGTCTTCAGCATCTGCGCGAAAATGCGCTGGCCGCAATCCTGCACGCTCTCATCGCCATCGAGGATGGTACCGCAATTGATGTCCATGTCCTCTTCCATGCGCCTGAACATCGGCGTGTTGGTGGCGAGCTTGATCGACGGCGAGGGCTTGCAGCCGAACACCGAGCCACGGCCGGTGGTGAAGCACACCAGTTTGGCGCCGCCGGCGACCTGCCCGGTCGCCGCGACGGGATCGTAGCCAGGCGTGTCCATGAAGACAAAACCCTTCTTGGTGACGGGTTCGGCATAGTTCAGCACGTC
>JACMOT010000195.1 GCA_014377915.1 Tardiphaga sp.
CACGTCGCCGAAGGCCAAGCGCGTCGAGGTTCGCTTCCCCGATCCGATGGCCAATCCGTATCTCGCGTTCGCGTCGATGCTGATGGCTGGTCTCGACGGCATCAAGAACAAGATCGATCCGGGTCCGGCGATGGACAAGGACCTCTACGACCTGCCGAAGGAAGAGCTGAAGTCGATTCCGACGGTCTGCGGTTCGCTCCGCGAGGCGCTCGAGAATCTCGACAAGGACCGCGGCTTCCTGAAAGCTGGCGGCGTGTTCGATGACGACTTCATCGACGCCTATATCGAACTGAAGATGACCGAAGTGATGCGTTACGAAATGACCCCGCATCCGGTCGAATTCGACATGTACTACTCGCTGTAGTCCAGCGGCGAAAACCATCGATGAGGGCGTTCCGGCAACGGGGCGCCCTTTTTCGTGGGCGACCATTGCCCGCAAAGGGTCCCGATGGCCGACAAACGGGAGCTCGGCGGCTTATAGCCAGCCACGCCACCCCCGGCTGAAGGCGCCCAGGACATGCGGGCCGTTTTTGTGCGAAGGGAACCAACGCCTGGTGCAAAAGTCGTCCCGGCTTGATCCCGCGCGGATTTGACGAAACACTGGGCCGCCATCGGCCAAGAAGGATGTTCACGTGGCTCCAGAAAACAAGGTGGAAAATCGTGGCGATCTGGCGTGGTCGATCGCCGTCGGCGGTATCAGCACCGTCGCCTTTGCGATCTTCGTGCTGTTCGCATGGTATTTTTCCGCGACCCTGTTCCTGATTTTCGCCGGCGTGCTGCTGGGGGTCGGCCTCAATGCGCTGACCGAACTGTTCGGCCGCCTAGTTGGCGGTCCACACGCACTACGCCTGGTCGCCGTCTGCCTGCTGCTGGCCACCCTGCTCAGCGGCGTTGTGTTTCTCGGCGGCGCCACCATCGCAGAACAGACCAAGGTGCTCAGCACCACGCTGAAGTCGCAGGTCGGCAACGTCAAATCCTTTCTGGAGCGACATGGCGTCGATACCAGCTACCTCGATTTCGGCACCGCCACGCTCGATGCCGAGACCGATGCCCCGACCAAGCCGGCGGCGCCAGCACCTACCACGGACTCGCTGGCCAAGACCAACAACCTGCCCAGCGCCAGCGCCTTCGCCTCGAGCGGCGGCGCCATTGTCAGCCAGACGCTGAAGATCATCCTCGGCGCGGTCGGCGCGCTGGGCAATTTCTTCATCGTACTGTTTCTCGGCCTCACCTTCGCCGCCCAGCCCAGCGTCTACCGCAAGGGCGTGCTGCACCTGACGCCGAAAAAATATCGCGCGGACATGACCGAGATCGTCGATCGCATCAGCGATACGCTGGAGCGGTGGCTGATCGCGCAGATGATCACCATGGTCGCTGTGGGCTCCGTCACCTGGATCGGCCTGATGCTGATCGGCGTGCCCAGCGCCTTCATCCTCGGCGTGCAGGCCGGCTTGCTGGCTTTCATCCCGACCGTCGGCGCACTGCTCGCCGGGCTGATCGTGGTACTCGCCAGCCTTGCCTCCGGCTGGGTCGCGGCGGCCAGCGCCTTCGTACTGTTCCTCGGCGTCCACGCGATGGAAAGCTACGTGCTGACCCCGGTGCTGCAGCGCCAGGCGCTCGACATCCCCGCCGCCACTCTGTTCGCGTTTCAGATCATGCTCGGCGTGGTGTTCGGCGTCTGGGGCCTGGCGCTGGCGCTGCCGGTGCTGGCGATCGTCAAGGTGGTGATCGACTTCTTACGCGGCGACGAAGATGAGGCGGAAGACGCGTCGACGGTGGCGAAAGCGGCCTGAGCCGAACGGCGTGGCCTGCCGCGGCAGGGTCGCGCCGCCGCATGGTAAACGGATCATTATCCGTGACGTCGGAATTCCGCCGCTGACTTTCAGGCTTGCTTACCGGCCGCGAGCGCTAGGTGTTCGTCGAATGACCCGTAGGACGAGCCCTGATGAGCAGCATCTCCACCACCGCCCTGTCCGGCATGAATGCGGCGACCCGCCGGCTTGAGGTCTCCGCCTCGAACGTCGCCAATAGTTCCAGCACCGGCGCCCTGCCCGATGCCAGCGGCGCCGTACCGGCCGGGGCACCACGGGCTTTCGTCCCGCTGGTACTGGTACAGACCGCGAGCGCCGGCGGCGGCACCGCCACCAGCGTGGCCGCCGCGAAGCCGTCCACCATTGCGATCTCCGATCCGCAGGCGCCGTTCGCCAATCAGAGCGGCCTGGTCGCCGCGCCCAATGTCGACCTATCGCAGGAAATGCTGGGCCAGATGATCGCGAGCTACAGTTTTTCCGCCAATGCGACGCTGATGAAGGCGGATGACCGCATGGCCAAGTCGCTGCTCGATATCACGGCGTAGCGCCCGGCCGAAGCCGGGCCGACCCGTTCGAGCGCTCGCCTCTGATCGCTTTGGCGCCCGCCTACTCCGCCGACGTCAGCACGGTCTCGGTATGCTCGACATCGGGTGCCGCGGCAAAGTACGGGCCGACCAGCGCGCGCCACTCATTGAAATCGGCCGATCCGCGAAAATCCACCGTGTGGTTTTCCAGCGTCTCCCATTTCGCCAGCAGCCGATAGCGCGACGGCTTCTCGACGGATTTGTGGAGTTCGATGCCCTTGCCGCCCTTGGCGCGCAGGAACAGCGGCACGGCCTTGCCGACGGCGGCTTCGAAGTCTTTCTCGGAGCCCGGCTTGACGTCGATCAGAGCGATTTCGGTAATCATGCATGCGACCCTTCGTTGCGGTCGCCGTGTCTACCGCAAACCGGTGTCACCGTGAAGCTGATGGCCGGTCAGGCGAACAGCAGCGCGACGCCAGCCACCATCAACGCGCAGCCGATGAAGGCGACTACCGGCCAGCGACGGCGGCGGGCGTCGTAGCGGCCCTGGGCTCGGCGCTCGCTGATCAGCGCGGTTTCGTATTCATCCGAGGTGGAAAACATGCAGCCAAAGCCCGAGCGGGCGGAGGCCGCAGCCGCTTCAAGCGACATCAGGGCCATAGTCGAGGTGGTATCGCGCGGTGTGATCATACAACGATCATAGGGACCGAATGGTAAATAGATCCTTAGTCAGCGCCGCAATCACCCTGTGCTGGCACCGATGCTGACGCCGCGCACCCCGGGGACGGTCATGCCCGGCGCGCTCTGGCCGGCGACGTTGCGCCGTCCCCGCTCCAGTGACAGCGGCGTCTCCTCGGCGGCCTGGACCCGGTTGCGGCCGCCGCGCTTGGCCTGGTACAGCGCGGTATCGGCCGCGGCCAACAGCACCTCGAGTTCGGTGCCAGTCGGCCCGCCGGCGACGCCGATGCTCACGGTGGTGACCACCGGCGCCTCGTTGATGGCAATGCCGCAAGTGGCAAAGGTCTCGCGGACGCGCTCGGCGGCCAGCAGCGCCTCGTCCAGATTGCAAGGCAGCATCGCCGCGAATTCCTCGCCGCCGATCCGGCCGGACAGATCGCTGATCCGCAGCGACTGCAGGATCACCGAGGCGAACAGTTTGAGGACCTCGTCGCCGGCCGGATGGCCGAAGCGATCATTGATCGACTTGAAATGGTCAATGTCGAAGATCATCACGGTGATCGGGCGTCCCGCCTTGGCCTCGCGCTCGATCATCCGCGAAGTCGCCTCGGAAAATCCGCGTCGGTTGAACAGGCCGGTCAGCGGGTCGCAGGACGCCGCCACCTTGTGCACGGTCACCGCACGCTCCGAAACCAGCATGAAGATCACAAACACGGTGCCGACCGCGTAGAGAACCAGTTCGATCGCGAACAAAGTCGCCCAGATGCTGGTGCCGAAACTGCCAGTGTCGCCATGCAGCAGATCACCGAGCACGATCGGCAGCATCAGGACGAAGCCGTGCAGCAACGGGACCAGCATGGCTGGCCAGTTGCGCTGCACCGACGTGCGACGCTCCAGCCCGAGTTCATGGGCGGTCAGCATGGCGTAGGCGGCAACAATCGCGGCGCCGATGGTCAGGCGCAGCACCTCGGATTCCGGAGG
>JACMOT010000196.1 GCA_014377915.1 Tardiphaga sp.
AACAGTCCAAGGGGCTGCTGTTCTATCCGCTGCACTTCGAGGGGGACGAGAATTCCAAGAACGTCGTCTATGTCAATTCTCCGCCGGCGGGCTCGGTGCTGCCGGCCGTCGACTACCTGATGAGCGAGGACGGCGTCAGCGCCAAGCGCTTCTTCATGATCGGTTCGGACTATGTCTGGCCCCGCACCATCAACAAGCAGTTGAAAGGCTACTGGAAGTCGAAGGGCATTCCGGAAACCGCCTGGAAGGAAGAATACGTCCCGTTCGGATTCTCCAACTTCCAGACCCTGGTCAATCAGATCCGCGCCTTCGCCGATCAGGGCGGCGGCAAGCCGGTGGTCGTGCTGACGGTGGTCGGTTCGTCGATTCCTGACTTCCTGCGCGAATTCGCCAACCAGGGCATCAAGGCGACCGACATCCCGGTGCTCGGTCTCGACATGGTCGAGGCCGATCTCGAAGGCCTGAACACCGAGCCGCTGGTTGGTCATCTGAATTGCTGGGCCTATCTGCAGAACGCACGGGGGGCTGCCAATACAGCGTTCCTGAAGCAATGGGCAGATTACGTCGTCGCCAAGAAAGTACCGTTCAAGGGCGACGTGGTGATCGATCCGATGGTCTCGGCATATGATTCTGTGCACTTGTGGGCGATGGCGGCGGCCAAGGCTAAATCGTTCGACGTGCCAGAGGTACAGAAAGCGTTCGCTGGCCTGAGTTTCGATTGCCCGTCCGGCTACAAGATCTCGATGACCGCCGAGAACAACTACGTGTCGCGCGGCGTCTTCATCGGTTCGGTCAATGCCAAGCAGGGCTTCGACATTCTCTGGCAGTCCAAGGACGCGCCTAAGCCCGTCCCGTTCAGCCCGTACAGCTGAGTGGCGATCAATCAGCGCCGCCGGACCGTCGTGGCCGGCGGTCGGTCGACATGATGCGACGCAGCTTCACTGTTGCCGCGATCCTGATCGCAGCCTGGATTCCGTCCGTGCTCGTCGCGGCGGAGGCGCCGCGTGCAGATCTGGTGGCCAAACTCTGCGGTGAGACCGCCGCGATGGGCGAGGCCGGCCGTGCGTTGACCGGTCTGGCGCAGGACGGATCGCCGGACGATCGCCGGTGGGCCGCGCCGCTGGCGCGTGCGATGCTTGACCGCAAGCTGAGCTGCGACCCCGGCGGCGGCGTCCTGCTCACCGCCGACGGGCCGCAGGATGCCGTCACCCGCGCGCCGCGCGCCGGCGGGGAGCGCAACCGCCAGCCGTTCCTCAGCCTCCGAAACCGCGCGCTGTTCGAAACCGCAGCCGCAACGCTTCAATTGCGCACGGCAACCGATGTCGGGCAGCGCGCCGCGGCGCTACGCGCGCTGGAGCGGCAGACCAGCGGCCTGCCGGATCGCCTGTTCGAGATCGCCGCTGATGAGGAAAGTGATGCCGGGCTGAAGGCGCAGATCCTCGCCACCGCCCAGGCCGCCGCGCTGAATTCGACCGATCCCGCCAAACGGATCGGGGCGCTCAAGCGCATCGCGGCGACGCCGGATCGCCGGGCGCTGGCGCAGATCCGGCCGATGACCGCCGATCCGGCTTACGCCGCCAATCCGGAATTCAGGAGCGCCGTCGATGCCGCCGTCACCACGATCAATCGCGGCATCCTGACCGGCGACGTGCTGGCCGCGCTCTACAACGGCTTGAGCTTCGCCAGCATCCTGTTCATGGCGGCGATCGGTCTGGCCGTCATCTTCGGCCTGATGGGCGTGATCAACCTCGCGCAGGGCGAGATGATCATGATCGGCGCCTACGTCACCTGGCTGGTGCAGGAAGGCTTGCGCCACTTGGCGCCTGCGCTGCTCGACTGGTATCTCGTCATCGCCATTCCCGTCGCGTTTCTCGTGACGGCGGGGATCGGCATCGCGCTGGAAGCCGTGCTGTTGCGTCACCTCTACAAGCGGCCGCTGATGAGCCTGCTGGCCACCTGGGCCGTCAGCCTGTTCCTGATCAATCTGGTGCGGGTGACGTTCGGCACGCAGAACCTCAACTTCGTGACGCCATTCTACGTCACCGGCGGTGTGCCGGTGATCGGCGATTTCATCTTCACCTGGAACCGGATGTTCGCCATCGCCTTCGCGATCGTGACTCTGGCGATCACCTGGGGCTTGATGCGCCTCACGCCGCTCGGCCTCAACATTCGTGCTGTCACGCAGAACCGCAGCATGGCCGCGTGCATCGGCATTCCGGTGCGGCGGATCGACAGGCTGGCCTTCGGGCTCGGCTCCGGCCTTGCCGGGCTGGCGGGCCTGGCGCTGGCGCCGATCTACAGCGTCAACCCGCAGATGGGGCAGAACTTCATCATCGACAGCATCATGGTCGTGGTGCTGGGCGGCGTCGGCACTATCGTCGGCACGGTCGTCGCGGCGCTCGGCATCGGCCAGATCAACGTGCTGATCGAACCGCTGTGGGGCGCGGTGGCGGCGAAAGTCATCGTGCTGCTGATGATCATCACCTTCCTGCAATGGCGGCCGGAAGGCCTGTTCGCGATCAAGGGGCGGCGCAAATGAAGCCGCTCGGATCCGACAAACCCTTTCTCTGTCTGCTGCTGATCATGCTCGCGGTGGCGGTGCTGCTGGCCGGCTCGTCCTTCTCGTCTGCCGGGCTGTCGCCCTATCTGGCCAATGCGATAGGTCAACTCGCGGCGTTCGCGGTGCTCGCGATCTCGCCCGATCTGATCTGGGGCTATCTCGGCATCCTGTCGCTCGGCCACGGCCTGTTCTTCGGCGTCGGCGGCTACGTCGTCGCGATGTATTTGCTCAA
>JACMOT010000016.1 GCA_014377915.1 Tardiphaga sp.
ATCGGCGACCGGCGCAATCGCCGCAATGTCGCGGCCAATCAGCGCGAGCTTGCAGCCCTCGGCGGCGAAGGCGTGGGTGATGGAGGCACCCATGCCCTTGGCCGGGCCGGTGATCATCACGACGCGGTTTTCGAGGGATAGTTTCATCATGGTTCTTTCGTAAGAGAGCCGTAGGGTGGGCAAAGCTGCGGCGCGCGAAGCGCGGCGGAGCGTGCCCACCATCACGCCACATCGATGGGTGGTGGGCACGGCGCAAGTGCGCCTTTGCCCACCCTACGCTTTAGCTGCGGCGCCTCCCCATGAGGGGAACGGCGAGCGTTTACATCGCCGCCTTGATGACGGTCGGGCGATCGGCGAGCGGCGGCATGAAGCTGCGGTCGAAGATCTCCTTCACGCCTGGCGTGCGCTGCAGCTCCTTGGCCGTCACCAGGATCTCGATCGCCTTCGCCATGCGGGCTTCGTCGATGTCGCCGAGCCCGATGGTCGCGACTTCCGGATGGCTCATGTCGTCGGACATGGTCGCCTGCAGCTTGGCCAGTTCGAGGTCGGGCTTGATCAGCGGCTCGCGCTTGGCCACCGCGGCAACCGCCGCCTTCGGATCGGCCATCGCATCCTTCACGCCCTTGGTCAGCGCTTTGAGGAAGCCCTTCACCGCCGCAGGGTTGTCCTTGATGAACTTCGCCGAGACGATGATCGAGTTCGAATACAGATCCATGCCGTAGTCGCCGAAGCGGATCAGGCGCAACTGGGTGTCGGGATCGAGGCCGATGCCGCGGGCGGCGAAGCGCAACGTGGTGACGTAGCCGAACACGCCGTCGACCTGGCCCTGCACCAGCATCTGCTCGCGCAAATTCGGCTGCATGTTGCTGATCTCTACCTTGGCGCAGTCGATCTTGGCGATGCCGCACAAAGCCGGGAACAGCTTGAGCGCGCCGTCATTGGCCGGGCCGCCGAGCTTCCTGCCGACGAAATCGGCGGGCGTCTTGATCGGGCCGTCGGCCTTCACGGCGACCGCGAAGGGCGGGCGGTTGTACAAGGAGAACACGCCGACCGGCGCGCCTTCCGGCTTCTTGGCGGTGTATTCGATCAGCGCGTTGACGTCGCCAAAGCCCATGTCATAGGCGCCGTTGGCGACCTGCGGCACGGCGGCGCCGGAGCCATTGCCCTGGTCGAAGGTGACGTCGAGGCCTTCCTGCTTGAAGTAGCCGCGGTCGTCGGCGAGGAAGAACATGCCCTGCGGCCCCTCGTATTTCCAGTTCAGGATCATCTTGATCTTGGTCTGGGCCTGGGCGGCGGCGACGGAGCCGGCAGTGAAGGCCAGCGCGAGCGCAAGCGCCTGCATGCCGCGAAACGCATGGTGTCTGATCATCGGTGTTTTCCTTGAAGAGTGAAACCCGGTTCCGGTCGTCGTGCTGGCCTCATCCGCCGGCATCGACCGCCGGCAGTAAACCTAGCCCTATCCGAGTGAGCTTATCTGCTGCTATGTTCTGGCCAGAGCGGTGCAAAAAAGGCCTCACTGGAGACGCCATGCGACATCTCAAGCTGTTGACCCATGTCGTCGAGATCGCCCGCATGGGCTCGATCCGCAAGGCGGCCGAACACCTCAACCTGACGCCGTCGGCGATGAACCGGCGGATCCAGGACCTCGAGACCGAGGTCGGCACGCCGTTATTCGAGCGCCGCCCGCGCGGCGTCAAGCTGACCACGGCCGGCGAGATGTTCGTGCGCTATGCGCGCAGCCAGATTGCCGACGCCGAGCGGATGAAATCGCAGGTCGAGGATCTGCGCGGGCTGCGGCGCGGGCCGATCCAGATCGCCTGCAGCCAGGCACTGGCGTTCGACTTTCTGGCCTCGCAGGTCGCAGCCTTCCAGAAGCAGCATCCGAAGGTGGTGTTCGATTGCAAGGTGCTGGACCATGATCGCGCGTGGGTCGCGCTGGCGGCCTATGAGGTCGTTCTGGCGATGGTGTACCGGCCGGCGATGTGGCCGTCGCTGCGGGTGATGGCCACGCTGCCGCAGCGCCTCGCGGTGGTGATGCGCGCCGATCATCCGCTGGCCGCCAAGAAGTCGGTGCGGCTGTCGGATTGCGCCGACTATCCGGCGGCGCTGCCGGATCGTTCGCTCAGCGGCCGGCAGATCCTCGACGAGGTCACCGCGCGGCGCGAACTGCGCCTCAACATGCAGGCGGAAAGCAATTCCTTCGAGATGCTGCGCGGTCTGGTGTTCCGCTGCAACATGATCTCGTTCCAGATCGAGATCGGCGCGCCCTCCGGCGATCTCGGCCTTGGTCTGGTCGGCCGCCCGGTCGATACCCGCGACGTGCCTGCCGCCGATCTCGTGCTGTGCCAGCTGCGCGGCCGTGGCCTGTCGGTGGCGGCGGCGACCTTTGCGGAAACGCTGGGCAAGAGCATGCAGGCGATGAGACCGGCGGGGTAAGGGTTGTGGCTCCTATCAGACGGCCTGCTGCTGGCTCGCCAATAGCGCCACGCAGTCGCGCGCGATCGTCGTCTCTTCGCTGGTCGGGATGATGCGTACCTCGATCTTGCTATTCGAAGCGGAAATGACGTCAGCACCGGCATCATTGGCTGCACGATCCATTTCGATCCCGAACCAGCCAAGCCTTGCGCAGATGCGTTCGCGGATTTCCCGGCTGTGCACGCCGATGCGGCCGGTGAACACTAG
>JACMOT010000197.1 GCA_014377915.1 Tardiphaga sp.
AAGACAGCGGGTTTCTGACCAACTTCCACCGCCGGGGCGGTGGTTATTATATCAACGTCGGCACGTCCGACCTGATCGTCAGCGGCCAGATCAAGGTCAGGCACGGAACCACGATTGCCGGCTTTGACGGGCGGTCGGTCCAGTTCGCTGACGGCACCGCGGCGGAGTATGATGCCGTGGTAATCGCCGCCGGCTATGAGAATATGCAGGAATCAGTACGAACGATCATGGGCGAGGCGGTGGCCGAAAAAGTCGGGCCGGTGTGGGGAATGGACGAACACAGCGAGTTAAGGGCGATGTGGAAATTAACGGGCCAGGAAGGCTTCTGGATCGCCGGCGGGAGCCTGCGGCAGAATCGGTCCTTCTCGAAATATCTCGCGCTGCAGATCAAGGGCCGGGCGCTTGGGCTCGTCGATGCATGATCCAGCCCTTGGTCGGCACTGTTCAGCCTGTTACGGAAAGACGATGAACGGCGTTCCGAACTGCTCACATTACTTGGCTGCGAGTTACTAAGTGGCAAAAGATCTTTCGACCATGATTAATAGCGAAAGTTGCGGAGTTGCGACCGACGCTGCCCGATCGCCATGGCAGCAGCTTCTTCACGATATCACTCACCGTCCGAAGCGCGCGACCCAGCGCAAGCAGGACCGCAGCAGACGCACTGAGTCGCAGATACTGAATGGTGCGCTCCGCGTGTTTGCCCGCGACGGCATCTCGCGGTCTCGGATCGCCGATATTGCGGCAGAAGCCGGGATTTCGACGTCCAACCTCTACGAATATTACAAGAGCAAGGAAGACCTGGCGTACGACGTTCCTTCGTCGCATCTCGCGAGCTTCTTCGAGGAGTATCGCCTGGCGGTGACCGACAAGGAAAGCGCTCGGGACCGCCTGTTGCTTTACCTCTCGATGTCGGCCGATTATGCGCGCGAACATGCCGAATGGGCACGACTACTTTACCTCGAAATCTGGCCCAGCGTGGACGTCGGCGAGTCGGAAGTTCGGCACAGTTTGAACGACTTTTCGCGCGTCGTGCTGTTTCTGGTGCGCCAGGGGATGGCCGAGGGCGAATGGCCCGCCGATCGCGACGAATATGAGACCGCAGCCTTGCTCACCGGGGCGATCAACCAGCTGATCATCACCTGGCTGCTCTATCGCCGGCCACGCAATCTTACCAAGGCGAGTAGCGAAATGGCCGAGCGTTTGCTCAGCATGCTGGAGAGCGAAAAGCCGCATGGGACGTGACGGCCGATAACGATCACCAAAGCCTGTCGGTCATCAAACGCACGGCCTTTGCTCAGGCGGCGTTACGTCGCTCGTCAACCGTGGCATTGACCTCGGCAAGCGTGGCACAAAGCACGCGCTCGTTGTGCCAGGCGGCGTCGCCGTAACTATGCTCGATGACCTTGGCGCGGCGAAGAAACCGGTGCAGGCCCAGTTCCCAGGTAAACCCCATCCCGCCATGCACCTGGATAGTCTCGTTGCAGATATGCCGTGACACGCCGCCGCAATAGGCTTTGGCCATCGACGCGGCGCGGGCGCAATCTGGTGCGTTTTCGGCAACGGCCCAAAAGGCATAATAGGCTGCCGAACGACCGGCTTCCAGCGCCACTGCCATGTCGGCACAGCGATGTTTGATTGCCTGAAATGCACCGATCGCCTGCCCGAACTGAACGCGAACTTTGACGTAGTCGACGGCGGTTTCGAGCATTTTCGAAGCACTGCCCATCAACAAGCCGGCACTGATTGTTGCGGATACGTCGACCAGTCTTCCCACTGTGCACTCGGCGTCGGATTCTCCCAGAATCGCTGCCGCACCGACCGCGACGTCGGTAAACGTCACCGCACAGTAACCGCTGGTAGGATCAAGATCATCGTGGGCACGGATCGCAATGCCGGGAACACCGGCGTCGACGATGAGCAGCGAGGGACGGCCTTTGGATTGAGCAACGACTAGAAACAGTGTGGCCTCGGCGGCGTCGCCCACCAACAGCTTGGCGCCATTGAGACGATTTCCAACGACTTTCGTCCTCACGTCGCGGGGGTCATACCCCTGGTCAGGCTCGAGCACAGCCAACGCCACTTTGGTGGCTCCCGTGCCGATCCGCGGCAGCAAGTCGTGTTGCTGTGCTTCCGAGCCATGACGGACGATTAAATCGGTGGCAGCAAGTGTCGCGGCGACCGCCGACGGCGCGAGGCCGGCCCCGAGGGCTTCGACTGCCAACGCCAGATCGACGATTGACATTCCAACGCCGTCGAACCGCTCGGGCACCATCAATGCAAACAGGCCGATTTCGGCAAGCGCCTGCCACACCGCTTCATGCGGCGGCGGCAAAAGGTCCGGGCTCCGAAGCGCAGGGAAATCGGCAAGCACGCTTGCGACGGTATCGCCGAAGGTCTTCTGCTGCTCGTCAAAGCCAAAATTCAATGGACGACCCTTCTATCTTGGCAGGCCGAGCATTCGCTCGCCGATGATGTTGCGCTGAATTTCGGAAGATCCGGAATAGATCGTAAACGCCTTCGACTGCAGATAGCTCAGCTGGAAACGACCCGCTGCAGGTGCCAGCGGATCATTGCCCCCAAGAGGCGCCAACGGCCCCAACGCATCGAGCGCGTTCTCGTACATATTTTGGGCGGCGTGGCTCCAGTAGAGTTTGATCAGTGAGGCGTCAGGACCTCGCTCCTCTCCGTTCAAGAACTTGCTGAATGTGCGAAGCGAATTGAGGCGCATCACTTCCACTTCGATCACCGACAAAGCGAGCTTCTGACGCACGTCGCGATCGTCGATTGCCTTGCCCTCCCCGCGATCTTGGGCCGACAATGTCATGAGGAGCTGGTCCAGCTCCTGTTTGAACCGAATCTGTCGTCCCAAGGCATCTTCCGGACCGCGCTCATGGGCCAGGGTCGCCATGGCGATCCGCCAGCCGTCGTTAACGTCGCCCACAATATTTTCGATCGGTACTTCGACGTTGTCGAAGAAGGTTTCATTGAATTCCGATTCGCCCGAAATCTGGCGAAGCGGGCGGATTGAGATGCCCGGCGACGCCATGTCAATTAGCAGGAAGCTGAGCCCCTTGTGCTTGGGCAACTCGGGATCGGTGCGAACCAGAGCGAAGCACCACTGCGAATATTGCGCGAAGCTGGTCCAGATCTTCTGGCCGTTGACAACGAATTTATCGCCGACGCGCTCGGCTTTCATACGGACCGATGCAAGGTCCGATCCGGCATTGGGTTCGGAAAAACCTTGGCACCAGACTTCATCCGATGAAATAATTTTGGGCAGAAAGCGTTGCTTTTGCTTTTCCGTGCCAAATTGCAAGATCGTCGGACCGGCGAGGTTCTGGCCGACGATGTTGATGATCTCTGGCGCTCGCGCGCGGGCCATTTCCTCGGCAAAAATTGCGCGTTCGACCAGCGTCGCGCCACGCCCGCCATATTCCTTGGGCCAGTTGATACCGCTCCACCCGCCGGAATGGAGCTTGCGCTCCCAAGCCAGCCGAAACATCGCGCGCTCGTGCTCATCTTCGGGTTCGAAGACCGTCTCCCCCCAGCCCTTTGGCAAGGCATCGACTAGCCAGTGGCGCAGCGACAGCCGGAATTCGGTTTCAGCCTGAGTGTAGTTGAAATCCATGTCAGGACCTCCCCTTAGCCGCTGCACGGGCAAAATCGGGGGCGCGCTTTTCGCGAAACGCTTGAACGCCCTCTTCATATTCGGGGGTTAGAAACGCCACTGTCGTGGCATAGCTTTCGAATTCGAGCATCTGGTCGAGCGTCGAATTGCTGGCATTGTTGAGCAGGGTCTTTGTCATCGCGGCCGCGGTCGGTGATGACGCGACAATGCTTGCCGCCACGGCACGGGCTTCGGTCAGGAGTTGGTCGTGC
>JACMOT010000198.1 GCA_014377915.1 Tardiphaga sp.
ACATCGGCCGGATGATCCAGTCGTTCGATGCCTTCCCGGTCAATCTCGGCATCTCCGGCAAGGGCAATGCCTCGAAGCCGGCGGCCCTGATCGAGATGATCCATGCGGGGGCCTGCGCGCTGAAGCTGCACGAGGACTGGGGCACCACGCCGGCCGCGATCGTCAACTACCTCACGGTCGCCGACGACCATGACGTGCAGGTCATGATCCACTCCGATACGCTGAACGAATCCGGCTTCGTCGAGGACACGATCAAGGCCTTCAAGGGCCGCACCATCCACGCCTTCCATACCGAAGGCGCCGGCGGCGGACACGCGCCGGATATCATCAAGGTCGCCGGCCTGCCGAATGTGCTGCCGTCCTCGACCAATCCGACCCGGCCGTTCACCCGCAACACCATCGACGAGCATCTCGACATGTTGATGGTCTGCCACCATCTCGATCCCTCGATCGCCGAGGATCTCGCTTTCGCCGAAAGCCGCATCCGCAAGGAGACGATCGCCGCCGAGGATATCCTGCACGACCTCGGCGCGCTCTCGATGATGTCGTCGGATTCGCAGGCGATGGGCCGGCTGGGTGAGGTCATCATCCGCACCTGGCAGACCGCCGACAAGATGAAGAAGCAGCGCGGCTCGTTGCCGCAGGACTGCGGCAATAACGACAATTTTCGCGTCAAGCGTTACATCGCCAAATACACCATCAACCCGGCGATCGCCCATGGCGTGTCCAAGCTGATAGGCTCGGTGGAGAAGGGCAAGCTGGCGGATCTGGTGTTGTGGTCGCCGGCGTTCTTCGGCGTCAAGCCGGATCTGGTGATCAAGGGCGGCATGATCGTGGCGGCGCCGATGGGCGATCCCAACGCCTCGATCCCGACGCCGCAGCCGGTGCACTACCAGCCGATGTTCGGTGCGTTCGGCCGCGCGCTGACGCAATCATCCTTCGTCTTCACCTCGGGCGCCGCGATTTCCAACGGCCTGCAGGCCAGGCTAGGCACTCAGAAGGCGCTCTACGCGGTGGAGAATACCCGCAGCGGTATCTCGAAGAAGAGCATGATCCACAACGATGCCACGCCGGACATCGAGGTCGATCCGGAAACCTACGAGGTCCGCGCCGACGGCGAGTTGCTGACCTGCGCCCCGGCCGACGTCCTGCCGATGGCGCAACGTTATTTCATGTTTTGAGGAACTCGTGCCCCGGACGCGATGCGCTGCGCCGCTCTTGCGGCGTGGTGCTTCGCAGAGCCGGGGTCCCGGCTGCCAGTCGAGACACCGGCATCCCGGATATGGAGCGGCATAAGAATGCCGCGCCGTATCCGGGAAACGTGGCACCGTTGTCCCCTTCAACCCCGCGCCATAACCCCGTAAGGTCCGTCTCGGCCATCGCAGTGCCACAACACGACCCGGGAGAACTCGCCTTGATCTATATCGTTGCCACTCTGACCGTGAAGCCGGAATCGCGCGCCGAACTGATTGCCGCGGCGACCGCCTGCATCGCGGAGACCCGCAAGGAAGCCGGCAATATCGCCTATGACATGCATGAGAGCATCACCGATCCCGCCAAAATGGTGTTCGTCGAACAATGGGAAAACGCTGAAGCGCTGGAGCCGCATCGCAAGAGCGACCACATGCGCGCTTTTGGCCGTGTCGTGGTGAATTGCCTCACCGCGCCGCCGAAGATCGAAGTGATCACCCCCGCCGATGTCACCATCCGCTAATCAAGAAAAGCACAGGGAAAACGCCCATGATCTATGTCGTCGCCACCAGCCAGGTGAAGCCGGAATGCCGCGAAGCCTTCATCACCGGAGCCAAGCAATGCATCGCCGCCACGCGCCAGGAAAAAGGCTGCGTTTCCTATGAGAACCACACCAGCATCCACGATCCCAATCTGTTCGTGGTGGTCGAGCGCTGGGAAAGCCGCGAAGACCTGAATGCCCATGGCAAGGCGCCGCACATGAAAGTCTGGCGTGAATATTCCGCGCCGTTGAAAGTATCGCCGACCGTCATCGAGATCATCAGCGATGCCAAGGTCGAGAAATTCTGAGAGAGCAAGCATGATCCGCGCTACAGACGTCAAGGGTCAGTATCCCTGGAAGGAGCCGGCGGTTGATACCGTCGTGCTCGATTTTGACGACCGGCATCGCCGCCGCATGGCGATGACCGGCACGCGCGGGCTTGAATTCTTGCTCGATCTGGAAAACGCCGTCGCGTTGCGCGGCGGCGATGCGCTGGTGCTGGAAGACGGCCGCCTCATCGAGGTGGTCGCCGCCCCCGAGCCGCTGATCGAAATCCGCGGCAGCGATCCCACCCATCTGGTGCGCGTAGCCTGGCACCTCGGCAACCGCCATCTGCCGACCCAGATCGTCGGCAAGGGCCTGCGAATTCGCCGCGACCATGTGATCGAGGACATGGTCAGGGGCCTCGGCGCCCGGGTCATTGCCATCGAGGCGCCGTTCGATCCGGAAGGCGGCGCCTATGCCGCGGTGGTCGAGACGCACGACCACGGCCATCACGACCACGGCCATCATGGCCATGATCATGGCGCCCATGACCATGCCGGGCATGACCATTCGAAACACAAGCCCGCGGCAGCGCACGTTCATGACGAGCATTGTGGCCACGATCATGGCCATGATCATCATGGCCACTCCCATGCCCATGACCACAAATAGTCTGGACGTCGTGCCGTTGGCGGAGCCTGGGGCTTTGTCCGCGGACGAAGGCGCGGCGCTGTACCGGCTGATGACCTGGCTGTCGCCGGCGTTTCCGGTTGGCGCCTTCTCCTATTCCAGCGGTATCGAATGGGCGGTGGAAGCCGGCGACATCGTCGATGCCGCGACGCTCCGGGACTGGCTGTCGTCGATGCTGACCGACGGCAGCGGCTTCTGTGATGGGGTATTTCTCGCGCATGTGCACCGCGCCGCATCGGTCGGCGACGTTGCCGCGCTGCGTGACATCGCCGAACTGGCGGCGGCCTTCGTGCCGTCAAAAGAGCGTCAGCTCGAGACCTCGTCGCAGGGCAAAGCCTTCATCGAGATCGCCCGCAGTGCCTGGAATCATAACGGTCTCGAGCGACTGATCGCGGCCTGCGAAGGCGCTCTGGTCTATCCCGTCGCCGTCGGCCTGGTCAGCGCCGCGCACCGCATTCCGCTTTCCGCTACCATGCACGGCTTCTTCCATGCGGTGACCTCGAACTGGATTTCCGCCGGCGCGCGGCTGGTGCCGCTCGGCCAGACCGACAGCCAGCGCGTGCTGGCCGCGCTGGAGCCCGTGGTCGTCGCCACCGGCACCCGCGCCCTGCGGGCCTCGCTTGACGAGCTCGGCGGCGCCACCTTTCGCGCCGACATCGCCAGCCTGCGCCATGAGACGCAATATACGAGACTTTTCAGGTCATGAAGGATGTTGTAGCCCGGATGAGCGAAGCGACATCCGGGATAAAACGTATGCGTTCCCGGATATCGCTTCGTTCATCCGGGCTACGGACTACTGGCGCTAACCGAAAGACCAACTGACATGTCTTCCTTTCACGGTCCGCTGCGCGTCGGCATTGGCGGTCCCGTCGGCTCCGGCAAGACCGCGCTGATGGACCTGCTGTGCAAGACCATGCGCGAGCGTTACGACATCGCTGCCATCACCAACGACATCTACACCAAATGGGATGCCGAATTCCTGGTGCGCTCGGGCTCGCTGACCGCGGACCGCATCGCCGGTGTCGAGACCGGCGGCTGCCCGCACACGGCGATCCGAGAGGACGCCTCGATGAATCTTGCCGCGGTCGCCGACATGCGCGCCAAATTCCCCGTCCTCGACATGGTGCTGATCGAATCCGGCGGCGACAACCTCGCGGCGACCTTCTCGCCGGAACTCGCCGACCTCACCATCTATGTGATCGACGTCGCCGCCGGCGACAAGATCCCGTCGAAGGGCGGACCGGGCATCACCCGTTCCGACCTGCTGGTGATCAACAAGATCGATCTGGCGCCCTATGTCGGCGCCTCGCTGGAAAAGATGGATACCGATGCGAAGCGGATGCGCGGCATCAGGCCGTTCGTGATGACCAATATGAAGACCCATGACGGCCTCGACCGCATCATCGCCTTCATCGAAACCAAGGGCGGGCTGCGAGCCCGAAACGTGGCCTGAAAGTCGGCAAGGCCTTAAAATTGTTAAGGCCGTTTACGTAGAGTAAAAGCCACGTTGAAATAATCCCGATCGCCCCGGAACAAAAGGGCCGTGGCGTGATTGGGCTACATCTTGGCCGCTGAACCGGCAGCAATATTCCATTTCCGAGTAACCGTGTGGTCCGGCTGGGTTTCATCATCGGGTTTCTGGCGCTGATCGGAGTTCTGCTCTCCGGTCTCGCTGCCTATCGTGTGCACGATCAGGAATTGGCACTCGACGACATCGCGCTGGGGCGCGGCGTGGATATCCACGCCAGCCTGGTTCAGGAACGTTTGACCGAGCGCGAGCTGCTTGCCCGCGTCGCCGCCGGCCTGTTTCGGGCGCCGTCGGTGAACAAGGCCAATATGCTGCAGCCGCTGCGATCATCGATCTATGCCTTCAAGACCGATTTCGTGATCGCGAGCTGGATCGCGCGGCTGCAGCCCGCCGAGTTGCCGGCGGCGCAGGCCGAGTTGGCCCGCGCCGGCTTCCGCAACCCCGCCATTCGCAATTTTGATGATTCACCATTAAGCGCGGAGCCGACGGGCGAGCCGGTCAACGTGTTGATGGACGTCGAGCCGCGCAACTCGGTGACCGAAAGCCTTGCCGGACGCTCCCTGAATGGCAGCCCGAATATGGGCCCGATACTGGCTCGGGCCATGGCCGAGGGCCGGCCGGTGGCGTCCGACCCGACCAGCCTGCTGAGCTCCAGTGGACCGATCGGTCTGGTGCTGACGGCTCCGGTGCTGCAGGAAGGCAATGCGATGCCCGCGGGCTTCGTGTCGTTTTCCTACGAACTCGGTCCCCTGATGCTGGCCAATGACGAGATGTCGTTGTTTTCCGTGGCGCTGAAGGATCCGCGCCATGAAGATCACGAACTCGTCGCGGACGGGCAGGGCATGGTCACCAGCCGCGCGCTGGTGCCGAACGGGCCCGCGCTGGCGATCCTGCGCTCCGTGTCCTTTGGCGGACGGGACTGGTCGCTCGGCTATTATCCGAAGACCAATGTGGCACTTCGCGCCGAACGCATGGCGATCATTGTCGGCGGCATCGGCCTGGCGCTGACCTTCATCATTTGCGGGCTGTTCGGCTACGTCTCCTACAGCAATCTACGGCTGCGGCGGGAAGTTGCGATCCGCATCGGTTTCGAACGCCGGCTGACCGTGGTGATCGACGAACTCAATCACCGCGTGAAGAACATCCTGGCGGTGATCCAGTCGATCGTGACGCGCACGCTGCGCCATGGCGCCGATGTCGACGTCGCCCGCGATCTGCTGATCGGCCGCATTCACGCGATGTCCAACGTCGTCTCGCTGCTATCAGAGAGCCAGTGGCAGGGCGTGCAGCTGAGGGGCCTGTTCGAGGCCCGTGCCATCCCGCATGCCGAGCGTATCGCCGTCACCGGCCCGGATGTCGTGGTCAGCGCCCGCGCCGCGCAGAGCCTGTCGCTGCTGTTTTTCGAACTGGCGTCGCATTCCGATGAGGGGCTGTCGCTGGTCGGCAAGCATCCGCACATCGTGGCGCATTGGGAAATCAAGGGCGCCGGACCGGGCGCGACGTTCGATTTTCGCTGGGAAGAATTCAACACCAGCGAAGCGACGCGGCGGCCCGATAGCGATTTCGGTTTGGTGTTGCTGGACCGGGTCGCGCCGGAAGCGCTTGGTGGTATGGCCAAGCGCTACTTCACCGAGGTCAGCTACGTCTATGAGCTGACCGCGCCGATGGAGACCGTGATCGACATGACCGAGCGCGACCGCACCGAGGCTTTGGCCAAGCCGGTCAACTAGTTAGCTGTCCCCTCCACAGATTTGCCACGTTGCCACAAACTTGCCGCAAGACGTGGTTTGACGTACGGGGTCTTGAGGCAAAATTGAGGCACAAAAAACGGCCACCGAAGTGGCCGTTTTTCAATTCGTGCGTCGCCGGTGTCAGCCGCCGCTGCCGCCGATCACGGCGCGGACGGTGTTGTCCGGACCGAAATCATCAGCGCCATCGACATACAGCAACGCGCTGAGCTTCGACCGGGCGCGGTTGACGCGACTCTTGATGGTGCCGACGGCGCATCCGCAGATCGTCGCGGCGTCTTCATAGGAAAACCCGGAGGCACCGACCAGAATCAGCGCTTCACGCTGGTCCTGCGGCAATTTCTCCAGCGCCGCGCGAAACTCCTCGAATTCCAGATGCGCGTTCTGCGCCGGCTGGGTCTTCAGCGTCTTGGCGTAGCTGCCATCGGCATCTTCCACCTCGCGCCGGCGCTTGCGATAGTCGGACCGGAACAGGTTGCGCAGGATGGTGAACAGCCAGGCGGGCAGATTGGAGCCGACCTGGAAGGAGTCGATATTGGCCAGCGCCCGCAACAGGGTTTCCTGCACCAGATCGTCGGCGCGGTCGCCATTGCCGGACAGAGAGATGGCGAAGGCGCGCAGGCTCGGCACCGAGGCCAGAATGTCGTCGCGAAGGGAATCGGTGAGAGGCATCAGTCCCTCCCGTCTATTTTGGCCGTGGCCGGATCGGCCGCCTTGGGCTCGTCGAGCTGGCGGATCAGATCCGCGAACCGGTCGGGCACGCCCTGGCGCACCACATCATCATACATGGCGCGCAACTGGTGCCCGATCCTTGACTGGATCTCGGCGTTGAGCCCACCCTGCTTTGGCTTCACATCTTTCATGACCCGTTCCAACTTCCCCAGGGATTAAGCCCATGGAATTCGAGATTTTTTTGCTTTTTTGAAGCCATCTCGGCCTGTGTTACGGTTGCTAATTCAGAGCCGCAGTGAAAGTTCCGGATCAATGGAACTTTTGTGACGGTGGCGCGTAAACATGCGCATCAGGGGAGCCGGGAGCTGTCGTTCTCTCACCTTGTTGCGTTAAACAGATAAAATGGAGTGGGGATGTCCCGATCACAGCTTGTAGCTGAACATTTACCGCTGTTGCGGCGCTATGCCCGTGCCTTGACGGGCAATCAGGCCTCGGGCGACGCCTATGTCGGCGCCATGCTGGAAGCGCTGCTGCAGGACCAATCATTGCTCGATGAGCAGCATGGCCCCCGGGCCGGGCTGTTCCGGCTTTTCACGCAGATCTGGAATTCGGTCGCGCTGAACGACGACCCCGACGTGACTTCCTTGCCACTGGCCTCGGAGCGACGTCTCTCCAACATTACCCCGCTGCCGCGCCAGGCCTTCCTGCTGCTGTCGCTGGAAGGGTTTTCGGAGGAAGAGGTCGCCTTCGTTCTCGATGTCGATGTCGTCGAGGTTCGCGCCCTGGCCGATACCGCGGGTCGCGAAATGGCCGCCGAGATCGCCACCGATGTGCTGATCATCGAGGATGAGACCTTCATCGCGATGGATCTGGAAAGCCTGGTCAAGAACCTCGGCCACAATGTGATCGGCGTCGCCCGCACCCATGCCGACGCGATTGCGCTGGCCAAGAACAAGAAGCCCGGCCTGATCCTCGCCGATATCCAGCTCGCCGACGGCAGCTCGGGTCTCGACGCGGTCAATGAACTGCTGCGCCTGTTCGAGGTGCCGGTGGTCTTCATCACCGCCTATCCCGAACGCTTCCTGACCGGCGAGCGCCCGGAGCCGGCGTTCCTGATCTCGAAGCCGTTCCAGCCTGCGATGGTCTCGGCCGTTGCCAGCCAGGCGCTGTTCTTCCAGCGCAATTCCCGCAACAAGGCGGCCAAGGCGGCGGTTTCCTAAATCACCCATCGCGCGAGACATCAGGGCGGCCGCGATTTTCGCAGCCGCCCTTTTTTTTGGCGGCTGCCAGCAGCAGCAAAATACCGCGCACGGTTAAGTGATGGTTACCCTTGAACCGTTGGGCCGGGTCGGCGTTCTCATGGTGGCGGCCACATCATGGCCGCATATAGGGCAGGCGAGGCGGAAAATGTCTCAGATCTCCAGCGGAATTGTCGGTGTGATGGCGGCGATCGCCACCTTCGGCGCCATTCAATATGCCGCCGGCAGCGACCTGCGCGGCACCTTCGGCGTGGCCGGGCAGGCGGCGGTTGAGACCGCGAGCATTCGGGAGACGGCGGGCGCCGTGAACCGCGCCGCCAAGGGCGACCGGATGACCTCCAACTCGGCCGGCCGCGAGCGCGGCCAGACCATGTCGTTCGAAGTTCAGGGTCTGTCGGCGACATCGGTGCTGTTGCACCTCGCCCCGATCCCGGTGAGGACCGAGACCATTGTCGTGCGGCCAAGCCCGGTCAGCGTGAAGACGCTGGCGGCCGGCGAAAAATCGGCGGTGGCCTGCGAACCCCCGGTCAGCGTGCTCTCCGAAGTCGCCAAATTACTGCAGCCCGGCCGCTGCGTGACCTGATCGCGTGATGGCGTCGATCACTCCTCGGCGGGCGGGTCATCATTATCCTCGGCTTCATCGTCCGCAGCCGCCGCATTGCGGGTGGCAAAATAGCCCAGTGCCACACCGGCGATCGCCAGCAGAGGTACCAGCTTCTTCAACCCGATCGCCCGGATGATCGGCAGCGCGGTGGCCAGCAGCATCGGGTCGATCAATGGCGCACTGGCCGCGGCGCGCGCTGCGCGGCGGGCTGCCGCCTCTGCCCGTTCCCGCGCCCGGCGCTTTTTCGTGGTGTAGACGGCCGCCCCGATCAGCGCCACCACCAGGAAGATCGCGGCGACCGTGACGCAGGCTTCAATCAGTCCGTAGCGCTGCATGACCGCGATGAAGGCGGCGGCGCTGAGGAACGACAGCGTCACGAACAGCGCAAAGCCGACCAGCGCGGCCAGCGAGGTCATGCGCAACGTGGTGCCGGTGCTGTCCTTGAATTCGTCGATGATACGCTGAAACATGTCGTCCCCCGAAAAATTGGCCTGTGCACGAAAACTGGCGACGCCGTGCGGCGCCGCCAGTGGTAGCTCACGCTGAACGCGTCGCAGCCATCAACGGCGCCAGGCCGCGCCGATCAGGATGCCAAGGCCGAGCGCCAGGCCGACCGCGGCCAGCGGCCGCTGGCTGATGACGTCCTCCATGGATTCTTCCAGCGATGATGCCTGATCCCACGCCGCATCATAGGCGGCGTTGCCGCGCTCCGATACGTCCGACATCACGCTGTCCGCGCGGGAGCGGGCCTGCTTGATACCGCGACGCGCCTGCTTGCCGGCCTCGCCGGTGAAGGCGTTGAGCGCATCGGTGATCTGGTCGGTGAGAGCTGAAATATCGTTCTTCACGGCTGATAAATCCTTTTCGAGGCGTTGATACGTGGCCTTGTCCAGCAGGTTTCTGATCTTGTCTTCGGCTTCGGTGCTCGACATTTCACAGCCCTTCGGTCTGGAATAGATGGGGCAGAAACGCCCCGTCCGATGCTTAAGTTCCATCGCTGAAGCTGGATTAGTCCGGCGGCAATTGCGGGGAATTGACCGGCATCAAATGCTCCTTGAGGACCAGCCCGACGATCAGCAGCGGCGAGGCGAGGAAGCCGCCCATCGGACCCCATAGCCAGGTCCAGAACGCCAGCGCCAGGAACACCGCCAGCGCATTGAGCTGCAGCCGCCGGCCGATGATCGTTGGCGTCACGAAATGGCCCTCGATGAAGATCACGCCGGCAAAGGCGCCAGCCGCCATCAGCCCGGCGCCAAGCGTGGACGAATTGAGGATGCCGACCACCACCAGGATGATGAACATCGCGACCGGGCCGATGATCGGAAAGAAATTCAGCGTCGCCGCCAGCGCGCCTAGGCCGGCCGGGTTCGGCATCCCGGTCACCGCGCAGATCAGGCCGGTGGCGATGCCGACGCCGAAATTGATCATCGTGACGGTCATCAGATAGCCGCCAAGGCTGGTCTCGGTCGCATTGTGAATCCGCAGCGTCCGCCACCGCCAGTCATGGTCGGCGAAGGTCATCACCATCGCGCGCCGCAAATCCTTCCAGCTGGCGATGAACAGCACCAGGATGGCGAAGAACAGCAGGAATTCGGTGAAGGTCGGCGACAGGAATTCCACGGTCGGCTGCACCCAGTCGATTTTTGGCATCTCGAATTTGCTGGTGGAGAGCGACTCGGCGCCGAACATGCCCTGAACCTGCTGCCACAGCGCCAGCGGCCGGTCGAACAGATGCAGCTTGTCCTTCAGCCGCGAGCCGAGTTCGGGCAGGCGCGTGGTCCATTCCATCAGCGGCGAGGAAATCAGCCCGACGATGAAAGCGAGGCCGCCACACACGCCGGTCACGATCAGGACCGCCGACACCGAGCGCGGAATCCGTCGCTTCTCCAGGAACGTCGCGGCGGGCGACAGCATCGTGCCGACGATGAAGGCGGTGACGATCGGCAGGAAGAACGCCTTCGCCACATACAGGACCGCGATCACGGTGATGATCAGCAGCGATACCAGAGTAAAGGCAACCACCTCGGCGCGCCGGATCACCGGCGGCTGCTCGGCGTTGCTGTCCGGCAGCGGGATGCCGCGGCCGCCGGATTTGGCGCCCGATTTCGATTCAGGCATGGCGCGAATTTTACCCATGATCGGTACGCCACTCCGTTGGTTGGGGCATCAAAAAGGCGATCGGATCGATCACATGCCTGAGCGCCCACAACCGGTATTCATGTCGAAGGTTCCGTCGCGAAGATGTGAAAACGCACATGGTTGACAGCGGCGGCCAAATTCAAACGCGGCGGAACGGAAACTCGCTGACGCGGTTGTTTCAGCAGTCATCCTCACGATGCGCTATCAACGGGGCTCACCATGTCGCAGGTACGATCCGGAAATCATCCATCACATGGTGTAGCCAAGGCTCTGGTTCTCGCCACCGTGCTGTTGATCGCGCCTGCTTTGTCCGCCACCGCGTCGGCGCAGATGATGAGCTATGCCAATCCGGTCCAGAACGGATTTCCGTCGGACGAGGTGATGGTTGCGCCCCAGGTTGATGGGGACGGCACCGCGGAGGCGACGCCCGAACGTTTCCGTCGCGCCGAGGTCGCGTTCAATAGTCGCGAGGCTGCCGGGACGATCGTGATCGATACCGCCAATACCCAGCTTTATTACGTTCTCGGCGGCGGTCGTGCGATTCGTTACGGCGTCGGCGTCGGCCGCGAGGGGTTCACCTGGTCCGGGACCCAGACCGTGACGCGCAAGGCGGAATGGCCGGACTGGCATCCGCCGGCGGAAATGATCGCGCGCCAGCCCTATTTGCCGCGCTTCATGGCCGGTGGTCCCGGCAATCCGCTCGGTGCCCGCGCCATGTATCTCGGCTCCAGCGTGTATCGCATCCACGGCACCAATGACGCCTCCACGATCGGCAAGTATGTCTCGTCGGGCTGTATCCGTCTGACCAATGAGGACGTCACCGATCTGTTCAGCCGCGTGACCGTCGGCACCAGGGTGATCGTGTTGCCGAAGACCGGCGCCACGCCACGCTTCGAGGCCACCCGCGACGTGCCGCGCGGCCCGGCTGCGAGTCGACACCAGGCGATGAACCTTTCGGCTTCGTCGCTGTACTGAACCGGAATGGGAATGCCATCATGAACCCGATATCAGGCAGGCGATTGGCGGTCGGAATTATCACGGCCGTGACACTGATGGGCCTCGCGCCGTCCGTACGGGCGCAGGATTTTTTCTCGGCGTTGTTCGGCGGCATGGGGGGCAATTCGAAACCGCCGATGGTGCGACTGCCGTTTGCTGGCGATGGCGGTCCCGGTCTCGAAGGTCAACGCGAGCCGCGACCGCGCAATTATAGCGGCGGACGCCAGGCCTACTGTGTCCGGACCTGCGATGGTCGCTATTTTCCGATCACCGCCACGGACAACCAGAGTCGCGCCGCGTCGTGCAATAATTTCTGCCCGGCCAGCGAGACCAAGGTGGTTTATGGCAGCAGCATCGACCAGGCCGAGACCGAATCCGGCAAGCTCTATTCAGAACTGCCGAATGCCTTCAAGTATCGGACTGAACTGGTGGCCGGCTGTACCTGCAACGGCAACGACCAGATCGGTCTGGCTCCGATCAGCATCGAAAGCGATCCGACGCTGCGCAAGGGGGACATTGTCGCCGGCGCGGAAGGTCTGATGGTGACCGGGCGCGGCGCCGACAAGCGCGGTGCGGCGCTAAATATGTCACCGGCTTCGCCCGCGGTTCGCGCCAAGTACGAACGACCGGCCATAGAGGAAGACTAACTTGTTCCGATACTGGAACCCGGGGCAGGCTTCGGCATTGACATGATGTCGCACAACGCCGCTCGGGCGGTGCTCATTTAACCGGGGGTTTTTCCATGCTGGTCGGCGTTCTGATTACGTTTCTCGTCGTCATTCTCATTTTGTATTTGATCAATCTGCTGCCGATCGACGGACGCGCCAAGCAGATCTGCCGCGTGGTGGTGATCATCCTTGGCGTCATCTC
>JACMOT010000199.1 GCA_014377915.1 Tardiphaga sp.
CTCAGCCTGCACATGGACGGCTCGCGCTTCGCCAATGCCTGCGCCAGCCTCGGCTGCGGCCCGGCCGACACCACCTGGCGTGTCGGCGTCGACGTGCTGTGTTTCGGCGGCACCAAGAACGGCATGGCGATCGGCGAGGCTGTGATCTTCTTCAACCGCGCGCAGGCGGAAGATTTCGACTATCGCTGCAAGCAGGCCGGCCAACTGGCGTCAAAGATGCGTTTTCTGTCGGCACCCTGGGTCAGGATGCTGGAGAGTGGCGCCTGGCTGCGCCATGCCGCGCACGCCAATGGCTGCGCGCGCCAACTGGCCGGTCAGGTCGCCGGCCTGCCCGGCGTCGAGCTGATGTTTCCGGTCGAGGCCAATGCGGTTTTCCTGATGATGCCGGCGGTGATGATGGACAAGCTGCGCGCGCGCGGCTGGCAATTCTATACGTTCATCGGCGGCGGCGCCCGCTTCATGTTCGCCTGGGACACACGGCCCGAACGCATCGACGAGCTGGTGGCTGACCTGCGGGCGGTGGCGACGTCATGAGTTAACTGGAAACCTTCCCCGGACGCGATGCAACACCAAGTGTTGCTTCGCAGATCCGGGGCCCCGGTCCTTGTCTGGCGTGAGCACCGGAATCCCGGTTCTGCGGAGCAGCGCCAATGCGCTGCGCCGCGCCCGGGACATGTTTCAAGCCATTCGGTACGCGCCACCCTTTTCAAGGCTGCGCTGGAACGCCGGCCGCGCATGCATGCGGCCGATCCAGCCGGCAAGGTTTGGATAGGCCGCAAGCCGCCCAAAGCTCCCGGCCACTTCGGCGACAAAGCTCATCTGGATGTCGGCGCCGGTCAGGCTGTCGCCGACAAAGAACGCCCGACCCTGCAGCGCGCGATCGACATGACCGAGATGGCGCGCCATCTCGCCATCGATGCGCGGCTGCAGCGGCGCCCCGGCCTGCTTCAGCCGGCTGACATAGAGGTTCATCATCAGCGGCAGCATCGCCGAGCCCTCGGCATAATGCAGCCATTCCAGATAGGCCTCGAACTCGGCACCGCCCTCGGCCGGCCGCATCGCCCCCTTGCCATAGCGGCGGATCAGATAATCGACGATCGCGCCGGATTCGGCGATCGTCACCTCGCCATCGACGATTACCGGCGACTTGCCGAGCGGATGCACCGCCTCCAGTTCCAGCGGCGCCAGCCGGGTTGTGGCATCGCGCTGATAGCGCTTCAGCTCATAGGGCGCACCGAGCTCCTCCAGCAGCCAGACAATCCGCTGCGAGCGGGAGTCGTTGAGATGATGGAGCGTGAGCATGATATTCTCCTACGCGCGGCGCGCCTGGCAGATTACGACGTGGTGGCAATGTGCCAGCATGGTGTGCCGTCGGCAACGATCAGCGCATTAAGTTCGACAAAGCGATGGCCCTTGTTCTCGTCATTCTCCGTTACCTTGCGCGCGCCACCAGCGCGTAGCCCGCATGCGCACAGCGACATGCGGGGCCTTCACACCAAAACAATCCCGGATATCGCTTCGCTCATCCGCGCTACGCTTGCTGTCCCGGAAGCCGAAAGGCGTTGCGCGGTTTGGCTTCGTTGCCGACGGCGAAGCGGATCGCGTACCCGCTAACCCCGCGCCTTTCGGCGCGCTGCCTCCCGTCATGGTTCGAGGGGAAAATGCTCACCCCTCGGACGCATCACGCGGCGCGAGACCATCAGCGCTTGGCTGTTTGACAGTTGCATCGGACTTTTCGTTACGCCGCCACGACCTCGCGCGGCTGGTAGATCGCGACGTGCTGGCAATGCGCCACCGGCGTGATGCCATTGCCCACGATCAGCGCGTCGAGTTCGACGAAGCGGTGGCCTTTCTTCTCGTAATTCGCGGTGACCCGCGCCCGCGCCACCAGCGCGTCACCGGGCCCCGCCGCCGCCAGCAATTGCATCCGGCTGCCGACATGAATCCATGGACCCATGATGGCGTTGTCGACCAGCACCTTGTTCATGACCCGCGGCAACAGGCCGGGATGACCGAGCCCCTCCC
>JACMOT010000200.1 GCA_014377915.1 Tardiphaga sp.
AGAGAGCAACACACGCGGTCTGGATTGCTTCGTCGCTTCGCTCCTCGCAATGACGGGGATGGGGCGGGGCAATTCGCCAAAGTCGTCAATCAAGCTGACAAGCAATCAACGGGAAGTACCATGTCGCGCATCGCCTATGTAAACGGTCATTATCAAAACCTGCGCGACGCCGCCGTGAACGTCGAGGACCGTGGCTATCAATTTGCCGACGGGATCTACGAAGTATGCGAGATCATCGGCAGCAAGATGGTGGATTTTCCGCGTCACATGGCGCGCATGCAACGCTCGCTGCGCGAATTGCGGATCCGTGAGGCGATGCCCTTGGCGTCACTGAAGGTCGTGATGCAGGAGGTGATCCGCCGCAACCGCATCAGCTATGGCATCGTCTATCTGCAGATCAGCCGCGGCGTGGCCCATCGCGACCATGGTTTCCCATCGGCCGATGTACAGCCCAGCCTGGTCGTTACCGCGAAATCGCTGAATTTCGCCAAGAACCAGGCGCAGGCGGAGCGTGGCGTCAAGGTGATAACGACCGCTGAAAACCGCTGGCCGCGCGTCGATATCAAAACCGTCGGTCTGCTGCCCAACGTGCTGGCGAGACAGGAGGCCCGTGACAAGGGCGCCTACGAAGCCTGGTATGTCGACGCCGATGGTTTTGTGACCGAAGGCGCGTCCTGCAACGCCTGGATCGTCACCAAGGATGGCAAGGTGGTCACCCGCACGGCCACCTCGGGCATTCTTGCCGGCATCACCCGTGCGGTGCTGATCGATGTGCTGGCCTCGATGCAGATGAAGCTCGAGGAACGCAGCTTTACCCCCGATGAGGCCTATCACGCCGCCGAGGCGTTCGTGTCATCGGCTAGCCAGATCGTGATGCCCGTGGTGAGTATCGACGGCAAGCCGATCGGTGATGGCAAGCCCGGCGGTATCGCGAAGCGGTTGCGTGCTGAGTTCCATCGGTTTTCGGCGATTTCCTGAGAATCCGCGGGCCTTTTAGGCCATCTGTCCGGGAACCGGCTTGCCTAAAAAGCGCGCCTGCTTTCTAATCATTCGGTCGTGTACCCGGAGGGGGATCTCAGGGAACAGCGCGACAGCCAAGGCGACGCCCCGGAGAGGGCTGCGCCCGGTTCAAAAACAAAAAGATGCAATCAGACTGCGGGATTAAAAAAATGGCGGCAGACCGCGCACAAAATCTACAGGACACCTTCCTCAACCACGTCCGCAAGACCAAGACGCCACTGACGATCTTTCTGGTGAATGGCGTGAAGTTGCAGGGCATTGTCACATGGTTTGACAATTTCTGCCTCTTGCTCCGCCGTGACGGTCATTCGCAGCTTGTCTATAAGCATGCCATCTCGACCATCATGCCGGGTGCGCCGATCCAGCTGTTCGAAGGCGGCGAGGACGCTCCAGCTTGAACAAACTTTTGAAAGACGCCTGATTGGAACCCCGTAGCTTCGAAGGGAGCGCTGACCGTCCGAAGCCAGCGCCAGGCGAGTCGACCGGACGTGTTGTCGTCATCGGCCCGTATCTGCGTGTACGGCGCGGTGACGTCGATGCGCAGGCGGACCATCAAACCCGCGATTCCGAAGCGCGGCTGGAGGAAGCCACCGGCCTGGCGCGCGCGATCGGCCTGACCATTGCCGAGGCCGTGATCGCACCGCTTGGCCAGATCCGTCCGGCCACCTATCTCGGCAAGGGCAAGGTCGAGGAAATCGTCGGTCTGATCACCGGTCATGACATCGAACTGGTGGTGATGGATTGCGCGCTGTCGCCGATCCAGCAGCGCAATCTGGAGAAGGAATGGAACACCAAGGTGCTCGACCGCACCGGTCTCATTCTGGAAATCTTCGGCCGCCGCGCCAAGACAAAGGAAGGCGCGCTGCAGGTCGAACTGGCGCATCTCAATTATCAGCGTAGCCGGCTGGTGCGGTCATGGACCCATCTGGAGCGGCAGCGCGGCGGCTTCGGCTTCATGGGCGGGCCCGGCGAAACCCAGATCGAGGCGGATCGCCGCCTGATCGGCGACCGCATCACGCGGATCGAAAACGAAATCAAGAAAGTACAGGCGACGCGACGGCTGCACCGCGCTGGTCGGCAGCGCGTGCCGTACCGCGTCGTGGCGCTGGTCGGCTACACCAATGCCGGCAAGTCGACGCTGTTCAACCGGCTGACCAAGGCCGAAGTCACGGCCGCCGACATGCTGTTCGCGACGCTCGATCCGACGCTGCGCGCGCTGACGCTGCCGCATGGCGGCAAGGCGATGCTGTCCGACACGGTCGGCTTCATCTCCAACCTGCCGACGCAGCTGGTCGCGGCGTTTCGCGCCACACTGGAAGAGGTTCTGGAAGCCGACATCATCCTGCATGTCCGCGACATCTCGCATGAAGACGCCGACGCCCAGCAGAGCGACGTCGACAAGGTGCTGCGCCAGCTCGGCATCGATACCGATGCCAGCGCCCGCATTCTCGAAATCTGGAACAAGATCGACCGCGTCTCGCCGGATCAGCGCGAAAACCTCGCCAACATTGCCGCGCGGCGTCCGCCGGACAAGCCGTGCTTCCTGGTTTCCGCGGAAAGCGGCGAGGGCATCGACGATTTGCTCGCCGCGATCGAGACCCGGCTTGCCGCAAGCCGCATCACGCTCGACCTGTCGGTCGACGCCGGCGACGGCGCCGGCGTGAGCTGGCTGCATCGCAACGCCGAAGTGCTGGTCAAGGAGCTGCGTGACGGCCATTTCGACATGATCGTGCGCGTCGACGAGACCAAGCGCGACGTGGTGATGGCGAAATTCGGCGCGATATTGCACCCGGTGGATGAGCCGACGGAGTAGTTACTCCTTGCCCTTGGCCTCGTCCCACAGCGCGTCCATCTCCTGCAATGACGCTTCCTGCAGCGTGCGGCCGGTCGCCGCCAGGGCCTGCTCGATATAGCCGAAACGCCGCTCGAATTTGGCGTTGGTGCCGCGCAGCGCGAGATCCGGATCGGCGCCGACATGGCGCGCCAGATTGACCAGCGCGAACATCAGGTCGCCGGTTTCGGCGGCGACTTCGTGGCTGTCACCGCGATCCAGCGCAGCCTCGATCTCGTCGGCCTCCTCGCGGATTTTGGCCAGCACTGCGCGCGGGTCGTTCCAGTCAAAGCCGACGCTGGAAGCCTTGCGCTGCAGCGCCATCGCATGGGAGAGCGATGGTTGCCCGGCCTTGACGCTGGCCAGCAGCGAGGAGGTCGCCGCGCTGCCCGAAGGCTGCCGCGCGGCGCGCTCCGCCTTCTCCTCCGTCTTGATCCGCTCCCAGACGCCCTTGACGTCGGACGACGTCAATTGGCCATTCTGGTCCGCGAACACATGCGGGTGTCGCCGGATCATCTTTCGCGTGATCGCCTCGACGACGTCACCGAACGAAAACGCGTCCTGCTCCTCGGCGATCCGGGCATGGAACACGACCTGCAGAAGGAGATCGCCAAGCTCCTCGCAGAGATCGCCGAGATCATGCCGCGCAATGGCGTCGGCAACCTCATAGGCCTCCTCGATCGTATAAGGCGCGATGCTGGCAAAGGTCTGCTCGACGTCCCACGGGCATCCGGTCACCGGCGTGCGCAACTGCGCCATGATGGCAATCAGGCCGGCAATATCGCGGGAAGGGGTCATGCAAGGCTCCGGATCGGTGGGCGGGATCATCCGCAGGCGTAATCCGCCCAACGACATGACGCAACTTCCCCGCCGTGGCGCACGATGCTATTCCCCCGGCATGACCGACACATTCTTGAATCAGACCGCGCTCGTTCTGTTCTCCGGCGGCCAGGATTCCGCGACCTGCCTGGCCTGGGCGTTGCAACGCTTTGCCCGGGTCGAGATGCTCGGCTTCAGCTATGGCCAGCGCCATCTGATCGAGCTCGACAGTCGTACGAAATTGTGGGACGGCCTCGCGTCGCTGAATCCCGGCTGGGCCGCCAAACTCGGCGATAGCCATACGCTCGACATCCCGACGCTGAGCGTGATCTCCGACACCGCGCTGACCCGCGATGTCGCCATCGAGATGGGCGCCGATGGATTGCCCAACACCTTTGTGCCCGGGCGCAACCTGGTGTTCCTGACCTTCGCTGCCGCGCTGGCCTATCGCCGCGGCATCAGCCACATTATCGGCGGCATGTGCGAAACCGACTATTCTGGCTATCCGGATTGCCGCGACGACACCATCAAGGCACTGCAGCAGGCGCTCAATCTCGGCATGGCAAAGAACTTCCAGCTGCACACGCCGCTGATGTGGCTCGACAAGGCGGCGACCTGGGCATTGGCGAACGAACTCGGCGGGCAGGGGCTGGTTGACCTGATCCGCGAGCACTCCCACACCTGCTATCTCGGCGAACGCGGCGCGTTGCACGACTGGGGCTATGGCTGCGGCAAATGTCCGGCCTGCGAACTCCGCGCCAAAGGCTGGCGCGAATTTTCGGCGACGCCCTGCTAGCGCGAAAAGTCTCCCGGCCGTAATTCGATCGGCGCGCCGTGCGGCGTGCGGTCGGCGGCGTGGTCCCAGGCGTCGCGGTAGCGGTGCTGGGTCGCGGCAGTGGCGACGCCCTTGTCGGCAACCAGCCTTTCCAGCGTGGCCAGCCAGTGCCGGTAATAGGTCTCGCCGGTATCGGCATCGCCGGCGGCCTGGGCGCGCTTGATCTCGGCGGCCAGCGCCGCCGCCCATTCGGTCCAGCTGAACAACCCGCGCTGATGCAGCACCAGCGCCATCGCGAAGGCCTGGGCCTCCCAGGGTTCACGGAACACCGGCCCTTCATTGTCGCAAGGGATGCCCGGCACGGCGACGGTGGCGTCGACCGCCGCCTGCGGATCAAGCGCCATCATGCTTGTTCCAGATAGGGCTCGAACGCGTCGACCGAAACCTTCAGCGCTGGATCGCCATCAGCCCCCCACAATTCGGTGCCGTCAAACACGACGGTGTAGAGCCATTGCGGATGTTCGCCGGCATCGCGCGCGGCCGTGTCGGGAAATACGTGGCTGCCATGGTCGCGCTCAACCACACCGACATGGCCGCGGACGTAACGCGGCAGCCGCGTATGCGTAGACGGATGGATATTCCTGGCGCGGACGCGATCTCCAGCCTTGAACAGAGCCGGCGCGGGAGCCGGACGGCCGAACTTGCCGCGGACCAGGGTCGGCTCGACATCGGCAGCCATCAATCTGCCGCGCGGCAGCGGCTTCGGTGGCGCCGAGGCGTGGCCGGCCGTAATTTCATCACGACCGAGAAAGCCCTTGTCGACCAGCAGATCCTCGAGCCCGAGCAGCCATTTCTGATAGTAGCTGCTCGACAGATACACCTCCGGCGGCAGCGACTCGCGATAGAACCGCGAGGCATCGATGTTGAAAGCGCCGGCCACGCCCATGGCGCGTACCATGGCCAGCACGCGGGATTCCCAGGCGGCGTGAAACACCGGCTCGTTTGGCTCGGGCAATACCGCGCCGAAACCATCCATGCCGCCCATGTCGTGAATGCCGTTCATGAAGCCGCGCCCGGCGGCTTTGCAAGGCCGGTGCCGATCATGGAATCGCGCGTGACCAGCTCGGCGAGCTGCGCCTCGCTGAAACCCTCCGTGCCCTCCGGCCGCATCGGCAGAACCAGGAAACGCGTCTCGGCGGTGGAATCCCAGACCCGGATCTCGATCTCCTGCGGCAGGCTGACGCCGAAATCGGCCAGCACGCCGCGCGGATCCTTCACCGCGCGCGAGCGATAGGGCGCGGCCTTGTACCAGACCGGCGGCAGGCCGAGCATCTCCCACGGATAACAGGAGCACAACGTGCAGACGACCATGTTGTGACGGGCAGGTGTGTTCTCGATCACCACCAGATGGTCGCCGGTGGGGCTGACATGGCCGAGGGTGCCGATTGCCCGGCTGCCGTCCGCGAGCAAGGCCGCCTTGAACGCCGGATCGATCCAGGCCCGGGCAACAACCTGCGCGCCACTGTGCGGGCCGATCCTGGTCTCGTAGGCCTGGACGATGGCGTCCAGCGCCGCGGGATCAACATAGCCCTTTTCCGTCAGGATGGTTTCGAGCGCGCGGACCCGCAGCTCGGTCTCCGACAATTCGGAATGGTCATGATCGTGGTCGTGGTGATGATGCTCGGTCATGGCAGCAGAATAGCCGGAACAGAATTGTCCTGTCGAGCGTCGCAGGACTCAGCTAATGCTTCCGCATGGCTGCTGCTCATCTCCGTCTGCTGTCGATCGCGACCCTGGTTCTGGTCGCCACGGGACTCGTGCTGCCGGGGCAGGCCAAGGCGGCCAATGGCGCCTATGCGGTCGATGCCGCCGATATTTCCGACCTCGGCTCCTGCAAGATCGAGAGCTGGCTGTCGACCGCGACCAACACCGATTTTTCCGCCGTCGCCAACCCGTCCTGCGTCGTCGAGATCACCCGTCCGGTTGAGCTGAGCGTGCTGACCAACCGCTACCGCGCCGATGGCGACTGGGGCACCAGCATGGCGCCGAAGGCCAAGATCAATCTGGTGCCGACCGGGATCGGCAAGTTCGGTGTGTCGGCCCTCGCCAGCGGCACCTTCGACGCGCTGACCGGTGCCAATACCGCGGTGTTCGCTGAAATCCCGGCCACCTACCGCTTCAGCGAGATCATGCGCATCAATCTCAACGCCGGCTGGTTATGGGATCGTACCGTCGACAGGCACTACCTCACCTATGGCGTCGGCTTCGACTGGAAACTGACCGACGTGCTGCAATATACCGTGGAAATGTTCGGGCAGGCCGGCCAGTCCGAGGTGTCGAGCGTGCTGCGGCCGCGGGTGCAGACCGGCATGCGCTATCGGCCCAACGACATCTTTTCGGTGGATGTCATCTATGGCCGCAACATCACCGGCGAGAACGCCAACTGGATCACGCTGGGCACCACGATCCGGTTCAATGCCTCCGACAGCAAACGCGCGCGATCCGGGCATTTGTAGCCGTGACGGCCGATGTCCGGTAAGGATGTCCAACGGAGGTCACAGACATGTCGATCAGCATCACGACGCCCGGCGACGGTGTCGCCCAAGGGTCCAAGGGCATTTGGTGAAACACGACACATCCCCGCAACCGCTTGCGATGCAGGGCGGGCTGGTAGCATCCTACATCAACATGAGCGAAGCCGAGGCGGTCGACCTGGCCGGCAACAGGTTCGGCGTCAGTGGTCGCGCGAGCAGGCTGGCGACCGAAAAGGACGACACGTTCCGGATCACTCCGGCCGACGGCCCGCGTTTTATCCTGAAGGTGGCGAACCCGTCGGAGAACGTGGCGGAGATCGACCTGCAGGTTCAGCTTCTCGACCATATCGCGGCCAGCGCGCCAGATCTGCCGGTGCCAAGAGTGATCGGCAACGATGCCGGCGAGCAGCATTTTTCGCATCAGGACCGGGCAGGGCAACACCGTCAGGTGCGTATGATGTCCTACCTCGAAGGCCAGCCGCTCAGCGAAGTGCCATCCACGTCCTCGGGACGCGAACAGATCGGCAAATTGCTGGCGCGGCTTCGGCTGGCGATGGCGGACTTCCGGCATCCCGCGGATTCCCGGGTCCTGGCTTGGGATATCAAGCATCTGCTGACGCTTGACAGCCTGCTCGACGGGATCGCCGACGCCGGCCGACGTGCGCAGCTCGAGGCGGCGCTGTCGCGTTTTGCGAGTTTTGAAAGCCGACTCGCGGACTGCCGGACGCAGGTCCTGCACAATGATTTCAACCGCTCGAATATCGTGGTCGACGCGGCGCTGCCCGGCTTTGTCAGCGGCGTGATCGATTTCGGCGACGCCGTGCGCACCGCGATCGCGATCGACGTCTCGACCGCCATGCTCAATCAGTTGCCGCCACAGCCCGCGGATGATGTCTTTGCCGACGGCCGCGACCTGTTGCGCGGCTATCTGTCCGTCGCCGATCTCACCGTGGAAGAGCTTGCCTTGATTCCGCATCTGATGATGGGGCGGCTGGTTGCACGCGCACTGCTGTCGACCGCGCTGGCAAATCTGACACCGGCCAACGCCACCTATCTGCTGCGCAACACGGAGCAGGGCTGGCACCAGCTCGGCTGGTTTCTCGGCCGCTCTCCCGACGAAGTTTCCGCGCAGCTTCAAGCCTTCACGGTCTAGCGCATCGCCCATCCTCGCCCTTCGATCAAAGGAACGATCCCATGAATGCCATCGTCGGTGCCCAGCGCGGAAAAATGGTCAACGCATTCGATCCCGCCACCGCAAAAGGGTTGAGCGACAGCAGCCGGCAACTGGTCGAACGCCGCGCGGCGCTGCTCGGGCCGGCCTATCGGTTGTTCTACAGCGATCCCGTCGAGGTCGCGCGCGCCAAGGGCGTGCTGCTATATGACTCTGAAGGCCACGAATATCTCGATGCCTACAACAATGTCGTTTCGGTCGGGCACTGCCATCCGCGCGTCGTCGATGCGATCTCGGAGCAGTTGCGCACCGTGTGCACGCATACGCGCTACATCCAGAAAGGCATTCTGGATTATGCGGAGGATCTGCTCGGCACCTTCGGCGGCAACATCAAGCATGTGATGTTCACCTGTACCGGCTCCGAGGCCAATGATCTGGCCGTGCGCATCGCCAAGCATCGCACCGGCAACCATGGTATCATCATCACCGACGAGGCCTATCACGGCAATTCCGAGCTGACCGCCAGCTTCTCGGCCTCGCTCGGCGTGCTGTCGCCGCTGGGCACCTGGGTGCGCCGGGTGCCGGCGCCGGATTCCTATCGCGTGCCCCACGAAAACATGGGGCAGTGGATGGCGGATCAGGTATCGGCGCAGATCCAGGACCTCGAGCGCCGCGGCGAGGGCCTCGCCGCCTTCATCGCCGACTCGATGTTCTCCTCGGATGGCATCTTCACCCATCCGGTCGACCTGCTCGGCCCGGTGATCGACGTCGTGCACAAGGCTGGCGGGTTGTTCATTGCCGACGAAGTGCAGTCCGGTTTCGGCCGCAGCGGCGAGAAATTGTGGGGCTACCAGCGCCACGGCATCAGCCCCGATATCATCACCATGGGCAAGCCGATGGGCAATGGCTATCCGGTGGCCGCCGTGGCGCTGGTAGCGGAGGTGGTCGAGAATTTCGGCCGCGACAATCGTTACTTCAACACTTTTGGCGGCAACACCGTGGCCATGGCCGCGGCGCAGGCGGTCCTCAACGTCATCCGCGACGAAAAATTGATGGAAAACTCGCTGCGCGTCGGCCAGATCATCCGCGATGGGTTCACCGAACTGGCGAAGCGCTACGAGCAGATCGGCGACGTCAGGGGCAGTGGGCTCTATGCCGGCATCGAACTGGTCAGGGATCGCGTCAGCAAGGCGCCGGACGCAGCGACGGCCGCCGCCGTGGTCAACGGCTTGCGCGCCCGACGGGTGCTGATCTCGGCGACCGGCGCCCATGCCAACACTTTGAAGATCCGTCCGCCGCTGGTGTTCTCGGCCGCCAATGCCGACCGGCTGCTGACCGAAACCGCGGCAGTGTTCGCCTCGCTTTGACCGGGCCAATGATCGTCGTCGAGCAACTTGTTATGAAGTTATAAGATCGCGGAATAACCGATGAAAGATACTGGAAGATCGGGCACCAGCTATTCTCGGAGAATTGGTAGTCTCGTCGGTAGGGCAATTGTCATTCTGCTGGCGATGATCGGCGCGAAAACCGTGACGGTCGAAACTATCCTTCCGGCAATAAAACCCAAACTAAATCTGGGAAGCCCGAACTTCAAATCGGTATCGTCGCCCGACGGCAACTACAAGGCAGTGCAAATCACCTACGCCGGCGGTGGTGGATTTGCGGCTTTTTGCCGTGATCGCATTTCCGTCATGCTGAATAACACGTCAGGCGATGCCGTTTTGGATGAGCGACTACAGGTTTACTCCAGTGATTGCGGCAGTTTCGCCGACCATCAACCTTCGCCGAGATTGCAGTGGACGAACAATCAACGTCTACAATTGACCGTCGCCACCGGGGTTTTCTATAGAAGCGTACCCGTCATCCTTCGGGGACATGATGCGTCGCGGATGATAGAGATAGATTACAGCGTTCACAATTAAGCCTCCCCCGGGATTGCGTGCGAGTTCGGTACCAGGAGCCGTATTCGGTTCGTCGATGACACTCCTGTCGGCCGGGAAAAGCGTTGGTGATTGGTCCCGGCTCCCAGCCGCTTGGTATCAGTGAATCCGTTATGTCCAGCCGATAGGGCTGGGTGACTGGGATCAAGACTGCGTCAGTTGACGGTTGACACCGCATCATTTGACGCTAGTCTCAACTCGGGATCAGGAGGTAGTCATGGCTGAATTAGCAACACCTCGCGCACCGACGCCGGTCGATCTTCAAACCTTCACGAAAGCCTCCGACCGTGAACGCCTGTCTCCGGTCGCCATCAAGGCGTTCCGGAAGATTGTCGAGCAATGGTCGCTGACGAATGCCGAGGCCGCAACCTTGCTCGGCGTATCCGAAAGCACATGGGATCGGATCAAAAGAGGAGTCTGGGATCAACCTCTGTCGCAGGACCAACTGACGCGCGCATCGGCGGCGATCGGTGTCTACAAGGGGCTCCGGCTGCTTTTTGCCGACGACATGGCCGTGCGCTGGGTCAAGCTGGCGAACACGGGTCCGATCTTCCAGCGACGGACGCCTGTTAATGCCATGATCGAGGGCGGCATTCCGCTCATGCTCGAGACGCGTCGCCACGTCGACGCGATACGCGGCGGCCTGTGATCCATGCTCGAATCCTTGACGATCAGCCGCCAGGCCATCGAGCGGACCATTCGTCTTGTAACCACTGCTCGTCTCCGGGATTCGGTACTCAACGATCTGGTTGATGAGTCCGAACTCGATGCCCTCAGCGAGATCGAGGGGGCAACGAGCAACCGACGCATGGCCCAGGCCCGCGGGGCAGGCGATGTGCCGTCGAACCAACTCGTCTACGGCGTTCCGCACGCTCACTTCGTCAACGCCGCTTTCGCCTATGCCAAACCTCGTGAGCCGAACCGATTCAATGGCGCCGAGCGTGGCGCCTGGTATGCCGGGTTCGAGGTCGAAACCAGCCTGGCGGAGGTGAAATTTCACCTGGCCCAAGCGCTCGCGGCCGCCGGAGACTTCTATGCCACGGTCGACTATGCCGAGATGTTCGCAAGCTTCGCGGGCGAGTTCGTCGATCTCAGAGCGCATCCAGCGCACTCGTCCTTGGATCCGGAAAAGACCGTCGGATACCCGGTCGGCAATGCATTGGCAGAGGCTGCGCGATCACGCGGCCTGAACGGCATCATCTATCCCTCGGTCCGCAATCCGGGCGGCACGTGCCTGGTTGCGTTGTTTCCGCACGCCGTCCAGTCGGTGGCTCAAGGGAGCGTGTATCGAATGACGTGGCGCGGCCAGCCTGAGCCGACGGTGCAACGGGTCAAGGGGTAGGCCGCATTGGGCTATGTCTGGCCCGGGAGTTACTTGGTTTCCGGCAACGCGTTTTTCGATCAATGGCATGCTGTGAGGGGAATGACGGCCAGACAAGCAACGGCTGGCTTCACCAAATCCCGGATTCGCATAAGGTATATTATGGAATATAATATAGGTTAGTTTGTCCAGAGACTTAGCTAAAACTGTCGATGAAGCCGTTCAAGGCTGCGGATATGCCGGTAACAGCCCGTGCGCGGCAAAGCCGCCATCGACGTTGAGGATATGGCCGGTGACGAAGCTGCTCTTGCGGTCGTCGAGCAGGAATACCGCGGCGCCGGCGATCTCCTCGGGCTCGGCGTAACGTCGCTGTGGCACGACCTGCAGCCAGCCGGCGCGGGTTTGCTCGCTGTGCATGGCCTGCACCATCGGCGTCTCGAACGGGCCCGGCGCGATCGCGTTGACCCGGATCTGCAGCGGCGCCAGTTCGCAGGCCATCACCTGGGTCAGCGTGACGACGCCGCCCTTGGAGGCGCCATAGGCCGAGCGGCCAATATTGCCGCGCAGGCCCGACACCGAGGCAATGTTGACGATGGCGCCGCCGCCATGGGCACGCATCAGCCGGCCCGCCTCACGCGCCACCGTGAAAGTGCCAACCAGGTTGATGTCGAGGATCTCCCGGAACAGTTCGACCGAGGTGTCGAAGAACGGCACGTCGCGGCCGATCCCGGCGGAATTGACCAGGCCGCGCACCGGGCCAAAGCCGGTCTCGCAATCCGTCAGCCCGGCGATCACGCTGGCCTCGACAGCCACGTCCATCACCACGGATCGCGTTACACCGGGCCGGATCGCATCGATCTGGGCCTGAGCGGCGTCAAGCGCGGGCCGGGTGAGGTCGGCGATCAAGACCTTCCACCCCTCGCCCACCAGCGCCTTGGCGATCGCCAGGCCGATTCCCGATGCGCCGCCGGTGACGATCGCGACGCCCAAATCCCTTGCGACCGGTTCTTGCATGATGGCGTCCCAATTTTCCCGATGCCGGTCTTGCCGCCGGCGACTCGTTCTTGTGACGCAATGGCAACCCGAAGACAACGCTGTCGAAACCGCACTGTGTGATCTACGCCTTTGGTCGCATGGCCGAAAAAGCTTGACCGCCCGTCGATAGCGTGATGACCAGACGGCAAGGGCGCCGTAGGATGGCGCTCACAAAAACAATAAGTTGCAGGGAGAGATCAGATGAGCGTTTCACGTCGTACATTGTTGAAGGCATCGGCCGCCGCGACCGTGCTGGGCGGCGTCGGTGCGCCCTTTGTGGCGCGCGCGCAGGGCGCGGAATTCGTCTACAAATACGCCAACAACCTGCCCGACACCCATCCGATGAACGTCCGCGCCCGCGAGATGTCGAGCGCGATCAAGGCCGAGACCAACGGCCGGGTCGACCTGCAGGTGTTTCCGAACAACCAGCTTGGCTCCGACACCGACATGCTGAGCCAGATTCGCTCCGGCGGCGTCGAGTTCTTCACGCTGTCCGGCCTGATCCTGGCGACGCTCGTGCCGGCCGCCTCCATCAACGGCATCGGCTTCGCCTTCCCGAATTACGACTCCGTCTGGAAGGCCATGGACGGCGAACTCGGCGCCTTCATCCGCAAGGAAATCACCAAGGCCAATCTGGTGGTGATGGACAAGATCTGGGACAATGGCTTTCGCGAGATCACCTCCTCGACCAGGCCGATCACCAGCCCCGACGATCTGAAGGGCTTCAAGATTCGCGTGCCGGTGTCGCCGCTGTGGACCTCGATGTTCAAGGCATTCGATTCCGCGCCGGCCTCCATCAACATCAGCGAGGTCTATTCGGCGATGCAGACCAAGGTGGTCGAGGGCCAGGAAAATCCGCTGGCGATCATCTCCACCGCCAAATTCTACGAAGTGCAGAAATACTGCTCGCTGACCAACCACATGTGGGACGGCTACTGGTTCCTGGCCAACCGCCGCGCCTGGGAAAAGCTGCCGGAAGATCTACGCACCATCGTGGCGAAGAATATCAACGCCGCCGGCATGAAGGAGCGCGAGGACGTCGCCAAGCTCAATGCCGGACTGCGCCAGGAGCTGGAATCCAAGGGGCTTGTCTTTAACGACCTCAAGCCCGAGCCTTTCCGCGACAAGCTGAAGTCGGCCGGCTTCTACAAGGAATGGCAGGGCAAATATGGCGACGAAGCCTGGGCGCTGCTGGAGCGTTCTGTCGGCAAGCTCGGCTGATCGACGACAGGAAGCCTTGTATAGAAGCCTTGGAACATGACCGTGAATGAGATCTCCGTCGTCGATGCGGCGCCGCCGCTACGGGAGAGGGGCCCCCTCTCCCGTGGCAATGCGGTGTCGTCGCTCGAGCACGCACTGGGCCTGCTGGTTGAAATCCCGGCGGCGCTGCTGGTGGTGGCGGAGGTCGTCATCCTGTTCATCGGCGTGGTCGCGCGCTACGGCTTCCACCGGCCGGTGATCTGGTCCGACGAGTTGTCGTCGATCCTGTTCCTGTGGCTGGCCATGCTCGGCTCCGCGGTCGCGTTCCGCCGCGGCGAGCACATGCGGATGACCGCGCTGGTGGCGACCGCCAAGCCGGCCACCTGGGCCTTCCTCGACATGATCGCCACCTGCTCGGCTCTGGCTTTCCTGCTGATGATCGTGGTGCCGTCCTACGAATACGCCTATGAGGAAAGCTACATCACCACGCCGGCGCTGCAGATCGCCAACTCGTTTCGCGCCGCGGCGCTGCCGGTCGGCATCACCGTGATGTCGCTGTTCGCGCTGTTGCGGCTGCTGCGCTTTGGCAATGTCCGCATTGTGTTCGCCGCACTGGCGACCGTCGTCGCGATCATCGGCCTGTTCTGGCTGGCGCAGCCGGTATTCCGCCAGCTTGGCAATCTCAATTTGATCATCTTCTTTGTGGGCGTTGTCGGCATGTGTGTGTTCGCGGGCGTGCCGATCGCCTTTGCCTTTGGTCTGGCGATCTTCGGCTACATGGCGCTGACTACGCAAACGCCGATGATGGTGCTGGTCGGCCGCATGGACGAGGGCATGAGCCATCTGATCCTGCTGTCGGTGCCGCTATTCGTGTTCCTCGGGCTGCTGATCGAGATGACTGGTATGGCGCGTGCGATGGTGGCGTTTCTCGCCAGCCTGCTCGGCCATGTCCGCGGCGGGCTGCACTACGTGCTGCTCGGCGCCATGTATCTGGTTTCCGGCATCTCCGGCTCCAAGGCCGCCGACATGGCGGCCGTGGCGCCGGTACTGTTTCCGGAGATGAAAGCGCGAGGCGCCAAGCCGGGCGATCTCGTCGCTCTGCTCGCGGCGACCGGCGCGCAGACCGAAACCATCCCGCCGAGCCTGGTGTTGATCACCATTGGTTCGGTGACTGGCGTGTCGATCTCGGCGCTGTTCACCGGCGGCCTGCTGCCAGGCGTGGTGCTGGCGTTCACGCTTTCAGTGCTGGTGTGGTGGCGCTACCGCGGCGAGGACCTCAGCCATGTGAAGCGGGCGACGCGAAGCGAGATCGGCCGGGCCTTCATCATCTCCCTGCCCGCGCTGGCACTGCCCTTCGTGATCCGCTTCGCCGTTGTCGAGGGCATTGCGACCGCGACCGAGGTTTCGACCATCGGCATCGTCTACGCGCTGATCGCCGGAATCCTGATCTATCGCCAGTTCAACTGGCGCCGGCTGATGCCGATGCTGGTCGACACCGCCTGCCTGTCCGGCGCCATCCTGCTGATCATCGGCACCGCAACCGGCATGGCCTGGGGGCTGACGCAGTCAGGCTTTTCGCGCGCGCTGGCCGCCGCCATGACCGGGTTGCCGGGCGGCGGCGCCACCTTCATCGCGGTGTCGATCGTCGCCTTCGTGATCCTCGGCAGCGTGCTGGAAGGCATCCCGGCGATCGTGCTGTTCGGGCCGCTGCTGTTTCCGATTGCCCGCCTGGTTGGCGTGCACGAGGTGCATTACGCGATGGTGGTCATCCTCGCGATGGGCATCGGCCTGTTCGCGCCGCCATTCGGCGTTGGTTATTACGCGGCGTGCGCGATCGGCCGGGTCGATCCGGCGGAAGGCATCCGGCCGATCCTCGGCTACCTGCTGGCGCTGCTGGTTGGCTTGATGATCGTGGCGATCTTCCCGTGGATATCGATTGGATTTTTGTAGGTCCGGCGCAATATGAGGCAGCGCAATCGCGCTGTCCTTCATCACGCGGTGCCTGAGCAAAACCAACGTCGATCTGAACGCATTGGTGTTTTTGATGTCGAACAATGATCAGGGCCAGTACAGCGTCGGGCTCGACAAGAACCCGGCCAATTTCG